>MGTN01000055.1:19831-26557 GCA_001799475.1 Desulfovibrionales bacterium GWA2_65_9 | reverse complement strand
CAACTCTGTTGCAGCATCAATGCAACAGAGTTGCACAGGCGTCAAGAAAAAACGGGGAGCCGATTGCCCGGCCCCCCGTCGATTCGAACGGAGTGTGTGTTGCTGCTACAGGTTCGCCAGCACGGCGTCGGCCATCTCCACGCAGCCCACCAGCTTGCAGCCGTCCTCGCGGATGTCGCCGGTGCGGTAGCCCTGCGCGAGGGTCTTCTGCACGGCGGCCTCGATGGCGGCGGCCTCATCGGCCATATCGTCACTGGTATAGCGCAGCAGCATGGCCACGGACAGGATGGTGGCCAACGGGTTGGCCTTGTTCTGGCCCGCGATGTCCGGGGCCGAGCCGTGGATGGGCTCGAACAGGCCGGGCTTGCCCGCGCCCACCGAGGCCGAGGGCAGCATGCCGATGGACCCGGTGATGACCGAGGCCTCGTCGGACAGAATGTCGCCAAACAGGTTCTCGGTGACGATGACGTCGAACTGCGAGGGATCGCGCACCAGCTGCATGGCCGCGTTGTCCACGTACATGTGGCTCAAGTCCACGTCCGGGAAGTCCTTGGACACCTCGATGACCACCTCGCGCCACAGGCGCGAAACGTCCAGCACGTTGGCCTTGTCCACGGAGCAGAGCTGCCCCCGGCGTTTGCGCGCGGCCTCGAAGCCGACCTTGGCTATCCGACGGATCTCGTGCTCGGAATAGATCATGTTGTTGAAGCCCACGCGCTCGCCGTCGCGCACCTCGATGCCCTTGGGCGTGCCGAAGTACGCGCCGCCGGTAAGCTCACGCACCACCAGCAGGTCGATGCCCTTGGCCACGATGTCGGGCCGCAGGAAGCAGGCATGCTGGAGTTCCGGGAACAGGCTGGCGGGCCGCAGGTTGGCGAACAGCCCCAGTTCCTTGCGGATGCCGAGCAATCCCCTCTCTGGACGAATGGACGGGTCGATGGTGTCCCACTTCGGCCCGCCCACCGCGCCCAGCAGCACGGCATCGGAGGCCTTGCACAGGCGCACCGTCTCGTCTGGAAGGGGAACGCCCGTGGCGTCGATGGCGCAGCCGCCGATGAGGGCTTCCTCAGTCTCGAACTTCTTGCCGAACTTGGCCCCGACCTTGTCCAGCACCCGCAGGGCCTGGGCCACGATCTCACGGCCGATGCCGTCTCCGGGCATGACGCAGATTTTCATTGTCAACCCCCTACTGCTTCGCGGCCAGACGCTTCTTGACGTAGGGCACCAGGCCCCCGGCGTCGAGGAGGTCCTGCATGGACTGGGGCACAGGAGCGCAGACCACGGTCGCACCGGTGGTCAGGTTCTTGATCTGCCCGGCGTCGAGGTCCACCTCGAGCTGGTCGCCGTCGCGCAGCTTGTCCGCGTCGTCGCCCACTTCCAGCAGCACCAGGCCCATGTTGTAGGCGTTGCGGTAGAAGATGCGGGCGAAGCTCTTGGCCACCACGATGGGGATGCCCGCGCCCAGGATGGCGATGGGGGCATGCTCCCGGGATGAGCCGCAGCCGAAGTTTTCGTCGGCCACGATGATGTCGTTCTTCTGCACGCGCTTGACCCAGCCGGGCTCCAGCCCCTCCATGCAGTTGGAGCCCAGGACCGCGGAATCCGTGGTCACCAGGAACCGGGCCGGGATGATGGCGTCGGTGTCGATGTGCGCACCGACCTTGTGCACCTTGCCTGTGACGAGCATATCTCTCTCCTTGTGCGCCGCCCGGAACGCGTCCTCGGGCGGGGATTTGCTTCGCAATATTCTTACAACGTGTAGGCTTACAGTTTGCCGGGCCTACAGCTTGCCAGGATGAATGATCTCACCGGCCACGGCGCTGGCCGCGGCAACCGCCGGGCTGGCCAGATAGACCTCGCTCTCCAGGCTGCCCATGCGGCCCCGGAAGTTGCGATTGGTGGTCGAGATGCAGCGCTCGCCCCCGGCCAGGATGCCCATGTGGCCGCCCAGGCACGGTCCGCAGGTGGGCGGGCCGACCACGGCCCCGGCGTCCATGAAGATGCTGAACAGCCCCTCGTCCATGGCCTGCCGCCAGATCTTCGGGGTGGCGGGCAGGATGATCAGCCGCACGTTCTTGTGCGCCTTATGGCCCTTGAGCACAGCCGCAGCCTCGCGCATGTCCTCGATGCGGCCGTTGGTGCAGGAGCCAATGACGGCCTGGTCCACGCGCATGCCTTTCAGTTCGTCCACGCCACGGACATTGTCGGGCAGGTGCGGGCAGGCCACCTGCGGGCCCATGCCGGTGACGGACAGGGACAGCTCCTGCTCATACATCGCGCCGGGATCGGCCTTGAGCGCCTTGTCCCCGGTGCGGCCGTGGGCCGCGCAATAGGCCAGGGTCTTGGCGTCGGCCGGGAACAGGCCGACCTTGGCGCCGGCCTCGATGGCCATGTTGGCCATGGTCATGCGGCCCTCGATGCTCAGATTGTCGATGACCGAGCCGCCGAACTCCAGCGCCCGGTAAAGCCCGCCGGACACGCCGAGGCGGCCGATGAGGTGCAGGATCAAGTCCTTGGCCCCGACAAAGGGCTCCAGCTGGCCGTCGTACTCCACGCGGATGGTCGGCGGCACCTTGAACCAGGTCTCGCCCAGGGCCATGGCCCCGGCGATGTCGGTGGAGCCCATGCCCGTGGCAAAGGCCCCGAGGCCGCCGTAGGTGCAGGTATGGCTGTCCGCGCCGACCACGATGTCCCTGGGGCCGACCAGACCGAGTTCAGGCAGGAGCGCGTGCTCCACGCCGCAGTCGCCGCCCTCGTAGTAGTGCGTCACGCCCATTTCGCGGGCGAACTCGCGCACCACCTTGACCTGCTCGGCGGAATCGATGTCCTTGTTCGGCGTAAAGTGGTCGCAGACCAGTGCCACCTTGTCCTTGTCAAAGACCTTGGTCGCGCCCATGCCCTTGAAGGACTTGATGGCCAGGGGCGCTGTGATGTCGTTGGCCAGGACCAGGGACACGCGGCAGGTGACGATCTGCCCGGCGCGGGTGATTTCCTCATCCGTGTGCGCCTGCAGAATTTTTTCGGCTAAATTGTGGGACATTCGCTCTTCTCCTCCCTCATTTTCTCCAAACGATTCAGTGCGTTGATGAAGGCCATGGCGCTGGCCACGAGAATATCCTCGTTGGTGCCGCGTCCCACCGACCTCTTTCCCTCATGCTCGATGCGCACGGTCACCGTGGCCTGGGCGTCCGTGCCCCCGGTGACGGCGTTGATCTGGAAGCGGTCCAGGGCGGGCGCGTAGCCCACCATGGCCCCGATGCACTTGAACAGGGCGTCCACAGGCCCCTCGCCAAAGGACGAATGGCGGCGCACCTCGGCCACGGTCTCGCCGTCCAGGATCTCGAGGACCATGGCCGCATGGGGCGGAACCCCGCCCGTGCCGGAGAACACGCTCATGTCCTTCAGGCGGTACTTGTCGCGGCGGCGGTAGACTATCTCCAGCACAAGCGCCTCGACGTCCTCGTCAAAGACGCGCTCCTTCTTGTCCGCCAGCTCCTTCACCGCAGCAAAGACCACGGCCAGCTGGGCGTCGTCCAGGGCGTAGCCCAGCTCCACGAGCTTGGCCTTGATGGCGTGGCTGCCGGAGTGCTTGCCGATGACCATGTCCGTGCCCTTGCGGCCAACGGACGCGGGCGTCATAATCTCGTAGGTCAGCGGATTTTTCAGCATGCCGTCCTGGTGGATGCCGGACTCGTGCGCAAAGGCGTTGGCGCCCACGATGGCCTTGTAGGGCGGGATGGGCTGGCCGATGATCTGCGAGAGGCGGCGGCAGGAGGGGTACAATTGCTCGGTCTTGACGCCGCACTCAAGCTTGTAGAGCTCGTGGCGCGTGTGCAGGGCCATGACCAGTTCCTCAAGGGAGGCGTTGCCTGCGCGCTCACCGATGCCGCAGAGCGTGACCTCGGCCTGGCGCGCACCGGCCCGGATGGCCGAGAGGCTGTTGGCCACGGCCAGGCCCAGGTCGTTGTGGCAGTGCACGCTGAACACGGCGTCACGGGCGTTGGGCACGGTCTTGATGAGGTAGGCGATGAGCTCGCCGAACTCAAAGGGCTGGGCATAGCCCACGGTGTCCGGAATGTTCACGGTCTTGGCTCCGGCGCGGATGACCACCTCGCAGACCTGGGCCAGGAATTCCCAGTCCGAGCGCGAGGCGTCCTCGGCCGAGAACTCCACGTTGGGGCACAGGCTCGCGGCGTGGCGTACCGCCGCCTCGGCCATTTCCAGCACCTGCTCGCGCGTCTTGCGCAGCTTGTGCGTCATGTGGATCTCGCTGGTGGCCAGGAAGGTGTGGATGCGCGGGTTCGCGGCGTCCTTGATGGCCTCCCAGCCCCGGTCGATGTCCTTGGTCAGTGCCCGGCAGAGCGCCGCCACCTGGATGTGCTTGATGCAACGGGCGATGGCCTGGACGGACTCGAAGTCGCCCTGGCTGGCGGCGGGGAAGCCGGCCTCAATGATGTCCACGCCCAGGGCTTCGAGCTGGCGCGCGAGGCTGACCTTCTCTTCCTGGTTCATGGTGGCGCCGGGCGACTGCTCGCCGTCACGCAGCGTGGTGTCGAAAATATACACGCGATCTGACATAGATCCTCCTCACGTGGCTTGGAAACGTATCTGTTAAATGAATGGCTGGCAACAACAGCGGGGGTGCACCCGCGCACGGGGACGTCCCAGGGGAAGCTCCTGCAGCCGAGAAAAAGAAGTGAGGCGTCGGCTTACGAGGGTTCCTTCTGGGACTCTCGTAGGAGCTTGGAGCTGCGCGGGGATAGGATGAAGATGGTGTAGATGGGGCCCGAGATGAGATATCCCAGGAAGAAGAGGAAGCCCAGCATCTTGGGGCGCGAGGCCACCATGACGAAGAGCAGGATCACCGTGACCATGGAGCTGAAGGGGTGGGCCTTGATGAACCCGTACTCCTTGAAGGAGGCGTAGCGCATGGTGCTGACCATGAGGAAGGACAAAACGTACACGAGGACCAGGCAGGCCGTGGGCAGCACGTCCGCGACCCAGTTCTCGGGCAGATGCGGGGCGAACAGGATGAGCGTGGCCAGCGTGCTGGCCTGGGCCGGGATGGGCAGGCCCACGAAGAATTTCTTGCTCGTCACGGCAGACTGCACGTTGAAGCGCGCGAGCCTGAGCGCCCCGCAGGCGACGAGCAGGAACGAGGCCATGAGCCCCAAGGTGCCGAAGCTGTGCAACTGCCAGAGGTACACGGTCAGGGCCGGGGTGACGCCAAAGGCCACGAGGTCGGCCAGGGAGTCGAACTGCACGCCGAATTCGCTGGTGGTGTTGGTGAGCCGGGCCACCTTGCCGTCCAGGCCGTCAAAGAGGCAGGAGCCCAGGATGCACAGGGCCGTATACTCGTAGAGGCCCTCAATGGCCCAGATCATCCCCATGAACCCCAGAAACAGGCTCGCGGTGGTGAACAGGTTCGGCAGGATGTACACGCCCTTGTGGCGCGGCAATGCCTTTTCCTTGGCCATACGACTCCCCGGACGGTCCCGGCTTGATTACTTGCGGACGGCGATGGCCGTCTCGCCTGCGCGGACGGTTTCGCCCACGTACACCTTCACAGCATAGCCATCGGGCAGGTAGAGGTCAACTCTGGACCCGAACTTGATCAGACCGAAGCGCTCGCCCCGGCGCAGGATGTCCCCGGGCTCGGCCCAGCAGACGATGCGCCGCGCGATGAGCCCCGCGATCTGCACCACGGTGAAGCGCTCCGCGCCCCGGCCCAGCACCAGGATGTTGCGCTCATTGTCCGTGCTTGCCTTGTCCAGGCTGGCGTTGAAGAACTTGCCCGGGATGTAGCGGATGAGCTCCACGCTGCCCTCGACCGGGGCGCGGTTCACATGCACGTCAACGACGTTCATGAACACGCAGACCACCTGGCGCACCTGGCCGCTCACCGGGTCCGGCGCGAAATCCACCTTGCACACCCGCCCATCGGCCGGGGAAACCACGGCGTCCAGGTCCTCGGGCGTGACCCGCTCGGGATCACGGAAGAAATGCACGACGAAACCGGTAACCACGAGCAGGATCAGGGCCAGGAGCCACCAGCCCATGGCGGCGAAGACGAGGGTGGCGAAGGCCGAGAGGCCGATGGAGGGCAGGCCTTCCAGGCTCAGTCCGATGGTCGGTTTGCGCATGCGCTTTTGGTCTCCTTGGGTCGTGATCGCACTCCGGTGCTGATGAATTACCCGCCATTGCGCGCGAGGTCAACAACCATGCGCTTGGCTTCATCCGGACTCAATGCTAGTCTTCGGCATGGAACCTATCACGCATCTGGCGGCCGGGGTGCTCACGGCCCAGGCCCTGCGCCCGCGCCTTGGCAATCCGCGCGGCCTGCCCCTGCTCTGCGCCGCCGCCGCAACCGTCCCGGACCTGGACATCGCCGTCCGCTGGCTCAACCCGGAGTACGAGCTGCTCTACCACCGTGGGCTGACGCATTCCCTGTTCGCCCTGCCCTTCCTGGCCCTGCTGCTGGCCTGGACAGCGCGCAGGCTCGGCGCGACCATGCCGCTGCGCTCAGGCTTCCTGGCCGCAGCCCTGGGCCTGGCCAGCCACCTGCTCCTGGACGTGTTCACGGCCTTCGGCACGCAGCTCTTGGCGCCCTTCTCCAACGTCCGCCTGCGGTTTGAGGGCCTGTTTGTCGTCGACCCCTTCTTCACCTTAAGCCTGCTGGCGCTGGCCTTCCTGGCGCGCGCAGGAGCACGCCGACCGGCGGAGGCC
>MGTN01000055.1:18094-19734 GCA_001799475.1 Desulfovibrionales bacterium GWA2_65_9 | reverse complement strand
TCGCGGCGAGCTACCCGGTGCTCAACCTGAAGCGTGCCGACCGCGCGGAACTCAGGCGGCTGGGCAGCCAGGCCAGCATCTTCGGCACCTTTGCCTGGTTCGCGACCCACCCCTTTGCCGAGGACGCGCCCGCGCCCGAAGGCGCGCGCGCCACGCGCTACGCCGACGCCAGCTTCCTGAACTCCGGCCCGGTGCTGCGCGCCCTCTTCGGCAACGGGGCGGTGTTCGCCGAGTACACGGCCATCCTCGACAACGCCGGACGGCTCACGTCCTGGCGTGACGAGCGCGGCCATACGCATCAGGTGGCGCACCCCGTGCTGCCCGGCGGCGGTCTCTAGGGCCTGTTCCCAAAAGATGGATTGTGTTCCCTGACGGGGAGAAAACCTGCTTTGAAGCCAGGGCACGTACTCATGTGGTACAGCCCTGGCCCCAAAGCGGCTCGCGCCGATTTCCAGGCGATGCCCCGAGGGCAACAGATGTTGTTCGAGACAGGCCCTAGCGCCCGATGCCGTAGTGCTTGAGCCCGAAGCGGGCCAGCAGCGAGCGCGAGTACAGATTGCGGCCGTCGAAGATCACCGGCTCGGACAACTTCCGGGCGATGCCCGCGAAGTCCGGGTTGCGGAACTGGTTCCAGTCCGTGACCACAGCCAGGGCGTCGGCGCCTTCGAGGGCGTCGTACTGGCTGGCCACCAGCTCCACCAGGGCGTTGCCGGAGAGTTCGGCCCGGGCGCGCGCCCCGGCCACGGGGTCAAAGGCCTGAACGCGCATGCCGTGAGCCGTCAGCTCGCGGATGATGTCAAAGGCCGGGGCCTCGCGGATGTCGTCGGTGTTGGCCTTGAAGGCCAGGCCCCACAGGGCCAGGGTCCGCCCGGCCACGCCGCCCAGCGGCTTGAAAAAATCAATCACCTTCTCGGCCAGCACGGTCTTCTGCCGGGCGTTGACCTCGTCCACGGAGCGGATGAGCCCGGCCTCGTAGCCGGCCTCGCGCGCCGTGGCCAGAAAGGCCTTCACGTCCTTGGGGAAGCACGACCCGCCGTAGCCCACACCGGGGTAAATGAAATCGTAGCCGATGCGGTGGTCGCTGCCGATCCCTAAGCGCACCTCGGAGACGTCCGCGCCCACGCGCTCGCAGATGTTGGCCACCTCGTTGATGAAGGAGATCTTGGTGGCCAGCATGCAGTTGGCCGCATACTTGGTCATCTCCGCGCTGCGCACGCCCATGATGATGAGCTTCTCGCGGCTGCGGGCAAAGGGCGCGTACAGGGCTTTCAGCAGCTCCGCGCTCTTGGGATTCTCGGTGCCGACGATGACGCGGTCAGGCTTCATGAAGTCCTGCACCGCGTCGCCCTCCTTCAGAAACTCCGGGTTGGAGACCACGTCGAACTCGATCTCGGCCCCGCGCGCGGCCAGCTCACGCGTAATGATGGCGCGCACGCGGTCGGCGGTGCCCACGGGCACGGTGGACTTGTTGACCACGATGAGCGGGGCGCTCGCGATGCGGCCGATCTCCTCGGCCACGGCGTCGACATAGCAGAGGTCGCAGACCCCGTCGTCGCCGGACGGCGTGCCCACGCAGACAAAGGCGAACTCGGCGTCGGCGCCGCCAGAGCACAGGCCCTCGGCCAGGCTGGTGGTGAAGA
>MGTN01000055.1:12982-18084 GCA_001799475.1 Desulfovibrionales bacterium GWA2_65_9 | reverse complement strand
CGCGGTGACAAGCCCCACGTAGCCGGTGCCGACGATGCAGACGTTCATATGTTCTCCTTGCAAGGCGGAAGCCGTACTTATTGACCGCCTTAGGGTACCTTCCCCCCGGCCTGATGTCAACGCGCGGGCGAGCCTGGCGCAATTGGCGCGGCCTGTTGCCTTTGGCTGCCGGAAGGCGTAATATTCCAACTGTTCAAGCAATCTCTGGAGGTATGCATGCCCCTTCTCTGTATCAACGTCGACCACATCGCCACCCTGCGCCAGGCCCGCCTGGGCCAGGAGCCCGACCCTGTCCTTGGAGCGCACGAGGCCGAACTGGGCGGAGCTGCGGGCATCATCGTGCACCTGCGCGAGGACCGCAGGCACATCCAGGACCGCGACGTGGAGATCCTGCGCCGCACCGTGAACACCAAGCTGAACCTGGAGATGGCGGCCACGGCCGAAATGCAGGACATCGCCCTGCGCCTGCGCCCGGACACCGTGTGTCTGGTGCCGGAGAAGCGCCAGGAGCTGACCACCGAGGGCGGCCTCAACTGCGTGGGCCGCGAGGGCGAGCTCTCGGCCTACCTGGCCCCGCTTTTGGCCCAGGACATCGAGGCCAGCCTGTTCATCGACGCCGACCCGGCCCAGATCGAGGCCGCCAGCAGGACCGGCGCGCAGTTCATCGAAATCCACACCGGGCATTACGCCGATGCCGTGAGCCAGGCTTCCCGCCAGGCCGAGCTGGAGAAGATCCTCACGGGCATCCGCCGCGCCCAGGGCCTGGGCCTCAAGGTCAACCTGGGCCACGGCCTGAACTACGTCAATGTCCTGGCCTTCGCGCACGTGCCGGGCATCTTTGAGTATTCCATCGGCCACAGCATCGTTTCCCGCGCCGCTTATGTCGGCCTGCGCCAGGCCACCCGCGACATGGCCGACATCCTGCACGGCTTCGTGGACTAGGGAGAGCCGGTGATCCTGGGCATTGGGCTTGACGTGGCGGAGATCCCGCGCATCCGCGAATCCCTGGAACGTTTCGGCGAGCGCTTCACCAGTCGCGTGCTCACCGCAGGCGAGGCCGCAGGGATGCCCGAGGGCGACCCAGCGCCTTACGTGGCCGCGCGTTTCGCCGCCAAGGAGGCCGCCGCCAAGGCGCTGGGCACGGGTTTTTCTCAGGGCGTGACCCAGACCAGCATCGAGGTGCACACTCTGCCTTCGGGCGCACCAACCCTCAAGCTGCACGGCAAAGCCCTTGAAATCGCCAGCGCAATGGGCGTACAGAGAATGCATATCTCCCTGACCCATGGCCGCGACATCGCCGCCGCCACCGTGATCCTGGAGGGCGCTCCCTAGCTTTTGTCCAAGTCCGTTCAAGCCCGGCCAGAGCCTTTCGCGAGCCCGCAAGGAGGCCAGCAATGCCCATTTCCGCACTGCCCAAGCCAGCAACCACCAGCGCCCTGGAGCTGTTCGACCCGCTGCCCACCCCGGCCGAGATGGCCGCCTGGGACAAGAGCGCCGTCCGCGACTTCGGCCTCAAGGCCGAGCTGCTCATGGAGAACGCCGGGGCCGAGGCGCTCTGCGTCCTGCGCAAGGCCTACGGGCCGCTTGCCGGGGCCCGGGTGCTGCTCGTGGCCGGTGGCGGCAACAACGGCGGCGACGCCTTCGTGCTGGCCCGCAGGCTGCTGGACGAGGGGGCCGAGCCGCTGGTGCTGCACACCCGGCCCATCTCCGGCTACCGCGCTGCGGCGCGCTACCATCTGGACCTGGCCCGGCGCGCGGGCGCGGCCTGCCACCACCTGCCCCCTGGCCGCGCCAAATCAGCGCTCTGCGCCTGCGAGGCCCCGGACATCCTTGTTGACGGGCTCCTGGGCACGGGCATGAGCGGGGAACTCTCGCCCGAGGCGCTCACGCTGGTGCAGGCCATGAACACTCTGGGCGAAAACTGTTTTGTCCTGGCCCTGGACTCGCCCTCGGGCCTGGACGGGCTCACGGGCCAGCCCCGGCCCGAGGCCGTGCGCGCAGATGTCACCGTGGCCTTCCACGCGCCCAAGCTGGGCAGCGCCCTGCCCCAGGCCGCGCCCTTTGTCGGCACCCTGGTGCCACGCGCCATCGGCCTCCCGCGCGCGGTGATGGACGCCGCCCCGCCACGCCAGGTGCTGCTCACGGAGCGCCTCTTCGGGCTGCTCTCTGCCCCGGCAGCGGAGCTGCACAAAGGCCGGGCCGGGCATGTGCTCGTGCTGGGCGGCAGCGAGGGCCTGACCGGCGCGGCGCAGCTCTGCGCCCTGGCCGCCTTGCGCGCCGGGGCCGGACTGGTCACCGTCGGCTGCCCGCGCGGCGTGTTGGCCGAGGTCAAGGCCGGGATGCCGGACATCATGGCCCTGGGCCTGGGGCACGGGATGGCCTGGACCCCGGACTGCATGGACTCCCTCATCCCGACCCTGGGCCGCTACGACGCCGTGGTCATCGGGCCGGGCCTGGGCCGCAACAAGGAGGCCGCCGATTTTCTGGCCCTGTTCCCCAAGGCCTTCGACCAATCTTTCGACCTGGGCTGGGCCGTCCCCTGCATCTACGACGCCGACGCGCTCTACCATCTGGCCCAGAACCCGGGAATCATGAAAGAGCTGCCCCAGGACGCCGTGCTCACCCCACATCCTGGCGAAATGGCCCGGCTGCTCGGCATGGGCATGGGCGAAGTCCAGGCCGACCGCGCCACGGCGGCGCACCGCTTCCTGGCCACGCACCCCCAGGTGCTGACCCTGAAGGGCGCGGGCACGCTGGTCGGCCAGGGCGACCTCTTGCACCTCTCACCCATCGTCGCGCCGAACCTGGCCGTGGGCGGCTCCGGCGACGTACTGGCCGGGGTCATCGCGGCGATCCTGGCGCGCGGGGTCAACCCCCTGCACGCGGCCTGCCTCGGCGTTTACTGGCACGGCCTTTGCGGCCTGGCCCTGGCCGAAACTTTTCCAGCCCGGGGCAATCTCGCCACAGAGATCGCCCATGCACTTCCACACGTCCTCAAGGAGCACGCGCCATGCTGAAGGCCATCGACATCATGACCCCGGACCCTGTGACCCTGTCCCCGGACACCGACATCCGCACCGCAGCCACCCTGCTGCTGGACAAGAAGATCAACGGCGCGCCCGTGGTCGACGCCCAGGGCAAGCTGCTCGGCGTGCTCTGCCAGAGCGATCTGGTGGCGCAGCAGAAGCAGGTCACCATGCCCTCGATCTTCGCCATGCTCGACGGCTTCATCGCCCTCTCCAGCCGCGACGACTTCGAGCGCGAAATCCAAAAGATCGCCGCCACCAACGTGGCCCAGGCCATGACCAAGGATCCCAAGACCGTGACCCCGCAGACCCTTATCGATGAAATCGCCACAGTGATGGTCAACGAGAAGCTCTACACCCTGCCCGTGGTGGACGCCGGCAAGCTCGTGGGCGTGGTGGGCAAGGAAGACATCCTGCGCACCCTGCTGGGCAAGAAGCCCTGACCGGGGGAGCGCATGCTGCTTCATCTGCCGACACCTGAGGACACGCTGGCCCTGGGTGCGGCCCTGGGTGCGGCATTGGGACGCGGGCTGGCCAAAGCTTCGCCGCCCGTGGCCCTGCTGCTCCAGGGCCCGCTCGGCTCCGGCAAGACCACCCTGGTGCGCGGACTGGTGTCTGCGCTGCCAGGCGCCGAGGAAGCCGAGGTCTCCAGCCCCAGCTTCAATCTGGTGAACCTCTACCCCACCAGGCCCCAGGTGGCCCATTTCGACCTCTACCGCGTGGAGACGGCCCACCCGCTGGAGGAATTCGAGGAGCTTCTGGGCCAGCCCGGCACCCTGCTCGTGGCCGAATGGATCGACAGGGTGGAGGAAAAGCTGTGGCCTGACGAGGCCCTGCACATGGAATGGGTAGCTGTTCCCTCTGGACGAGCGCTCGAAATCAGGGCATGGGGAAAGGCGGCCAGCGGGCTGCTTACGTCCCTGGCTCCGACGCTCAACCATTGGCAGAAGGGTTCCACAGTATGAAGAACATCGTGGTCCAGAAATTTGGCGGCACCTCCGTGCGCAACCTGGAGTGCATGAAGCAGGTGCTGAACAATGTCCGCCGCCCCCTGGCGGCGGGCGACAAGGTCATCGTGGTGCTCTCGGCCATGGCCGGCGAGACGAACCGCCTGCTGGCCCTGGCCAAGGAGTGGTCACCCACGCCTGACCTGGCCGAACTCGACAGCCTCGTCTCCACCGGCGAACAGATCTCCGTTGCGCTCTTCGCCATGATGGCCAAGGACGAGGGCATCACGTGCCGCTCCGTGCTCGGCTTCCAGGTGCCCATCGTGAGCAACGCCTCCTACGGCAAGGCCCGCATCGAAAGCATCGACAGCGAGAAGCTGCTGGCCATGCTGAAGGAGTACGACGTGCTGGTGGTGGCCGGGTTCCAGGGCGTGGACGCCCACGACCGCATCACCACCCTCGGCCGCGGCGGCTCGGACACCTCGGCCGTGGCCGTGGCTGCGGCCCTGAATGCCCAGATGTGCGAGATTTACACCGACGTGCCCGGCGTGTTCACCACCGACCCGAACATCTGCGCCGAGGCCAAGAAGCTCGACCGCATCTCCTACGACGAGATGCTCGAGATGGCCAGCATGGGCGCCAAGGTGCTCCAGATCCGCTCGGTTGAGTTCGCCAAGAAATACAACGTCACCGTGCATGTACGCTCGACCTTCAGCGACGAGCCCGGCACCTTAGTCACTCAGGAGGATACAGTCATGGAAGCAGTCCAGGTCGCCGGCGTGGCCTACGACAAGGATCAGGCCCAGGTCACCCTGGTCGGCGTGCTCGACGAGCCCGGCGTCTGCGCCTCGATCTTCACGCCCATCGCCGAACGCAAGATACTGGTCGACATGATCGTCCAGAACCCCAGCCGCGAGGGCCGCACGGACATCACCTTCACCGTGCCCCGGGCCGACCTGGACGCCACCCTGAAGCTCATGGAGGGCCTCAAGGCCGAGATCGGCTACAAGGCCCTGCTTTCGGACAAGTTCGTCAGCAAGGTCTCGGTCATCGGCGTGGGCATGCGCAACCATTCCGGCGTGGCGGCCCAGGCCTTCCGCGCCATGCGCGACGAGAACATCAACATCCT
>MGTN01000055.1:5214-12923 GCA_001799475.1 Desulfovibrionales bacterium GWA2_65_9 | reverse complement strand
AGGACAAGATCCGCATCGCCTGCAAGCTGGACGAACTGGGGCTCCACTATATCGAGGGCGGCTGGCCCGGCTCCAATGCCACGGACAAGCAGTTCTTCAAGGAGATCAAGAACTACAACCTGAAGAACGCCACGGTGGCGGCCTTTGGCAGCACCCACAACAACAAGACCACGCCCGAGAGCGACCCGAACCTGAAGGCCATCCTGGATTCCGGGGTGGAGGTGGCGACCATCTTCGGCAAGGCCTGGGACTTCCACGTGACCCACGCCCTGCGCGTGACGCTCCCGCGCAACCTGGAGCTCATCAGCGGCAGCCTGGCCGCCCTGCGCCCCGCCGTACGCGAGTTGTTCTACGACGCCGAGCACTTCTTCGACGGCTTCAAGGCCAACCCGGAGTACGCCCTCTCCTGCCTTCAGGCCGCCCACAAGGCCGGGGCCGACGTGCTCGTGCTCTGCGACACCAACGGCGGCACCATGACCAGCGAGCTGGCCGGGATCATCACGCGGGTCCAGGCCGCCCTGCCCGGCGTGGCCCTCGGCATCCACACCCACAACGACGCCGAGCTGGCCGTGGCCAACACCCTTGAGGCCGTGCGCCTGGGCGCGGTGCAGGTGCAGGGCACGATGAACGGCTACGGCGAGCGCTGCGGCAACGCCAACCTCTGCTCCATCATCCCCAGCCTGGAACTCAAGATGGGCGTCTCCTGCATCGGCAAAGAAAACCTGCTGAAGCTCACCCGGGTGGCCCACTATGTGGCCGAGACCGTGAACTTAAGGCCCTTCCCGCACCAGCCCTACGTGGGCGGCTCGGCCTTTGCGCACAAGGCCGGGGTGCACGTGAGCGCCGTGGTGAAAAACCCGGAAACGTACGAGCACATCCGGCCCGAGCTGGTGGGCAACGTCAACCGCGTCCTGCTCTCGGACCTGGCCGGGCGCAGCAACATCCTGTTCAAGGCCAAGCAGTACGGCTACGACCTGGACAAGGACGACCCGGCGGTCATGGACCTCTTGGCCGAGCTCAAGCGCCGCGAGACCCTGGGCTACGAGTACTCCGTGGCCGAGGCCAGCTACGAGATTTTGTTCTTCCGCATGATGGGCTGGAGCAAGCGCTACTTCCAACTGGTGAACTACCGCGTGCTCGACGCCGTGAACGAGGAGAAGGAGCCCTTCTCCGAGGCCACGGTGATGCTCCAGGTGCGCGGCGAGGTGGCCCACACGGCGGCCACGGGACGCGGCCCGGTGAACGCGCTGGATGTGGCCCTGCGCCGGGCGCTGGAGCCCTCCTACCCCGGCCTGGCCCAGATGCGCCTGCTGGACTTCAAGGTGCGCGTCATGTCCATCGCCAACAAGGACGGCGGCGGCACGGCGTCCTTCGTGCGCGTGCTCATCGAGTCCGGCGACAAGCAGGACCGCTGGACCACGGTGGGCGTGTCGCACAACATCATCGAGGCCAGCTGGCAGGCGCTGGTCGACTCCATCAACTACAAGCTCTTCAAGGACGACCCGCAGAAGTGGCCCCAGCCCGGCGGGAAGCACGACAAGGCCAAGTAGCCCCCGTGGCGCAACCTGCTGCCGGCCAGCGTCACGACCCTGGCCGCGCCCCTCGCCGGGTCACGGTCCTGTGCGACAACGAGTCCGCTGACCCGCACTGCGGCTGCGAATGGGGCCTGGCCCTGGCTGTGGACCTTGGCTCTGCAGAAGAACCCCGCGAAGAAGACAACGGCCTCTGGCTCTGGGACACCGGCCAGACCGATCTGTTCCTCAAGAACGCCACGGCCCTTGGCCTGGACGTAGGCCAGGCGCGCGGCCTGGCCCTGAGCCACGGCCACTTCGACCACACCGGCGGCCTGGAGGCGCTTGTGGCCGCAGGTTTTTCCGGCAGCATCCACGCCCACCCGTCCTGCGCCTGCGCGCGCTTTGCCGAGGAACCGGGCGGCAAGCCGCGCCGGTCCATCGGTCCGCCCACCCCGCTGCCAGCCTTCATCCCGGCCGGACCGGTCACGAGACTTGCGCCAGGGCTCACGCTGCTCACCGGCATCCCGCGCGCGCCAAAGAACTTCCAGGCCGTGCAGGGCTTCTCCCTGGACCTTGAGGGCGCGCTGCCCGACCCCGTGCCCGATGACGCCTTCCTGGTCCTGGACAGCCGACACGGCCCGGTGGTCATCCTGGGCTGCTGCCACAGCGGCCTGGCCAATTCGCTGACCTGCCTGCGTGAGCGCCTGGGCATCCGCCGGGTCCACGCCGTGCTGGGCGGCCTGCACCTGTTCAAGGCCGGGTTAGCGGCCCTGGAGGAGACGGCGCAGGCCATCGAGGAGTTTGCCGTGCAGCGCCTTCTGGCCGGGCACTGCACCGGCCCGGACCGCCTGGCGATTCTGAAGAAACGCCTGCCGCAGTGCGAGGTGCGCCCCCTGGCCGCCGGTCAAACCTGGGAGTTCTGAGCCGGACCGCACAATAGTTCCCTCCCCTTTGCAATTCCCTGCGACTCATGTATCTTCGCGGCATGATCCCACTCTGAGCATCCAGCGATCAGGAGGTAGGCCATGACCAGCGACGTTCTGCTTGATCTGCGCAAGTTCCTGGCCCCGGAGGCGGTGTTCGGCGTTGGCGCGGGCAGGCTTGCCGGTCGCTACGCCCGCAACCTCGGCGCGCGCAAGGTGCTCCTGGTCACTGATCCTGGCGTGGCCATCCAGCCCTGGTTCCCGGACATCGTGGCCTCTCTGGCGGAGTCCGGGGTGGAGCATGTACTCTACTCCGACGTGCGCCCCAACCCGCGCGACAGCGAAGTCATGCACGGGGCCGAGGTCTACCGGTCTGCGGGCTGCGACTGCGTTGTGGCCGTGGGTGGAGGCAGTCCCATGGACTGCGCCAAGGGCATCAGCATCGTCTCCGCCAATGAACGGCACGTACTTGCGTTCGAAGGCGTGGACAATGTGCCCAAGCCCGGCCCGCCGCTCATCTGCGTGCCCACCACGGCAGGCAGCTCGGCCGATGTCTCGCAGTTCGCCATCATCACCGACACCACACGCAAGGTGAAAATCGCCATCGTCAGCAAAGCCGTGGTGCCCGATGCCGCGCTCATCGACCCGGCCCTCACCGTGACCATGGACCGCGAGCTGACGGCCAACACCGGAGTGGACGCCCTGACCCACGCCGTGGAGGCGTACGTCTCCAACGCCCATGGCCCCATCACCGACCTCTTCGCCCTGGAGGCCGTGCGGCGCATCAGTCGGCACCTCCCGGCGGCCATCGAAACCCCCGAAGACTTGAACGCGCGCGGCGGCATGATGCTTGGCAGCATGTATGCCGGCCTGGCCTTCTCCAACGCCATCCTGGGCGCGGTGCACGCCATGGCCCACAGCCTGGGTGGCCTGCTGGACCTGCCCCACGGCCAGTGCAACGCCATCCTGCTCGACCATGTCATCGACTACAACTTTACCGCCGCGCCGGAGCGCTACACGGACATCGGCGTGGCCCTGGGCGCGTGCATCCCCCCTGGCGCAGACGTCGAAGAGAAGCGTCGGCTGGTACTGGCCCAGGTCTGCGCGCTCAAGGCCGCCGTCGGCGCCACGGCCACGCTGGGCTCCCTCGGCGTTACGACAGCCGACCTGGAGCGCCTGTCCGAGTTCGCCATGAACGACCCCTGCATGGTCACCAACCCCAAGGCGCCGACGGCCCTGGACATCCGTGCGGTGTTCGAACATGCCCTCTGACGGAAACCCTGGCGACCTGCGCGATCGCCTCATCGGCCTGGGCGAACGCAGCATCGCCAAAAGCTACTACCCGGAACTCAAGCGCCGCCTTGAGGATCTGGAGCGCTTCCGGGCCGTGGTCGACCACGCCAACGACGCCATCTTCGTTTTCGAGACCAAGGGCTGGACCGTGGCCGACGTCAACGAGACGGCCCTGGCCATCCTGGGCCTGGAGCGCGGCGAGGTGCTCTCCGCGACCATCTCCGCGTTTTTTCCGCCGGAGATCGCCACACGCTACGCCGGGGTTGCGGCGGCCACCCAGGGCGGAGCGCAGGCCCAGTTCCGCAATGGGCATTTGGTGACCCATCTCACCGGCAGGGGGGGGCGGCGCACCCCGGTCGAGATCACCGTGACCCTGCACAGCTTCGCCGGCACGGGCTATGCCGTGGTGGTTGCGCGCGATGTGACCATGCGCCAGCAGATGGAGGCCGAGCTGGACAAGAGCCGCCAGCTCTTCGCCTCGTTCATGGAGAACTCGCCCGCCATGGCCTTCATCAAGGACACCTCGGGCTATTACATTTTCAGCAACCCGGCCCACAACACTTGGCTGGGCTTGAAGCAGGATGAGATCATCGGCCGCTCCGACCTGGACTTCATGCCCCAGGACGTGGCCGACATGCTGCGCGAAAACGACCGCTTCGTCCTCGACGAAGGCAAGCCCCTGCTCATCCTGGAAGAGGTGCGCAAACTCACCGGCGGGCCGCCCCGGTTCCACCAGGTGTCCAAGTTCCCCCTGGTGCAGAACGGCGTCATCTTTGCCGTGGCGGGCATCGCCGTCGACATAACCACCCAGATCCAGACCGAGCAGGCCCTGCAAAAGAGCGAGGACCGCTACCGCATCGTGGCCGACTACACCCACGCCATGGAGTGCTGGGTCAGCCCCACCGGAGAGATGCTCTACGTGAGCCCCTCCTGCGAACGCATAACCGGGTACCCACGCGAATATTTCCTGAGCAACCCAAGCGGACTGGAGCAACTCATCCACCCCGAGGACCAGGAAGCCTGGAGGCGTTTCCACTCCGGCAGCATCCAGGGTGATGACGACAGCCTGGACTTCCGCATCCGGCACAAGAACAGCGACCTGCGCTGGGTCAGCGAAGTCAAGCGCGAGGTCATGAGCGGCAACGGCGGCTCGCTCGGCGCGCGCATTTCCCTGCGCGACATCACCAACCGCAAGGAGATGGAGCTGCAGCTCAGGCATCTGGCCTTGCACGACCCGCTCACGGCCCTGGCCAACCGCACCTTGTGCCTGGACCGCGTGCGCCAGGCCATGGAGCGGTCCCGCCGCCGTCAGCCCTACCATTTTTCCCTGATCTTCCTGGACCTGGACCGCTTCAAGGTCTTAAACGACAGCCTGGGCCACGCCTTTGGCGACAAGGTGCTCATGGCCGTGGCCGATGTGCTGCGCGGATGCGTGCGCGGCCTGGACACCGTGTCGCGCTTCGGCGGCGACGAGTTCGTCATCCTGTTGGAAGAGTTGGCCTCCCCGCGCGAGGCCATCCAGGCCGTCCAGCGCATCCGCCTGGCCCTGGCCGTGCCCCTGGCCGTGGACGGCCACGAGATCCAGCTCACCGCCAGTCTGGGCGTCACCCTGGGCGCGCAGGACTCCGACACTCCGGAGGACCTGCTGCGCAACGCCGACGTGGCCATGCACCAGGCCAAGAAGGCCGGGCGCAACCGCTTCAAGGTCTTCACAAGAGCCATGCTGGTGCGCGCCAGCCTGCTTATGTCCATGGAGACCGATCTCCGGCGGGCCATCGCCCGGCAGGAGTTCTTCCTGGCCTACCAGCCCATCGTGCGCCTCGACGGCCAGGCCACCCTGCAAGGCTTCGAGGCCCTGGTGCGCTGGAATCACCCGGAAAAGGGCCTCGTCTCGCCGGGCGATTTCATCCCCGTGGCCGAGGACACCGGGCTCATCGTGGACCTGGGGCTCATGGTGCTGCGCGAGGCCTGTCAGACCCTCATGACCTGGCGCGCGGACTCGGAGCTGGCCCAGACCCTGGTCATGTCCGTGAACCTCTCGCCCCGCCAGTTCTCGGAAGCCTCGCTGGTGGAGGACATCCGCTGCGTGCTGGAGGAAACCGGCCTGCCTCCAGAAAAACTGAAGCTCGAGATAACCGAGTCGGCCATCATGGAAAACGCTGGCAGCGCCGTGGATAAGCTTAAGAAACTCAAGTCCCTGGGCTGCACCCTGTCCATCGACGACTTTGGCACGGGCTATTCGTCCATGAGCAGCCTGCAGCAGTTCCCCCTGGACAACCTGAAGATCGATTTGAGTTTCGTGCGGCGGCTGGACACCAGCCAGGAAGGTCTGGAGATCGTCAAGGCCATCATCAGCCTGGCGCATTCCCTGAAGCTCCAGGTGGTGGCCGAAGGCGTGGAGCGCACCGAGCAGCAGATGATCCTCACCGTGCTCCAGTGTGAGTACGCCCAAGGCTTTCTTTACGCCAAGCCCCTGCCAGCCCCGCAAGCCTGGGAATACATGCAGGGCTGCGCCAATGGCTGCAAACTCTTGTCTCAGGGGCGCTGAGCGGACAACTGGAAGCCCTGCCCCGGCGCGCTCCAGACCAACTCCAGCGCGCCCATGTCCGCTGTGCTCGCAAGGGGGATGCCGCGCCGGGCAAGTTCCTCGACCACGGCCTGGTTGGGAAAGTGGAAGTGGTTCAGATACCCGCAACTGACCAGGGCCTGGGCCGGGCCCACGGCCTCATACAACATCCCCGACAGGCTCGACTTGGACCCGTGGTGCGGCAGCACCAGCACCTGGGCGCGCAGGTCGCGGCCACGATCAACCATGTCCTCGATGCCCGCGCGCTGCACATCACCCGGCAACAACGCCAACGGCTCGCCATTCCACATCAGCCGCAGCACCAGCGAACGCTCGTTGGTCGTGGCCCCCTCGAAATTCTCCGCCGGATGCAGGGCCTCAAGCCAGACCCCGGAGCCCAGGTCCAGGCGATCGCCAGGGCCAAAGGTCTCCGGACTGGGCGCGCCAGCCGCGAGCGCAGCGTCAAAGGCCTGGCCCAGAGGGCCGGTCGGCCATTGCCCGTTGGTGATGAACCGACCGACATGGAACCGCCGCAGGATATGCGCCAAGCCCTGGGCGTGGTCCGCGTCCGGGTGGCTCATGACCACGGCGTCGAGTCTTGGCGCGCGGCCCCAGGCCAGGCTGGGGCCGACCACGGAGCGGCCCATGTCAAAGGTCTGGCTGGCTGTGCCGCCACCGTCCACCAGCACCCGCCGCCCGTTTGGGGCGCTCACCAGCACGGCCTGCGACTGGCCCACGTCCAGCAGGGTCAGGCGGACCTCAGGCCGGGACTCGGCCAGGAGCAGCTGCACCTGCGGCACAGCCAGGAGCAGGAGCCCGGCCAGGACCAGCAGCACGGGCGCTGTGCCCTGCCTGCGCCAACAGTAGGGCGTCAGCGCCGTGACCAGCCCCGCGCCCAGGAGCTCCGGCCAGAGGGGCCGCAAGAGCGCCCACACGGGCAGCCAGCCAGCCCGGGCGGCGAGGTGCAGGGCAGAGAGCATGGCCTCCTGCACAAAGGCCGCAGCCTGGATCAAGAGCCCAGCGGCATGGTCAAGCCCAGGCACCGGGGCCAGGGCCAGCCCAACCAGGCCGAGCATGCCGAGCACCTGCACCACCAGCCCCTGCACCGGCACCCAGGGCAGGTTGAGCAGAAAGTTGGGCTGAAACACGCCAAAATACGAGACGACCACAGGCAACAGGGCCAGGTTGGCGGCCAGGCTCATGGCCAGGGCGTCCCAGATCAGGCTCAGGGCGCGGTTCAAAAGTCCGGGCCAGCGCGGCCAGAAGCCCCGCAGCCAGGGAAACAGGATCGCCAGCCCGGCCACGGCCAGGGCCGACATCTGCAAGCCCACGTCATACACCGCAAGCGGCTGGGCCAGGACCATCAGCACCAGGGCCAGGAACAGGCCGTCGATGAGCGCACGGCTGCGGTCG
>MGTN01000055.1:0-5163 GCA_001799475.1 Desulfovibrionales bacterium GWA2_65_9 | reverse complement strand
CCAGGCCAGCCCAATGAGCCAGGCCAGGCCCAAGCCCAGAAGCGCCACGTAGACCACGTTCAGCCCGGACAAGGCCAGGGTGTGCGCCAGCCCGGCCGCGCGCAGCTCCTCGGTGACCGGGAGGCCGATCAACGAGCGGTCGCCCATGAGCAGGCCCAGCAGCACGGCCCCGCCCTGGGTCGGCGGCAGGTGCCGCAGCAGGCTTGCGCGCAGGGACTCGCGCAGGTCCCACCAGAAGTGCGCGGGCCTCTGGCCCCACCGGATATCCGGCAGCGCGCCGCGCGCATAGGCCCGGTGGAACACCCCGCGCAGGCGCTGCTGCCAGTCAAAGTCCGCGCCGCCCTGGTTCTGGAAGCCGCGCACGGGCCAGAGCCGCAACCGGACCGCCACGTCCTGGCCAGGCGCTGGCCGGTAGCCCGGCTCGTCCCAGTCCCAGGACAGGCGCCCTGGCACAGCCGAGGTTGCGTTGTCCACAGTCTCGGCCTGGACGTTCTCCAAGACTATTTCCAGGCGGCCAAAGGGCTTGTCCTTGACCTCGGCCACGCGGCCGCGCAGCAGGGCTTGGCTTCGGCCATCGGTGACGGCCGGGGAGATTGGCGGGATATCGGGCAGGACAAAGCGCGCGTGCAGCAGGCCAACGGCAAAGCTCACAGCCACCAGGGCCAGGGTCAGGACGACCGGTCGCCAGCCCCTGGCGCGGAAGGCCGCCAGTCCGACCCAGAGCAGCCCGGCCACGGCCAGGGCCGGTTCCGGGTGCCGAAGGCTCCAGATGCCCGCCACGTAAGCCAGGAAGTAGACCTGCCAGGCCAGCAGGCCGGGCGGCTGGCCTGCGGCCTCGAACTGGTCCTGGCGCTGGCTGGCGAGCATACTCTCCCCGGCTGGGTTATACTTATTCTCTCGCCCAGTTATTGCTTCCCGCGCCTGACGGTTCCTGCTCGCGCCCGGCTATTCCTTCTCACGACGGATGCGCGCGCCCACGGCGGCCAGTTTTTCTTCCATGCGCTCGTAGCCGCGGTCCAGGTGGTAGATGCGCTGGACCTCGGTGGTGCCCTGGGCCACCAGCCCGGCCAGCACGAGCGAAGCGCTGGCGCGCAGGTCCGAGGCCATCACCGGCGCGCCCTCCAACTGCGGCACGCCGCGCACCATGGCCGTGCGGTCCTTGAGGGAGATGCGCGCGCCCATGCGGCCAAGCTCGGACACGTGCATGAAGCGGTTCTCGAAGACCTTCTCCTGGATGGTGCCCGTACCCGAGGCCACGCACATCAGCGCCATGAGCTGGGCCTGCATGTCCGTGGGGAACCCGGGGTGCGGATGGGTGGTCACGTCCACGCCCAGCAGTTCGCCATTGCGGCGCACCAGCACAGTGCCGTCACTCTCGGCAGTCACCTGGACGTTCATCTCCCGCAGTTTGGAGACCACGGCGTCCAGTTCGTCCAGCGGGCAGTCGATGAGCCTGAGTTCGCCATCGGTGATGGCCCCGGCCACCAGATACGTGCCGGCCTCGATGCGGTCGGGCATGACGCGGTACTCGCAGCCCGTGAGCTCGCGCACGCCTTCGACCTCGATGACGCTGGTGCCGGCCCCGCAGATGCGCGCCCCGCAGGCGTTGAGGAAGTTGGCCAGGTCGACCACCTCGGGCTCGCGGGCGCAGTTCTCCAGGATGGTGCAGCCCTTGGCCACGCTGGCGGCCATGAGCAGGTTCTCGGTGCCGCCAACGGTGGGAAAGTCGAAGACGATGCGCGCGCCGATGAGTCCGCCGCAGATGCCGTGGATGTAGCCCGAGTCGAGGATGAACCGCGCGCCCATGCGCTCCAGCGCCTTCAGGTGCAGGTCCACGGGCCGCGCGCCGATGGCGCAGCCGCCGGGCAGGGCCACCTTGGCCTCGCCCAGGAAGCCCAGAAGCGGCCCCAGGCAGAGCACCGAGGCGCGCATGGTCTTGACCAGCTCGTACGGGGCCTCGTGCTTCAGGTTGGTCACCCTGGCCGTGACCACGTTGTCCTCGAAGGTGGTCTCACAGCCCAGAATATTCAAGAGCTTCAGGGTGGTGAAGATGTCGCGCAGGCGCGGCACGTTGGTCAGGCGCACAGTGCCCTTGGCCAGCAGGCAGGCGATGAGGATGGGCAGGGCCGCGTTCTTGGAGCCGCTGACCTGGATGGTCCCCTTGAGCTTCGCGCCGCCTTCGATGATGAGCTTGTCCATAATGTTCCTCGTGTTCCCCGGCCAGGCTTGCTCCCTGGCCAGTTTCGTTATTTCTGGAATTAGTCCTTGACCGTCCGGGGGGCTGTCGTATAGACAGACTTCCTCCTGTGGTGGGTGTAGCTCAGTTGGTAGAGCACCAGGTTGTGGCCCTGGGGGCCGAGGGTTCAAGCCCCTTCATTCACCCCACTCGAGAAATTCAAGGCCCCGTGTCACACGGGGCCTTTTCCTTTGCCCGCCGCAGCGCCCGGACTGTGCTTGAGCCCGGCCAAAAAATCAAGCTGAATGCCCGGCCCGCCCCAGTCTATGCCCTGGGCAACGCGCCTCAGCGCTTGCGCAGCTTGCGGTTGTCGCCCACGCGCACGGTGAGCTTCTCCTTGTCGAAATACTCCAAGAGCGGAATGGCGTACTTGCGCGAGAGGCCCGAGACCTCGCGAAAATCCTGCGGGTGCATGTCCTCGTGGGTGGCGAAGAAGGCCACCACCTTTTCGATGAGACCGGCAACAGCCGCCGCGTCGAAGTACATCTCCTCCTTGATCTTCACCAGCCGGCCCTCGTCCTGGAGCAGCTTGAACACCGCCGCAGCCTCCTTGAAGGTCAGGTTCAGCGGCTCCAGCACATCCTTCATGTTCGGCGGGGTCAGGCCACCGGTCGTGTAGGCCTCGACAAGTTTCTGGCGCAGGGCCGAGGCGTCCGAGGCGAGCGACACCTTGTGCTCCGGCAGGCGCAGGATCTCCTGGTCGGACGCTATGGCTCCCTTGCGCAACAGTCCCTCCAGCACGAGGTGGAAGAGCCTGGGCGAAAGCCGCCGCCCCCAGGTGGAGGCCAGCCCGCCGCGCGCCACGCCGGGCTTCATGGGCTCGCGCGCGTGGAAGTCCGCCAAAAACGCCAGCAGGCTGTCGGACAGCGCCTGGACCACTGTGCCCGAAACATAGGTTCTCGCTTCACGGTCAACGAGCAGGGCCTCCTGCCGGCCGCCCATGAGCTGCAGGGCCTTGTCCAGGGACTTGGACTCCATGCTGCTGGCCACCAGCAGCTGGGCGAAGGTCAAGCCCACGTTGGCGGCCAGTTCCAGCTGCGCCAGCACGATTTCTTCCGGCGTGCCGGAACCAAGGCCACGCAGGGTTTCAACCGCCGGGGAGAAACGCTTGACCCGGTGCGGCAGGGGCGAGAGCAGCCGCCCGCCCGCGATGGTCCTGAGCGGCGAAAAGGAACGCGCCACCACGCGGTCGCCATAGACTCCGGCCAGGGGCTCGGTGAAGCGGATGCGGCAGATAGCGGTCTGGCCGGGCTCCAGGGCCTCGCCCTCGAGCATGTAGACCCGGGCCATGACCTCGCGCGCGCCGTGGTGGAAGTGCACCTCCTTGCGGTGCTTGATGGACCGGGGCGAACTCTTGAGGCAGGTCAGCTCCACATCCCAGGACAGGCTGGGAAAAAGCGAGCCGGGCCGGGCCAGGACATCGCCGCGCGCGAGCTGCTCCACCTCCAGGCCGGACAGGTTCACCGCCGTGCGGCTGCCGGCCAGGACCTCCTCCACCTGCGCGCCGTGGGACTGCAGGGTGCGCACCTTGGAGGACAGGCCCCCCGGATACACGGTCACGTCCTCGCCCACCTTGACCTTGCCGGACACGAGGGTACCGGTGACCACGGTGCCGTAGCCCTTCATGGTGAACACGCGGTCCACCGGCAGGCGCAGCAGATCCGAGCGGCGGTGCGGCTCGTAGGCCTCGACCAGTTTGGCCAGCTCGGCCTTGAGCTCGCCCAGGCCCGCCCCGGTGTGCGCGGAAACAGGGAGAATGGGCGCGCCCTCAAGGAACGAGCCCTTGAGGTAGTTCGATACCTCCTCCTCGACCATCATGAGCCAGTCCGGCTCCACCATGTCGACCTTGGTCAGGGCCACCACCCCGGTGGTGATGCCCAGGAGCGAACAGATCTCCAGGTGCTCGCGGGTCTGGGGCATGATGCCCTCGTCCGCAGCGATGACCAGCACCACGAAGTCGATGCCCGCAGCGCCCGCCACCATGTTCTTCACAAAACGCTCGTGTCCGGGCACGTCGACCACGCCGAGCTTGCGCGGACCGGATTTGCCTCCTGGTTTGACGTCGGGCAGATCCATGAAGGCGAAGCCCAGCTCAATGGTGATGCCGCGCTTCTTCTCCTCGGCCAGGCGGTCGCAGTCGATGCCCGTGAGGGCCTTGACCAGCGTGGTCTTGCCGTGGTCGATGTGCCCGGCGGTACCCATGATGACCGGCATGTTCGGCCCCTAACTCTTGAGGAAGGCCCGGAAGGCCAGGACCGTGGCGTAGAGGTCGGCCTTGCCCAGCACCTCGAAGGGGCTGTGCATGGACAGCACGGCCGGGCCCATGTCGATGACGTCCATGCCGTACACGGCCAGGAACTTGGCCACCGTGCCGCCGCCGCCCAGGTCGACCTTGCCCAGCTCGGCCATCTGCCAGGGCACCCCGGCCTTGTCCAGAATGTTCCGCAGGTAGGCCACGTATTCCGGGTGCGCGTCGTTGGCCCCGACCTTGCCCCGGTGCCCGGTGAACTTGTTGAAGCAGGGCCCAAAGCCCATGTAGGCGGCGTTGCGCTTCTCGAAGACGTCCAGGTGGTCCGGGTCCACGGCGGCGTTGACGTCGGCGCTGATGGCCATGCCGCGCTGGAAGACCTCCGGCAGCCGCGCCTTGGGCTCCCAGGCCGCGATCAAGTCGGCCACGGCGTACTCGAAGAACAGGGACTGCGCGCCGGTGCCGCCCTCGGAGCCAATTTCTTCCTTATCCCAGAACAGCAGCAGCTGCGTGTGTTCCGGGGTCTTCTCGGACAAAAGGGCCTGGAGCGACGCGTAGACGCAGGAACGGTCATCATGGCCGTAGCCGCCGATCATGGAGCCGTCGAGCCCGACGCTGCGCGCTGGCCCGGCAGGCACCAGCTGCAGTTCGGCGCTGAACAGGTCGCTCTCGGTGATGC
>MGTN01000054.1:1796-7849 GCA_001799475.1 Desulfovibrionales bacterium GWA2_65_9 | reverse complement strand
TTCCTGCCGTCACCTGACCATCGAGCGGTATCCTGGCGCCGGGTTTGACCCGCACACTGGCCTCCAGCGTTACCACTGCGGCCGGTACTTCCAGCCACGTCCCATCAGCCTGCCGAACTTCCGCCGTCTCCGGCGTCAGGTCGAGCAAGCCCTTGATGGCGTTACGCGCCCGATCCACGGAACGGGCTTCGATCAGTTCGGCAATGGCATACAAGGCCATGACCATCGCCGCCTCGGGCCACTGTCCAATGAGGAAGGCACCGGTCACCGCCACACCCATCAGCGCGTTCATGTTCAACTGCCCGCGCCGTAATGCCGCTACGCCTTTGCTATAGGTGGAAATGCCGGACAGCCAGATGGCAACAACGGCTAATGCCATACCGAAGCCCTTGAATGGCAATGTGTCGGGCGCGAAGAAATCCAGCGCTTCCGCACCGACGGCCAGCCCCAGCGCCAGAACACTTCGCCATAGCTCACTGACGCCAACGTTTTCCGTTGCCGCCTGATCTGGCGAAACCGCTTTGGGGCTAAACCCCGCCTGGCGGATAGCGGCCAAGGCGGCATCGAGAGCATCCGTCGTCGCATCGATCGAAACGGTGCGGGCCGACAGTTGGAAACGCAGGGAACGGATGCCATCGATACCGGCCACCGCACGACGGATGTCATTCTCCTCGTTCGGGCAGTCCATGGTTGGAATCACGAAAACGGGCACGCCATCGCTTTGAGCGAGATCGGCGGCGGCTGGGATTTCTACGGTGGTAGTCACTGCGGCTGAACAGCCGCCGGCACAGCCGCTGTGGGCGGCTTCCTGAAGGGGCTTCGGGCTGGGATCAAGACTCATGGCGTTCTCCTTGTTTCCTGCATTAGAAACCCTTGAGTGACTACAGAGTCAAGCGATTACAATAAAAGAAAATAGTCGGAGCCGAAGCAATGCTTGAGTTTGTCAAAGTTCTGGGATTGTTCGCCATAACCGCGCTGGCCGAGATTCTCGGCTGCTATCTGCCGTGGCTGGTGCTGACCCAGCAGCGTTCACCTTGGCTGTTGATCCCCGCCGCCGTTTCCTTGGGGCTGTTTGCCTGGCTGCTGACCCTGCATCCAGGTGCCGCCGGACGAATCTACGCCGCCTACGGCGGTGTCTACGTGGCGATTGCCCTGATCTGGCTATGGCGGATCGATGGCGTTGTGCCGACCCGATGGGATATTGTCGGCAGTGCGGTCACGTTGGCCGGTATGGCGATCATTATGCTCCAACCGGCTCGGTCCGTTTGATCGTCAGGAGGCGAAGATGAAAATCGGCGAACTGGCCCGCCTTGCCGGGACGAATGTGGAAACGATCCGCTATTACGAGCGTGATGGGCTGCTACCCGTACCGGCACGCAGCGAAGGCAACTACCGCATCTATCGGGAAACCCATGTCCAGCGACTGTCCTTTATTCGGCGTTGTCGCAGTCTGGACATGACGTTGGATGAGATCCGGGTCTTGCTACACTTCAAGGAGTCACCCCAGGAGAACTGCGCGGATGTGAATCGCCTCCTTGACCGACACATTGGGCACGTCACCCAACGGATGCAAGAACTCCAGGAACTGGAAAGGCAACTGAAAGACCTACGCGAGCGCTGCGGTGAGGCGCGGGATGCTGCCCACTGCGGCATTCTTGACGGGTTGTCTCAAGCGATCATGCCCGGCGAAAAGTCGGCAAGCCATGTACAGGGAACGCATCAACATATCCTGGCACAGGATGATCGAGGCAAACATGGCTGACGATATCGACTTGGCGTGCGACTTTCCGACCGGGAAGCCAAAGCGGAATGGAATCCGATTTATGTAATCTTGCGAACTACCGACGCACATTAATCTTGCCTTTCATCCCCGCTTCGAAATGTCCCGGAACGAGACAGGCGAAATCGAAACTCCCCGATTTCGCGAATGTCCAGGCGAATTCCGCGGTCTTTCCCGGTTCTACCGACACCGCATTCGGGTCGTCGTGCTCCATCTGCGGGAACTGCGCCATCAGTGCGGCGTGTTTCTTCAATTCCGCCGGCGTACCCAGTACGAATTCGTGTTTGACTTGCCCATGGTTGCGCACGACAAAGCGAATCGTTTCTCCTCGTCTGGTTTCGATGCGCTCGGGTTTGAAACGCATGCTGTCGCCCATGGCCACTTCGACCGTCCGGGTGGCCGCGCTGATCGAAGCCGGTCTGCCGAGGTCGGCGGCATGTTGACCGGATGGCTTGCCCGCCGGCTGTTTGGTCGGAGCGGTGTGGTTTTCATCGCCGTAGGCGGCAAAACCGGGCATGGACAGTATGACGAGCAAGGCAAGATCACAACGATTGCGCATGATGAGCACCTCTTCAAGTAAATTCGGCTTAGTGGCCGGCATGTTTGCCGGGTTTGCGCACGGTCAGTTCCTGGTTCACTGGTTTCCCGTTCGCCGGCATCGACATTCCGCCGTGAGTTGTCGCTCGCGGGGCCTCGGCGACCGGCCCCATCCATTCGGAGGCCTGAGTACCGGCGGGCTGCTTGTACCAGCCAGGGTCGCGATAATCCCCCGGCTTCTGATCGCGGCGCACTTTCAGCATCGAGAACATACCGCCCATTTCGACAGCGCCATAGGGCCCTTGGCCGGTCATCATGGGGAGCGTGTTGTCGGGAATCGGCATTTCCATTGCGCCCATGTCCGCCATGCCGCGTTCGCCCATCACCATGTAGTCGGGAATCAGATCGGTGATCTGCTTGACCACGCCCCGGTGATCGACGCCGATCATCGTCGGCACATCGTGTCCCATGGCATTCATCGTGTGATGGCTCTTGTGGCAATGGAAAGCCCAATCGCCTTCCTCATCGGCCAGGAATTCGATCTGTCGCATCTGGCCGACCGCGACATCGGTCGTCACCTCCGGCCAGCGGGAAGCGATTGGCGTCGGGCCGCCATCGGTGCCACTGACGACAAACTCGTGCCCGTGCAAATGCATCGGGTGATTAGTCATGGTCAGGTTGCCCATGCGGATGCGAACTTTGTCATCCTTGCGGACATTTAGCGAATCGATGCCTGGAAATGCCCGGCTGTTCCAGGTCCAGAGATTGAATTCGAGCATGGTATTGACCTGTGGCGTGTAACTGCCGGGGTCGATGTCATAGGCGTTCAGCAGGAAACAGAAGTCGCGGTCGACTTCCTCGATGAGCGGATGCTTGCTCTTCGGGTGGGTCACCCAGAAACCCATCATGCCCATCGCCATCTGAGTCATCTCGTCGGCATGCGGGTGATACATGAAGGTACCCGGGCGTCGTGCAACGAACTCGTAGACGAAGGTCTTGCCGACCGGAATCTGCTTCTGATTGAGGCCACCCACCCCATCCATACCATTCGGCAGGCGCTGGCCATGCCAGTGAATGGTGGTGTGCTCCGGCAGCCGATTGGTCACGAAGATGCGCACGCGGTCGCCTTCGACCACTTCAATAGTCGGACCAGGGCTTTGTCCGTTGTAGCCCCACAAATGGGCTTTCATGCCCGGGGCGATTTCGCGAACGACCGGTTCGGCGACGAGATGGAATTCCTTGACGCCCTTGTTCATCCGCCACGGTAAGGTCCAGCCGTTAAGGGTTACCACCGGGTTGTAAAGACGTCCGTTGGCTGGCTGGAGCGGCGGCATGGTTTCTGGTTTGTCCATCGTTATCAGTTCGGGCAGCGCCGCCATGGCGACGGAACCGACCGAAGCGGCGGCGACGGCACTACCAGCCATCCCCAGGTTCTTGAAAAATTCGCGACGAGAAGTCATGGTCGAGTCCTTTGCGCTCAGTGGTCGGCCCGACCCGTCGCCGTGACAGTGGCGCGGGCTGGCGTGTTCAGTGAGGGTTTGCCGATCATCGACATCTGCAAATCGCCCTCGGCAATCCAGAAGTCCCGCAACGTCTCGATATAGCTGTTAACCGTGGCGATCTGTGATCGCGCATCGGCGAGCAACTCGAACACGCCAATCAGCATGCCGTTGTAGCGCAGCACGTTCTCCTCGGCGATCCGCTGGTGGAGCGGCACGATCTCGTCGCGATAATGGCGGGCGATATCGTAGTGGGTCCGATAGGCGTGATAACTCTCCCGAACCTCCGAGCGCGCATTCGTGGCTGCTTCGGCAGCCCGTTCGACCGCCTGCATATAGATGGCCTCGGCCTTGGCGACCTTGGCGCCACCCCAATCAAAAATCGGCAACTCAAAGCTGATTTCGTAGCCTTTCTTGTAGCCGCTGTCCCGGGCGCCTTCCAGGACGCGGGCCGGCCCCACCTCCAGAACGTTGATCAAGCGGGTCGCCTTGCTCAATTCCAAGTTACTGGCCAGGGCTTCGGTTTCGAGGCGAATGGCTTGCAGGTCAAGGCGCTGGTCAAGGGCCGCCTGTTCCAGGACGGGGAGTTCATTGACGGTAGTCGGCAAGTCCGGCAGCCGCTCGGGAAGTTGGAAGACCGATCGGTCGGCCAGTCCGAGAACTCTGGCCAGGCGCTCCCGGGAGGAGGTAGCCGCCTGTTCCGCCCGCGCCAGGTTCAGCGCCGCATCGGCGTAAAACGCCTGTTCCCGAGCCTGACGCAACTTGCTGAAGTTGCCCACCTGCGCCATCCGGCGGGCCAGTTCGGCGCCGGCCTCCGAAGCCTGTTTGACTTTGCGCAGGTAGCGCACCGACTCTTCGGCCGCGATGGCGGTGAAATAGGCCTGCCGGGTGTCGGCGGCCAGCCGGGCCACCGCAATGATCGCCAGGCGCTGGGTTTGCGCGAAATTGCGCCGCTCGACCTCGACAGCCAGTGGCATGGTGATCAAGGCGAAAATATTAAAGGTCAGCGCTTGCTCGATCTTGTATTCGCGAATGCCGTTTTCCGGTTTGCTGGCCCGCAGCATCGAGAAGTGCGGATTGGGGAGCCTACCGACCTGCACAAGATCGGCCTCGCTGATCCCCAGATCAAAAAAGCTGGCCTGCAGCCCCCGGTTGTTGAATAGCGCCACCTGGATGGCGTCGTCGACCGCCAGTGGTTTCGCCAGCAGTTCATCGACGCGGGCTTGCAGGGTGGCTCGTTCCTGGTCGCCGCGCACCCACTTCACCTCTTTGCCGAGCCGCTCCTGGACAGTCTGTTCCACGCTGCCGAATCCGCCGTCATTGGAGAAAGTGGCGCAGCCGGCGAGACCTGCCAGGGCGATCACCAGCAATGTGCGCTTGCCGCTGCTGTACAGCCCTATGGGGAAATGGGAAGACATGGCTTATTTCTTCTCACGCGGAGCGGCTGCGCTTGCTGCCCCCGACTGTTGCTCTGCTTTCGAAGGCTCAAGATGCCCCATATGGCCCTGCAAGCGCCCCATCCGGTCATTGGCTTGCCGCCAATCCTGGACCGCTTCGTCCACCATGGGTTTGTAGTCAACAAATACCGACCGGTAGCCGGCAGTTGGCGTCGCCGCTGGCGGTGCGTGGTCATCTGCCCATCCCGGACTCATGGCGACGACAAGGATCAATGCTCTATGTTTCATGATGCCTCCGCTGGGAAAGAGGAGTCTTGGGAATCTATCGCTCCCATGGTGGACATCATGCTTTCGCGAAACCAACAATCGGCTGACTTACGGATTACATTTGCGTAATCTAGGGCGATCAATGCTGAAACCGACGCAAAATGCATCAACGATAGCCAACGGTTGGTGGAGAGCGTCATGAAAATATTGGTCGTAGAAGATGAACCAAAGACCGGGATATACCTGAAACAAGGTCTCGTCGAGGCTGGCTTCGTGGTCGATCTGGTGGCTAACGGCCTGGACGGCTTGCATTTGGCGCTGACCGAGGCGCATGATCTGGCCATCCTCGACGTCATGCTGCCGGGTATCGATGGCTGGCAGGTGTTGCAGGGAATTCGGCGGGCCGGGAAAGAGATGCCCGTATTGTTCCTGACCGCCCGGGATCAAGTGGAAGACCGAGTCAAGGGCCTGGAGTTGGGTGCGGACGACTACCTGGTCAAACCGTTTGCCTTTTCCGAGTTGCTGGCCCGTGTCAGAACCTTGTTGCGGCGGGGTGGGAAAGCAAAAGAGTCG
>MGTN01000054.1:0-1708 GCA_001799475.1 Desulfovibrionales bacterium GWA2_65_9 | reverse complement strand
AGTTCGCCTTGCTCGAACTATTGCTGCGCCGCCAGGGTGAGGTGTTGCCCCGTTCATTGATCGCCTCCCAGGTTTGGGACATGAATTTCGACAGTGACACGAATGTCATTGAAGTCGCCATCAAACGCCTGCGGGTCAAGATTGACGAAGGCTTCGAACCGAAGCTGGTGCGCACGGTCAGGGGCATGGGCTACGTTTTGGAGATTACCGATTGAGTCAAACACAGAGTCGATCACTGACGCTTCACCTAACCTTGTGGTTTGCATTGGCGTCGGTATTCGTGCTGTTCCTGCTTGGGTTGCTGATCGGGCGCTCGGTGGAACAACACTTCGAAGAGCAGGACATCGAGGTGCTGGCCGGCAAAATGGAGTTGGCCAAGCATGTTCTTGAGAAAGCGCTGGCCACGCCAAGTGGCGAGACGCTGGCAAAACAGTTGGATGAGGCTTTGACTGGGCATCACGGTTTGGTCATTGCCGTAGTCGGACCTAATCGGCAACGCTTGGATGCCCATGTAGGGCTTGTTCTGCCCACTGAATTGCTCAGCGATCGACTGGCGACCGGTAGTGGACGCCCGATCAAATGGGTCGCCGACGATGGTCTCCCATGGCGGGGCATTTCGGCCACTTTGACGTCCGGAGGCCAGGCCGGATCCTCGTATACCGTCGTGGTGGCCACCGAAATATCGCATCACGAACATTTCATGGGCGCTTTCCGGCAAACCCTGTGGGTGTTCATGCTGCTGGCCACGCTGGCCATGGGCCTGCTCGGATGGTTTGTCGTCCGGCGCGGACTGGCACCGCTGCAGACGATCAAGCGTCAAGCTGCCGCGATCACCGCCAACCGGTTGCACACCCGTCTGCCAGTCGAGGCTATTCCCCTTGAACTGGGCGACTTGGCGAGCACCCTGAACGACATGCTGTCGCGGCTGGAAGAGTCCTTTCAGCGCCTGTCGGACTTCTCGTCAGACCTTGCCCATGAACTGAGAACGCCGGTCAGCAACTTGCTGACCCAAACCCAGGTCACGCTGTCGCGCGCCAGATCGGCCGACGAATATCGGGACATTCTGGCGTCCAACGCCGAAGAGTTCGAGCGCTTGTCGCGGACGATCGCCGACATGCTTTTCCTGGCCAAGGCCGAGAACAAGCAACTCATCCCGCATCAGGAGCGACTCGAACTTGCCGACGAGGTTGCGGAATTGATGGAGTTCTACGGGTTGCTGGCCGAGGAAAAGGAAATTCGCCTGTCGGTCGTTGGGCACGGCACCGTATCCGGTGACCGTCTGATGCTGCGCCGGGCAATCAGCAATCTGCTCTCCAATGCGCTGCGCTATACCCCGGTCGGTGGAACGGTAACGGTAGCAATCGAAATGCATCGCGACGAGGTGGTTCAATTGGCCGTTGAAAACACCGGGCCAAGTATTCCAGCCGAGCACTTGCCTCGCTTGTTTGATCGTTTTTACCGTGCTGATAGCTCTCGCCAGCGGACAACCGAGGGTTCTGGCTTGGGGCTGGCAATCACGCGTTCTATCTTGGCTGCACATGGCGGGGACATCACTGTAAGCTCGACGGAGGGTATGACGAAATTCACCTTGTCGTTACCTGCGGGAGTTGAAAGTCAAATTGCTTAGCGAGGTACGGAAAGATGCTGATCGCCTTTGCAAGGCCATGTTGAGAAAAAATCGGAACCAGGAAAAATCGAACACAACAGA
>MGTN01000053.1:23806-25852 GCA_001799475.1 Desulfovibrionales bacterium GWA2_65_9 | reverse complement strand
CCCGGCGCGCACCAGCGCCGCAGACCTGCCCGGCCAGATATCGCCGGAAGCGGCCCTGGACCTGGCCGTGCTGCGCGCCGCCTATCCGGGCGCAGTGCAGGGCCTGGAGCGCAACGCCGCCGGGCACCTCGTGCTCGTGCTCACCAGCGGCCAGCGGATCATGTACGATGACGGCGTCTGGCGCGACGCCAAACAGGCCCTGGACAACCCGGATATCCGCACCATGCTGGCCCAGGTCTACCCCCTGGGTCCGGTGACCGAGGCCAGCGCCCACCCGAAGCCGGGCTTCGACCCCGGCCGCGCGCGCGTGCAGGAGCTGTTCACCGCCCTCTACGGCGAGAGCGAGGCCCAGGTGCGCAAGAACTGCGCAAGGGTACGCTTCGACAGCCGTGGCCTGGCCTTCAACACCCGCTTCGGCGCGGCCCCGGCCCTTGAACGGGTCTGGAAACGCATCGAGGCCCTGCTGCCGCAGCACCCGGAATTCCTGCCCGTGCTGCGGCCCCTGGGCGAAACCCTGGTCTGGCGCGTCATCGCGAGGACCAACCGCCTGAGCATGCACTCCTTCGGCATCGCCATCGACGTGAACCCGCGCCTGCCCTACTGGCAGTGGGAAAAACACCCCCAAACCATCCCCGCCCAGTGCAAGGCCTTCCCGCCGGAGATCCTGGCCGCCTTCGAGGACGAGGGCTTCATCTGGGGCGGCAAGTGGGCCAGCTTCGACCTCATGCATTTCGAATACCGGCCCGAGCTTCTGCTCAAGGCCCGCGCGCTGGCTGGCCAGACCACGCTGCCCTGATTCTGGGGGCAACCCTGCCGACAACCCTGTCGGCAACCCTGGAGGCGCGCCATGCCGTCCGACCCCGCAACCCTGCTCATCCTGGCCGACGCGGTGCTGGTGGCGCACACGGCCCTGGCGCTGTTTTTGGCCTTCGGCTTGATCGCCATCTGGCTCGGCTTCTGGCTGGGCTGGGCTTTCGTGCGCAACCGCACCTTCCGCATCACCCACCTGATCGGCCTGGCCGTGGTGGCCCTGGAGTCCGTGCTGGGCCTGGCCTGCCCGCTGACGGACATTGAAACCGCGCTGCGTACGGCGGCCAATTCCGCGCCCGGCGGCGCGCCGTACCAGGGCGGCTTCATCGCCCACTGGCTCGGGCGCATCCTGTACTACGATTTCGACGAGCGGGTGTTCTTGGCGCTGTATCTGGCGGCCCTGGGGCTGACGCTGCTGGCCTGGCGTGTGGTGCGCGTGAACGGCAGGAGGTGACCGGCCAGGGGGCTGACCAGGGGGCCTGGGCCGCTTCCGGTTCGACAAAACCCTGGGAGTATGGTTTCATCCTGTCATGGAAGTACTGGTCATGGGCATGGTGCGTGGGTGCCGAACAGGAAAGGGGGCGCTGATGGTCAGACGGGGTGTGGTGCTGGCGGCCCTTGCGGCCGGATTGTTCCTGGTGGGCCTTGTGGCCGGAAGGGCGCAGGCTGCGGGCGCTGTGGCGGGCGCAACGATTGAAACCCGGCACCTGCTTGTCAGCGACGCCACGGGCAGGCTGCCGGACGCGCAGTTGCAGGCCCTGGCCGAGCACGCCCAGGCCGTCCTGGAGCGCATGCTGGAGCTCTGGGGCATTGAGGCGCGGACCGAAAGCCTGGGCAAGATCCGCTTGATCTATGAAGAGCCGCTCCGGGGCCACTGCACCAGCATCTGCTATGCCGGTGGGCAAGGGGGCGGCGGCAAGCAGGGGCGCGCGGTGCGCGTTTTCGGCTGCGCCGAGGCCCCGCTGATGCTGGCCCACAAGTTCACCGCCGCGCTCATGCCGCAGCCGGACAAGCTTTTGCGCAACATGCTGGGCGCGATCTCGGAGCTGCGCCTGGGCAATCCGGCGTCCTTCCCCATCTGCAGCCAGGACGTGGACGACTGGGTGCGGTCCTTTGCGCGCAGCGGCACGCTGATCCCCCTGGGGCAGCTCGGACCGGACCACGAGTCCTGGGGCATGCGCGACGCGGGCGGCGGCAGGCTCATGGCCTTTGACCGCGTGCGGCAGCAGCGGGCCT
>MGTN01000053.1:17494-23792 GCA_001799475.1 Desulfovibrionales bacterium GWA2_65_9 | reverse complement strand
AGGCGCGCTGGCTGGAATCATTGCAGGCTGGCGGCGCGGGGCGGGAGGAGCAGGCCGGGCGGCTGGTGCGGGTGATGAACGTCGGCGCTGGTCCTGGCGCGGGCGACCCCTGCGCGCGGGCGCAGCAGATGGCTGGGGAGGGGCGGTAGAGGGGGTGGCTCGCCTGGGCGGGCCCGGCCCATTGCCTCGCGCAGGGCGCCGTGCTAGGCAATTAACGGCAGGATATGAACCGCCGCACACTCTTGGAGACGATAGATGCCCCTTGACCTGACCGCCCTGGAAAACGCCGTGGCCCGCTTTGACGAGGGCCTCAAGACCCTTGGCGAGCACCCGGAGGACACCCTGATGCGCGACGGGGTCATTCAGCGCTTCGAGTTCACCTACGAGCTCGCGCACAAGATGCTCAAGCGCTACCTGGAGACGACCTCCGCCAATCCCGCGCAGTTTGACAGCATGGTCTTTGCGGACCTCATCCGCACCGGAAACGAGCAGGGCCTGCTGCGGAGCGGCTGGGACGCCTGGAGGACCTACCGCCACGCGCGCAGCCAGACCAGCCACACCTACGACGAGGCCAAGGCCGTGCAGGTGGCTGCCGGGCTTTCCGGCTTTCTGGAGGAGGCCCGGCACCTGCTGGCGCAACTGAAAGCCCGGACAGCGCCCTGTGGCTGACCAGCCCCCCATCGATCTGAACCCCGCCCAATTGGGCATTGTCCTTGATATTCTGTCGCGCCTTGCGCCGGGCCGCGAGGTCTGGGCCTTTGGCTCGCGCGCGCGCATGACGGCCAAGCCCTATTCGGACCTGGACCTGGCAGTGCTTGGCCCCGCCCCGCTGACCCTTTCCGAACTGGCCGCGCTGGCCGAGGCCTTCCAGGAGTCGGACCTGCCCTTCAAGGTGGATGTGCTGGACTTTGCCAGCACGGCGGAGGGCTTCCGCCGGGTCATCGAGGCGGAGCGGGTGGTGCTGGTGGGGGGGTGAGGCTGCTGGGGGAGGCGAGGGGCGAGGCGGGGTGGATGGTGCGGGTGCGGGGAGGGATAACAGGGTTGGCAGTGAAGTTGGGATATGATATCAATTGTGCCAACAATCGGTAGGCGTTGATACTGCCTTCCATCCCCAACTTTGAGGAATTCCGCATGTCAAAACGTGATTTCCATGAGACAGCTTTCGATGAAGGGACGATTCTTAAGCTTGATATCCTATCGAAATACCTTGAAGAGTGGGTACCTGTTTTCTTGCAAGGCAGGTACGTAAACAGGATAAATATTTTCGACTTTCAATGTGGGCCAGGGCGTGATGTAAAAAAAGTTGAGGGGAGTCCTCTCCGGATTGTTAGGGCAATTGCTAGAGCCAAGCCTTCTGCGGAGGGGCGTGTTGTCCCTGTAGACGTTTATTTTAACGACGCCGATAAGCAGAAGATTGATCTGCTTCAAAGCGAATTAGGTTCTTTCGAACTGAACGCAAAATGTAGCTATCATTTCTCAGCGCTTAACTTTGAAGATTGTTTTGCTGAGGTTCTGCCTCACATGCAGCAGCAATCTGTTGCGAATTTTCTTTTTATTGACCCAACTGGGTTAGTCAGAATAGAGTGGATGATTGATCAGTTGTCTATGCTTAGCTGTACAGATTTCATAATGTTCGTTCCTTCTGCCAATGTGTATAGATTTAATAAGGTGGAGGAGTTTCAGAAATATTTTCCTGGGTTAACATTTTCCGGATCATTGGTTGATGCTTCTCGTGAGATTTGTACATATATCCAATCAAAGTTGCATGGAACAAGGCAAGAGTATTATTTGGCACAGTTCGCAATTAAAAAAGAGCGGACAGCAAACATCAACAGCTTGGTATTCGGATCGCGTAGCTTGCTTGGGTTAAATAAATTCTTAAGTGTTGCGTGGGGTAAATCACCAAATGGAGAGGCAAACTACGACTTGTGTGGTGATGTTCTTTGTGCCAAGCAGTACCCCTTGCCATTTATGGATAGAATTCCTAAAAAGGTCGAATCGTTTCATGAAAATGTTCGGGAGATGGTTCTCGCCAAGCGATTGCAGACGAACCATGATGTCGTTGTTTTTGCTTTGGTGAATGGCTTTCTACCTGCGCAAGCAAAGGTGGCACTTAAGAGCATGAAGGAGGCGGGGCTTCTGCAAAGAGTTCCGCCCATGAGCTACGACTCTGTGGTAAAGGGCAAGAAAGTCGAAACATTATCATAAATTACAAGTTAATAAGAGGTGCCTAGTGGCCGCTCAAAGCAAGATTGAATGGACCGAAGCAAGCTGGAACCCCCTAACGGGGTGTACCAAGATCAGCCCTGGGTGCAAGAATTGCTATGCTGAACGCATGGCGAAGCGCCTTCGCGCCATGGGCAATCCGAACTATGCGAATGGATTCGAATTGACGTTTCATGAGCACGTGATTGGGTTACCGCTGACGTGGAAAAAACCTCAGATAGTATTTGTAAATTCCATGAGTGACCTTTTCCATGAGAGCGTTCCAATTGAATTTATCCAAAAAGTCTTCTCTGTGATGGCGATTGCCAAGCAGCACACATTCCAAGTTTTGACAAAGCGTTCAGCGCGTCTCGCCGAACTGAGTCCGGTTCTCCAGTGGCCTTCCAATGTCTGGATGGGAGTCAGCGTTGAGAATGAAGATTACTCCTACAGAATAAAGAACCTTTCGAAAACACCAGCCGCAGTGAAGTTCGTTTCAATGGAGCCCCTGATCGGGCCAGCGGAAAATGCCGACTTTTCGTTGATTGATTGGGTCATCGTTGGCGGAGAGTCTGGACCAGGCTCGCGTCCAATGCGTGAAGAATGGGTGACGGCCCTGCGCGACAAATGCGCAGACAAGAATGTGCCTTTCTTTTTTAAGCAGTGGGGCGGAGTTAATAAGAAAAAGGCAGGGCGACTGCTGGAGGGGCGGCTCTGGAATCAGTTCCCACCCGTGTCTGCCAGCTTATAAAAGCAGAGTTCAAGAGCCCAGCAGAAGCTACCCCGCCCCCGCCAGCCCCTTGAGCTTGGCGAAGCAGGTGTCCAGGGACTCGTTGTCGCCCACGAGCTGCTGCAAGAAGCCGTTGATCGGCCCGACCATGTCTATGGCCCGGTCCACCTCGGCGCTCGCGCCCCGCTGGTACGCCCCGATGTTCACCATGTCCTCCACGCGCTTGAACGTGCTCATCAGCCGCAGCACCGTGCGCCCGGCCGCCATGTTGTCCTTGTCCACCACCTCGCTGCGCAGACGGCTGATGCTCTTCAAGACGTCGATGGCCGGGAAGTGCGACTGGTCCGCCAGCTCGCGCGTGAGCACGATGTGCCCGTCGATGATCGAGCGCACCGCGTCGGCAATGGGCTCGGTGAAGTCGTCGCCGTCAACCAGCACGGTGTAAATTCCGGTGATGGAGCCCAGCGCGCTCTTGCCCGTGCGTTCGAGCAGTTGCGGCAGCTGCGCGAACACGCTCGGGGTGTAGCCGCCGCGCGTGGGCGGCTCGCCTGCGGCCAGGCCCACCTCGCGCCCGGCCATGGCGAAACGCGTCACCGAGTCCATCATGAGCAGAACGTCCAGGCCCTGGTCGCGGTAGTACTCGGCCACGGCGGTGGCGGCAAAGGCCGCACGCATGCGGATCAGCGGGCTCTTGTCGCTGGTCTCCACGATGACCACGCTCCGGGCCATGCCTTCCGGGCCCAGGTCGCGCTCGATGAACTCGACCACTTCGCGGCCGCGTTCGCCCACCAGGCCGATGACGTTGATGTCGGCCCTGGTGTAGCGCGCCATCATGCCCATGAGCGTGCTCTTGCCCACGCCCGAACCGGCCATGATGCCGATCCTCTGGCCCTTGGCCAGCGTCAAAAGTCCGTTGATGGCGCGCACGCCGACATCCAGCGGCTGGTCGATGCGCGGGCGCTCCATGGGGTTGGGCGGGGTGCGGTAGAGCGGGGCGTAGGATTCGGCGGCGATCATGCCCTTGCCGTCGATGGGCGCGCCAAAGGCGTCGAGCGTGCGGCCGAGCAGGCCCGGACCCACGGGGATGTGCGGGGGTGCTGCGGAGTTGCGGATCAGGCTGCCGGGGCGGATGCCGCGCATGTCGCCGTAGGGCATGAACAGGCAGGCGCCCTCGCGGAAGCCCACGACCTCGGCCGGGATGGGCGTGGAGTCGCGGTCCTCGGGCAGCAGGTGGCAGACCGAGCCCAGCGGCGGCTTGATGCCCTGGCCCTCGGCGATGAGGCCCACGACCTTGGTGATCTTGCCGAAGGTCTGGCAGAGGTCCAGCCCCTGGCAGGCGGCGTCGACGGCCTTGGGATCAAGCGCCATTTTGGCCGGGCTCCCTGGCCTGGTCCAAATCCTCGGGCAGGTCCAGCTGGTCCAGGTAGGGCGCGAGCAGCGCCAGGCGGCTGGCAATGGCGTTGTCGGCCAGCATGTCGCTGGTCTCCAGCACCACGCCGCCCTCGGTCAGGGCATTGTCGGTGGCCAGACGCCACTGGCCGTAGTCGGGGCGCTTGGCCTGGATCTCCTCCATGAGCGCCTTGGCCAGCTCGTAATCCTGGGGCGCGACCTTGAGCGTGAACTCGCGGTGCGCGTCCAGCCGGGAGAGCGCCTCGTCCATGAGGCTCGAAAGGATCTCGGCGCGGCGGGTGTCCATCTCCACGCGCAGCGCCTTTTCGGTAAATGTCTTGGCCAGGACCACGAAGTCGTGGCGGCGCGACTGCCAGACCTCCAGCCCCAGGCCGGAGATGGCCTCGAGCAGGGAGCGCATGGCCTCGGCCTGGGCCTGGAACTCGGCGTCGAGCCGGGCCTGGGCCTCTTCCTGGGCCTGCTGGCGGGCGCTGGCCACGGCGGCCTCGACCTCTTTGCGGCCCTCCTCGCGGATGGCCTCGGCCTCGCGGCTGGCCTTTTCCAGGGCCTGGGTGATGATGGTCCGGGCCATGTCCTGGGCCTTGTCGCGGCAGCGCTCGATGTACTCGACCTCGGTGGCCGCGTCCCACGTGGGGCGGTGGCGCTTGCCCTCCATCTCCTGGATGGTGATGTAGTCCGGGCCGGGCGTGTCGCAGCCCATGATGACCCGTCCGGTGTAGAGCTTGTCCTGCGGGACCGGATTAGATGAATTCATCTCCACCACCTCTGCTTATGGCGATGCGGCCTTCCGTCTCCAGACGGCGCACGGTCTTGACGATGTTCTGCTGGGCGCCTTCCACTTCGGAGAGCTTCACCGGGCCCATGATTTCCAGGTCTTCGCGGATCATGCCGGCGGCGCGTTCGGACAGGTTCTTGAGGAACTTGTCCTTCAGGTCGTCGGAAGCGCCCTTGAGGGCCTTGGTCAGCTCCTCGTTGGAGATGTCCTTCAAGAGCTCGCGGATGCTGCGGTCGTCGAGCGCCTTGATGTCCTCGAACACGAACATGAGGTTTCGGATGTCGTCGGCCATCTGCTGGGACTCTTCCTCGATCTCGGAGAGGACTTCCTCCTCGGTGGCGCGGTCCACGGCGTTGAGGATTTCGGCCACGGAGTTGATGCCGCCGACCTTCTTGCCTTCCTTGCCGCCCATGGCGATGAGCTGGCTCTGCAGGACCTTGTCGACCTCGTGCAGCATCTCCTCGGCCACGGCCTCGAGCTTGGCCAGGCGCATGAGCACCTCGGCGCGCACGCCGGAGGGCAGGTTGCTTAAGAGCTCCGCCGCCTGGTCCGGGTGTAGGTGGCCCAGGATCAGGGCGAGCGTCTGCGGGTGCTCGTTTCTGAGGATCTGGGCCAGGATGCGCGGGCTGACGTTGGAGAGCTCCTGGAACGGGGTCGGGCCGGAGCTGATCTCCAGCGTGTCCAGGATGTACTTGGCGGTCTCGCTGTCGAGAGCCTTGGAGAGCAGGCGCTTCACCTGTTCCGCACCGCCCATGAGCATCTCCGAGCCGTAGGTGATGGAGTCGTTGAACTCCTTCAGCACGTCCAGCACGTCCTCGCGGGACACGGAGTCGATGTCGAGCATGGCCTTGGACGCTGCGGCGATCTCCTGGCGCTCCATGCGCTTGAAGGCCTCGGCAGTGAACTTCTCGCCCAAAGCCAGCATGATGATGGCGGTTTTCTGGGGTCCGGTGAATTGCGCCACGTTAGGCCTCCTGTCTGGCCCAGGACTTGAGTAGCCTGATGGCCGCGTCCATGTTCTGATCGGTCAATTGCACTGCCAGATTCTTGGCGTTCTCCAGGCGGCGGGAGGTGTCGAGAGCTTCCTCGGGCACCTCGAGCGCCTCTTCGATGGCCAGGCGTTCCTCGTGACTGGGCAAACTCGCCACTTCCTCAACCTCCTCCTCGGCCACCTTGGG
>MGTN01000053.1:9633-17471 GCA_001799475.1 Desulfovibrionales bacterium GWA2_65_9 | reverse complement strand
GGCGATGCTGGAGACCTCAATGGAGTCTCCGCGGACATTGTCGAGGCCTACAGCGCTTGAAACCAGGCTCTTGATGCGGGCGATCTCTTCCGCCGTGCGCGGCACGTAGGTGAACGTGCCCGTCTTCTCGTCCTTGGTGTACGTCCCATCGACGATAACAGCAACGCCGAGGCGCTTCAACTCTCCCACGGGGGAGACAATCTGCTGTTCTTCCTTGTTGATCTCGTAGTTGGTGGTGCGCGATTCACGGCTGGAGTCCTGGGAGCTCTGGGTCCCGGTGAAGCCGTCGCCACGGAAATTGGCGTCGGGCACGTTGCCGTCGAGGTTGGCCTTGCCGGCCACGGTCTCCTCCGAGCGGGTTTCGCTGCGGATGACCTGGCTGTCGGGGTTGAAGGTTTCCCGCTTGATGGTCTTGTGGCTGAAATCGAGCTCGGTGTTGACCCGGGCGATGATCTTCTGCGGCCCGATGACCGGCGTCAAGAGCTCCTCGATGCGGCGCTCGAGCTTGCGCTCCATCTGGGCCTTGAACTCCAGCTGGGTGGTGCTCATGCCCTGGTTGCTCTCGTCATCAACGGACTGGTAGACGGACTGGCCGTTCTGGTCGGTGATGGTGATGTGCTTCTTGTCCATGCCCTCCACGGCCATGGTCACCAGGTTGACGATGCCCTGGATCTCCTTGGGGGCGAGTTTGCCGTCCTTTTCCTTGAGCTTGATGACCACTGCGGCCGAGGGCTGGGTCTGCTCCTCGATGAACAGGCTCTTCTTGGGCACCACGAGGTGCACCCGGGCCTTCTCGACCTGGGGAAATTCCATGATCGTGCGCGCCAGTTCGCCCTGCAGCGCGCGCTGGTAGTTGATGTGCTGCACGAAGTCGGTCTGGCCGATCTTGATCTCGTCGAAGATCTCAAAGCCGATGCCCTGGCCGTGCAGGTTGCCCTCGCCGGCCACCTTCAGGCGCAGCTCGTAGACCTTGTCGGCCTGGACCAGCACGGTCTGGCCGTTGTCCTCAAGCTTGAAGGGCTCCTTGGTGGCCTTGAGCATGGTGACGATCTTGGACGCGTCCTCGGGGGAGAGCTTGGAGTAGAGGACCCTGTAGTCGGGCTTGTTCATGATGATCACGCCCACGGCAAAGGCGGCCAGAAGGGCCACGGCCAGTCCGCCGATGATCATCTGCTGCGAGAGGCTGCGGCCTGTCCAGACATTTTTGGCCTTTTCCAGATATTCCATGACCTTCGGGTGCATGTTCGGTCTCCTTGCTGCTCTCTGTGGGCGGTCTTAAGGCCTAGAACTGCATCTTGGTGAGTTCTTGGTAGCTGGCCATGATCTTGCTGCGCACGGCGCTGGTCATGCTCATGGCCAGCCCGGCCTTCTGCAGCGAGATCATGAGTTCGTGCACGTTCTGCTCCTTGCCTGCGGCAAAGGAGGTCACCAGCTCGGACTTGGAGTTCTGCATGTCATTGACCTTCTCCAGGTTGCCCTTGAGCGCGTCCATGAAGCCGCCCTGGGGGGCCGCCGCCGCAGAACTCTTGAAGTTCGCGCCGATCTTGCTCTGGGCGTTGTGCTGAAGCTTCAGCGCGTTCTGGTAGGCCTGCATGGCTACGGACTTGACGATCATGACGTGCTCCTTTTGCGTGCGTTCGCCTAGCGGGCGATCTGCAGGGCCTTGTTGAACATGGCCTTGGTGTCCTGGATGGCCTGGACGTTGGCTTCATAGGACCGCATGGTGGTGATCATGTTGGCCATCTCCTCCACCACGTTGATGTCCGGGTAGGAAACAAAACCTTCCTTGTCGGCGTCGGGGTGGCCGGGCTCGTGGACCTTCTTCATGGGCCGCTTGTCCGTGACGATGCCGCGCACCGTGACGCCCTTGAGTTCGCGGGTCTCCGCGTCCTCCATGGCCTTGTCAAAGGGGTTGTAGATGGGCGTTGAGGCGAAGGCCACGGACTTGCGGCGGTAGGGGCCGCCTTCGCTGGTCCGGGTGGTCTTCACGTTGGCCAGGTTCATGGAAATGACGTTCATGTAAGTGCGCTGGGCCTTCATGCCCGAGGCGCTGATGTCGAGTGCGCTCATGAAGTCCATTTACTTGCTCCCTTCCTGGATGGCGGTCTGCAGACCGGTGAAGTTCTTGGACATGATGTCGGTGAGGGCGTTGTACATGAGCGTGTTCTTGGCCATGGCGCCCATTTCCTTGTCCAGGTCGACCACGTCCTCGCCGTAGACCACGCGGGGCTTGTAATCCGTGAGCCCCTTGCCCTTGAACCCGCTGACGTCGAACTCCGAAGGCAGGTGCTTGGGATCGGTGCGGGCCATCTTGCCGCGCGCGTCCAGCCTGAGGGCCGACTGCAGATCTTCCTCGAAGGCCAGCTTGCGCGGTTTGTAGTTGCGCGTGGTGACGTTGGCGATGTTGCTCATGACAACATTTTGACGTTGCAGCCGCAGGTCCAGGACCTTCTCGGTCACCAGGATGTGGTCTTCAAACAGAGCTTTCATCGTTGTGCCTCCTTGCTTGCGGGCAGAATCTGCCGGGCCTGTGCGCCCTGGCCGGAACCCTTCCGACAGCGTCATAGCAACTCGCGTTCCAAAGTTGTAATATACTGAAAGCAAAGGATAAATATTGAATTGTGGGCAGGGGCGTGCTGTCCCCTCTTATATGGATGGCGGTCGGCTGACGCGGGGCGGCGGGGCGGTCGAGGTGGACGCGGGCAGCTGGTTTTGCAGTTGGCACGCATGTTGCTTAAACGTGTCAGGCTCCCATGAGCCACGCAACTTTTGCCGTCCGCATGGAGACGCGGGCATCTAGGGAAAACGGAGGGGAACATGAGTCACCTGGATTACGAAATCAACAAGGAACTTGGAGAGTGCTATCTCTTCATGGGCGAGTTCGACAAGGCCGAAGGGTATTACCAGAAGGCCGCGTCGTCCAACGGGATCCACCCGGACCCGTACCTTGGCCTGGCCACCATCGCCGTTCAGCGCGGTGATCTGACCAACGCCCTGGCCCTGTACTCCAAGGCCCACGGCATCGGCGCCACGGACAAAACTTTCGCCGGGATCGGCCTGGTCAAGATGGAGCTGGGAGAGAAGGCGGAAGCCCTCGTCCTGTTCATCGAGGCCCTGGTCCGCAACCCCGAAAACATGGTCGCACTCTTGAGCCTCATCCGCCTCGGCCACGAGCTGGAAGAACTTGAGAAGGTCGTCCCGCATCTGGAGAACTATCTCTCCATCGACCCGGAAAAGAGCGAAGTCCGCTACTCCCTGGCCGGCTGCATGGTCTGTCTCGACCGCAAGGAAGAGGCCCAGGCCCAGCTTGAGCTCATCGTGGAGAAGGACCCCGCCTTTGCCCCGGCGCGGGAACTGCTCGAGCAGTTGCACCACTAACTGACGGTCTCCCCTCCCTATTGGTCTTCCGCTCCGCCCGGTCGGTCGGGCGGGGCGGAGGACTACATCGGCGACGGCCCGTCACCCACGCCCCCGGCTTGCCTTGGCCTGGGAGTTCTGGCACAACCTCGAAAAAGAGCGAGGGTGTCATGGACTTTCTACCTATTCGGCGGGCCATCCTGTCCGTCACCGACAAATCCGGTCTGGCTGATTTCGCTTCCTTTTTGTCCGGGCAGGGCTGCGCGCTGGTGTCCACCGGCGGCACGCACAAGAAGCTTGTGGCCGCGGGCATCAAGGTCCAGGGCGTCAGCGACGTCACCGGCTTCCCCGAAATCTTGGGCGGCCGCGTCAAGACGCTGCATCCGCGCATCCATGCGGGCATCCTGGCCGACAAGGACAACCCCGGCCACCTGCTGACCCTGGAAGAGCTGCGCATCGAGCCCTTCGACATGGTCTGCGTGAATCTCTACAACTTCGCCGACGCCGCCAGCAAGGGCCTGGACCTGAAGAACGCCGTCGAGGAGATCGACATCGGCGGCCCCTGCATGTTGCGCGCCGCAGCCAAGAATTTCCACACCACCCTGGTGGTGCCTGATCCCGTCTACTACCCGCGCATCCAGGCCGAGATCACCACGCACGGTGGCGTCTCACTCAGCCTGCGCCGCGAGCTGGCCGCAGAGACCTTTGCCCGCGTCTCGGCCTACGACGACATGATCGCGCGCTACCTGGCAACCGCGCCGCTGTAACCACCCCGGGAGGGTGACCCCATCGCCCAAAAGCCACAAGGCAACACCCAAGGGCTCAAGCCCAGCCAGATTCAGCGCCTCTCGCGCCTGACCACACGCCGCTTCCCGCCCGCGGGGGGCGGCTTTTCCTTGGACCAGGCCCGGGAGCTCACGCTCCTCAGCCGCGACTGCGGCCGCCAGCTCGGCCTGCTCATCGACCGCCAGGGCCGCGTGGACATGCTCATCGTGGGCGACCCGTCCTCCATCTACATCCCGGAGCTGCCGCGCGCCCGTTTGGGCGAGATGCGCCTGCGCGGCCTGCGCCTGTTGCACACGCACCTGGGCGACGAGGCCCTGTCCCAGGAAGACCTCATGGACATGGTTTCCCTGCGCCTGGACAGCGTTTCCGCGCTCACCGTCAATGATGTCGGCGAGCCGGTGATGCTGCACGTGGCCCACGTGGTGCCTGTCAACGCCGCTGCCAGCGCGGACACCAAGCCCTACGACGTGCTGCCGCCCGTGCGCTGGGACCGCTGCGAGTTGGACCACGCCGGACTCGTGGCCGCCTTGGAAGACGAATTCGCCCGGGCCGAGAGCGCCAAGGCCGAGGACAAGGGCCGCGAACGCGCGGTGCTGGTCAGCGTGTCCCGCGATCCTCGAATAGTTCAGGAGCGCAGCCTGGAGGAATTGACCGAGCTGGCGCGCACGGCCGGGCTGGCCGCTTCGGCGCGCATGATCCAGCGCGTGAGCACGGCCGACTCCCGGCACATCCTGGGCAAGGGCAAGCTGCAGGAGCTGGAGGTCTTGTGCCTGCAAACCGGCGCGCAGATCGTCATCTTCGACCAGGACCTCTCGCCCTCGCAGCTGCGCAATTTGGCCGAGACCACCGAGCGCCGCGTGCTTGACCGCACCCAGCTGATCCTGGACATCTTCGCGCGCCGGGCCACCAGCCGCGCCGGAAAATTGCAGGTCGAGATGGCCCAGCTCAAGTACACGCTGCCGAGGCTGGTGGGCAAAACCCCGGCCATGTCGCGGCTCATGGGCGGCATCGGCGGGCGCGGGCCGGGCGAGACCAAGCTTGAGATTGACCGCAGGCGCGTGCGCGAGCGCATCACCAGGGTCAAGAAGGATCTGGAGGACGTGCGCCGCCACCGCTCCAGCACCCGCGACCGCCGCTCCAAGGCCGGTGCGCCGGTCATCGCGCTCGTGGGCTACACCAACGCGGGCAAGTCCACGCTGCTGAATACGCTCACCGGCAGCGCCGTGCTGGCCGAGGACAAGCTCTTCGCCACGCTCGACCCCACCAGCAGGCGCATTCGCTTCCCGCGCGAGCGCGAGGTGATTTTGACCGACACCGTGGGCTTTATCCGCCGCCTGCCGCCGGATCTCAAAGAGGCCTTCCGGGCTACTCTGGAGGAGCTGGAGTCCGCTGATGTCCTGGTGCACGTGGCCGATGCCTCGCACCCGGAGGTGGTGGAGCAGATCACGGCGGTGGAGAGCATCCTCTCCGAGATGGACCTGGGCGACACGCCGCGCCTGTTGGCGCTGAACAAGTGGGAGCTGCTCAACGACGATGAGCGCGAGATCATGCAGCGGCTGTATCCCACGGGCATCCCGGTGACGGCGCTGGCACGCAAGGGGCTCATCCCGCTGGTGGCGGCGATTTTGGGCCGTCTGCCCATGGACGCCATGGTCGGGCCGATGAACATGTCGGCGAATCAGTCTGGGAACTCTGCCTCCGAGCCGAACGATTCGTTGTCGCCCGACGACTGGCTGGCGGACTGGGAGCCTGGGAGCGGGGTGGTGCAGTAGGGGGGCTAATTGATTACTAGTTGATGTTCTGCGATAGACCCAACGATCGGGGGTGCAGAGTGGAAGAGCGAATTATTGAATTTTTGCGAAAGCGTGATTATGTGTTGGTTCGCGAGTTGGGGGAAGGTGCTTGCGGGAAAACGGTTTTGCTTCGTGATGATACGATTGATGAGCAGTTGGTGTGTAAGAAATATCACCCATATGAGCAGAGCCAAGAATTATACTCAAACTTCCTTCGTGAAATCCGTCTGCTTTACCGAGCATACCATAGGAATGTCGTCAGATTCTTTAACTGCTATGTTTATCCAGATAAGATGCTTGGCTACATCCTTATGGAGTTTGTCGATGGGAAGGACATCGCGAAAACTATTGCAGAAGAGCCAGAACGAGTTAACGATATTTTTTTGCAAACCGTAAGCGGGTTTAAATATCTTGAGTCGATTGGTGTCCTCCATAGAGATATTCGGCCAGAGAATATACTAGTCGGGTCAGATTCTGTTGTTAAAATTATAGATTTCGGCTTTGGTAAACGTGTCCAGAAAAGCAAAGATTTTGAAAAGAGCATAAGTCTCAATTGGTGTTGCGAGACACCAGATGATTTTTTAGATGACACATATAATTATAAGACAGAAGTGTATTTTGTAGGGAAGTTGTTTGAAAGCGTTATTAAGGATGTCGGCATTGACAACTTTGCCTATCATAGTATCCTTGAGGCAATGTGCCGTCGTATAGCTGAAGACAGAGTCGGAAGTTTTTCTGAAGTTGAAAAAAATGTACTAACACAGAATTTCTCTAAGATTGAGTTCACTGATAGTGAAATATCAGTTTATAGGCGTTTTGCAGATCTGTTGTCTCACCATATCGCAAGCTTTGAACGTGATTGTCGCTATACTGATGATGGAGAAAGACTAAAATCATTGTTGGATGATGTGTATTCTAAGGTTAGCTTGGAGAAGGTAGTTCCAAACGCGGCGTTAGTGACTCGTTGCTTCGTTCAGTCTGGAGAATATAGATATAGAAAGAATGGATTCCCTGTCGGTGCACTTAGAGATTTCTTGCAACTGATAAAAGATTCTTCTCCCGGAAAGGTGCGTACTATCCTAGCGAACTTGCATACAAGGCTTGACGCGATAGATCGAACTAATCCGATGGATGATGTGCCTTTCTAGTAAAGGCTAGACTGAAGCCTTGTTGTCCTCCGCCTCACCCCTCCAAATCAGGCGGCTCAGTCACAGCATCGCCCTTCCTCTTCCGCCAAGGCATCTCCTGGCCCTTGTCCAGGCGCAGGATGTTCTCCCGGTGCCGCCAGAACAAAAACAGCATTACGCCGAGCGACAGCGGCAAAAGCCCGATGTTGCCCGTGAAGAAGCTGAAGAACGGCAGCGCCAGCGCCAGCGTCAGCGAGCCCACGGAAACATAGCCCGAGAGCCAGATCACCAGCACGCAGCAGATGACTGAGAAGAACATGGTCCACGGCGCGAGCGCCAAAAACACGCCGATGGTCGTGGCCACGGCCTTGCCGCCCCGGAACTGGAGCAGCGGCGAGTACGCGTGGCCCACAATCGACGCCGCGCCGATGAGCGTGAGCGCGATCCAGCCTGTGTCCGCCGGGGCCAGGGCCGCAGGCAGGTAGCCCTTGAAGATGTCCAGCACCAGCACCAGCACGCCCCACTGCGTGCCGCACAGCCGCGCCACGTTGGTCGCGCCGACGTTCTTGCTGCCCGCGTCGCGCGGGTCGATGCCCTTGACGAAGCGCGCCACGTACAGGCCAAAGGGCACTGCGCCAAGGCCGAAGGCCACGAGGATGAGCAGGATGGCGATCATTTAGGCTCCTTGCCGTGTCTGTGATACGGTTGCGCCCTTGTAACCGTTTCGCGCCGCGATTAAAAGCCCTGCCTGCGGCAAATTTCTTCGCGCCCGCCA
>MGTN01000053.1:7203-9567 GCA_001799475.1 Desulfovibrionales bacterium GWA2_65_9 | reverse complement strand
TGGGCGAGGCCCCGGACCCCAGCACGGGCAAGCTCGCCTGCGAGCCGCACCTGGCCAAGCAGGTCATCGACATCCTGGGCATGCTCCAGGAGAAGACCGAAAAGGGCCTGACCGACGAGGAACGGACGCTCCTCTGCGAGATGCTCTACACCCTGCGCATGAAATTCGTGAACAAGGCGGTCTAGCCCATGCCGACGATCAACGCGCAGCGCATACCCCCCCGCATACCAGTGGGCCTGGTCGGCGTCACCGGCTACACCGGCATGGAGCTCACGCGCATCCTGGCCGGGCATCCGGGCCTTGAGCTGGTGCGCGCCACCTCGCGCTCCGAGGCGGGCCGCACCCTGGCCGAGCTCTATCCGTATCTTTCCGGCCCGGGCGACCTGGGCCGCATGGGCGCGCTGACCGTGACCCAGCCCGACCCGGCGGACCTCGCCTCCGCCTGCCAGCTGGTGTTCCTGGCCGTGCCGCACAAGACCGCCCAGGAGATCGCGGCCAAGCTCATCGCGCTGGGCGTGAAGGTGGTCGACCTGTCGGCGGACTTCCGCCTGCGCGACAAGGCCACGTATGAGCACTGGTACGCCACGCCGCACACCGAGCCCAGTCTCCTGGCCGAGGCCGTGTACGGCCTGCCGGAGCTCTACCGCGCGCAGATGGCCACAGCAAGGCTCATCGCCAACCCCGGCTGCTACCCGACCTCGTCCATCCTGGGCCTGGCCCCGGCGCTGGAGTCCGGGCTCATCCACACGGACGACATCGTCATCGACGCCAAGAGCGGGACGTCTGGAGCAGGCCGCAAGGCTGGCGTGGGCACGCTCTTCTGCGAGGTGAGCGACACCTTCCGCGCCTACAACCTGACCAAACACCGCCACACCCCGGAGATCGAACAGGAGGTGTCCTTGCTGGCCGGGGCGGCCCCTGGCAAGGGCATCGCGTTGTCCTTCAACACGCATCTCTTGCCCATCAGCCGGGGCATCCTGTCCACTATCTACACGCGCCTGAGCAAGCCCATGAGCCTGAAGGACGTGCACGCGGTCTATGCCGAGCGCTACAAGGACGAGCCGCTCGTGCGCGTGCTGCCCCTGGGCGCCCTGCCGGAGACGCGCTGGGTGCGCGGGACGATGTTTTGCGACATCGGCCTCTGCGTGGACGAGCGCCTGGGCCGCCTGATCATTCTGTCCGCGATAGACAACCTCTGCCGGGGCGCGTCGGGCCAGGCCGTGCTGGGCGCGAACCTGATGCTCGGCCTGCCGGAGACGCAGGGCCTGCCCACTGCGCCGTTGATGCCGTAGGGGGATGGAGAACTACGCACCACAGCTAGGCAATTGTTCTTGTTGTCTGAGATAGTGTTTGGGGCATGTTTGGGACAGTGGCAGAGGGAGTGCAAAGAAATGCCGATGTTAAAGATGAGACAACTCAGTGAGTTGAAGGAGTGCTTACTCTCCTTGGCTAGAGTTAATCAGTAGTCATCGGAGGAAAAACATGGAAGCTATCGACTTTGATAATTGGCTTGATACCAACATTAATGAAGACAACCCTAATGAAATGCTCGAACTCTATATTGCCGTCAGAGACGGAGAAAATAATGGGGACAACTGGGATGTTATTTGGGATGATAAAATGTTGATCATTGAAGGCGGCAAGAGTCTCCTCCCGCTACACTCTAAAAGTAGCCGTGATTGCCTTCTTCATATGATGGAACAACGCTGGGGTGACAATACGGGCGAAGAAGGTTTTCTCGCATGGGTTAAAGGAGCTCTCCAAGGCGAAGAAGAGAAGTAGAGATAATTTAGCGTTAGATGTTTGCCCGTATTTAGGTCCAAGCATTAGGTCAGCACAGTCTACCCTTGGACGCGCACAGCGCCGCACCGCCTGACGGCCCGGCGACCTGAAGGCCCATGCCTTGAATACAGGAGGGATGCGGGATGTCGCCCGTCTTGAAAACGCTGGCTGCGCGGGGGTTCGACGCGTTCGGCCTCAAGCGCCGCGCGCGCAGCTGGGGCGCAAGCCTGGTGGGCGTGGCCGATTTGGAGCGTTTGCGCGGCATCGAAACCGAGCCTGCTGACCTGCTTTCCGGGTTCACCCGCGCGGTGAGCCTGGCCGTGCGCTTGAGCGACCCGGTCATGGACCAGATCACGGACCGGCCCACGCCGCTCTACGCCCAGCACTACCAGAAGGTGAACGCGCTGCTCGACGAGCTGGCCCTGCGCGTGACCCTGGCCCTCCAGGGCGTCGGGGGCCGGGCGCTGCCGCTGCCCGCCTCGCAGATGCTCGACCCTGTGAACCTGACCTCGTACCTGTCGCACAAGGCCGTGGCCCTGGCCGCCGGGCTGGGCTGGCAGGGCAAGAGCCTCTTGCTGGTGA
>MGTN01000053.1:0-7174 GCA_001799475.1 Desulfovibrionales bacterium GWA2_65_9 | reverse complement strand
ACGAGCCACTACGCCTCGCGCGAGGAGGCGCTCTTCTTCGACCGCTGTCGCACAAAGGTGCTGGACGAGTTCGCCAAGCTGCCGCACATCACGGGCGGCATCTGCGGGGTCTGCGTGGCCGTGTGCCCGTATGGCCGAAGCGGAGACCGGAGCGGGGGCCGCCAGGCCGCAACGAAAAAGCGCTGAGCCGCCCCGAGTTTGTCGGCGCAGCCCAGCGCTTGTGCTGGCGAGTGTGCGTGTCGCTTGGGAAGGCGGTCCCTTTGTCTTACTCTCCCATCCTCAATCCTACTCCCCCAGCCCCATGCCAGGCCGCATGACCTGGCCCGTGAAGGTGGTCTCGTAGCCGCCCAGGGCAACCATGCGCTCCTGGAACTGCGGGGTCGCGATGACCGCGCGCAGGGTCTGGATGCGCGGGTCGCTGAGGTACGCCGTGGGCAGCACCAGGTCGTAGCGCTCGTGGGCCAGGGGCACGAAGTCCAGGCCCAGCGCCTTGGCCGCGGCAAAGATGCCCAGGCCGCAATCTGCCGCGCCGGTGAGCACGTTCACGGCCACGGCCATGTGCGTGAACTCCTCGCGGTCGTAGCCGCGCACTGCCGAAGGCGCGATGCCCGCCACGTTCAGGTGGTGGTCCAGCAGGATGCGCGTGCCCGCGCCGCGCTGGCGGTTGATGAAGCCGATCTCCGGCCGCGTCAGGTCGGCCATGCCCTGGATGCCCTTGGGGTTGCCCTGGGCCACGATGAGCCCCTGGTGGCGGATGGCCAGGTTGATGACCGTGAGGTCCAGGCCCGACAAATGCTTCTTCAAGAACGGGAAGTTGAAGTCCCTGGTCTCGGGGTCGAACAGGTGGCAGCCCGCGAACAGCGCCGAGCCGTTTTTCAGCGCCGTGAGCCCGCCCATGCTGCCCACGTGGCTGGACACCAGGCGCAGCGGCTCGGCCAGGCCCATGAGCTCGTTGGCCAGCAAATCCAGAATGTTGTCGTGGCTGCCGATGTGCACCAGCACCTTGTCCAGCCCGCCGGGCGGCACCAGCAGCTCGGCCTCGATCTCGGCGTCCTGTTCCAGGCCCTCGCTCTGGGCCGGGATGCGCGTGACGGCCTGGGCCCGGGTCAGGCTGGTGATGAGCCCGGCTCCACGAGCCAGGGGCGCGGCCACAAAGCTTCCGCCCACCCGGCCCACGGCCAGGCGCACGATCTCCTCCATGCCGGGGCGTGACGGGGTCTTACGCGCCAGCCGCGCGCGGATCGTCTGCCTGCCCGGCGACTCCTGGCGCACCAGCCAGCGCACGATGGGCTCCAGCACGTCCTCCAGGCAGACCACGGCGCTCACCGGATAGCCCGGCGCGCCCACGAGCAGCCGCCCGCGCAGTTCGGCCTCAAGTTTGTCGGTCGTCACGCCCAGCACCGTGGGCTTGCCCGGCATCACCGAGATGCCGTGGCACAAGACCTCGCCAAAGGCCTCAAAGGTGCTGCGGGTGAAGTCCTTGCTGCCAGCCGAGGAGCCCGCGCCCACCACGACCACGTGCGCGCCGTCCTTGAGGGCCTGGGCCACGGCGGCTTGCAGGGCCTCGGGCCGGTCGGGCACGGGCGCGGTCCAGCTAGGCAGCGCGCCCCAGGAGGCGGCGATGGCCCGGAAGACCTGGGAGTTGGACTCGATGACCTGCCCGGCCCCTGGCGTGGGCCGGTCCTGGAAATTCAATACTTCGTCACCCGTGGGGATGAAAGTCAGGCGCACGCGCTCCCACACCGGCAGCTCATAGATTCCGGCGGCCAGCAGCGCGCCGATGTCGTAGGCCGAGAGGGTGTGGTTCTGCGGCAGGAGCAGCTCCGTGGCCACGATGTCCTCGCCGATGCGGCGCACGTGCTGCCAGGGGAAGGCCGGGGCCTCGATGCGCACGCTGTCCCCGCCCGTTTGATTGGGGTCCATTTGCTCCACGTGCTCGATCATGACCACGGCGTCGAAGCCTTTGGGCAGCGGGTGGCCGGTGTTCACCGGGAAGTAGCCCGCGCCCTTGGCCAGGGTCACGGGGCTGCCCTCGCGCGCGGCAAAGGTGTCGGCTGCGCGCACGGCGATGCCGTCCATGGCTGCGGCGTGGAAGGTGGGCGAGGAGCAGCGCGCGAAGATCGGGCCGCTGGTCACGCGCCCGCAGGCCTCGTGGGCTGGAATCATCTCCTGGCGGATGAGCTTCAATCGGTCCAGGGCGGCCTTGGCGCGGGCCACGGCCTCCTGCGGCGGGATGGTCGAAAGGTAGACGTTGCGCCCGCCGTTCTGGTCGGTATTCTGCTCTGCTTTGCGGTCAGACATGCTGGCCTCCGGGGTATGTCGGTATTGACATAACTTGCCCGAGGGGGGCCGCAATTGTCAAGGAAACTCGGCCTTGGCGGGGTGTGGACCTGGCTCTCCTTGCGTGAATCTAGGTGATTAAGTACTTCTTCAATCGGTAATGTCTTCGTAGCATATGGTGAAACGGTTTTCGTTGTCTGGACAGATGTCGGTCATGAAAAAAACGCGTTTGTACTTTTTGAATAGGGATTTCGTGTCTAATAGCTTGGCGACGACATCTCCAAGTATATCATTGTTGTTTTCCGTTGGCACATTAGCTTTTTCGAACGATTCCAACGTTCGTGCAACAATCCTATCGTTCGTACACTCTTCGTCGATGTACTTTTTGAAAGCACCCTTAAACAAAGTAATGCAATTAATGAAAGTGAAACTGCTATGCTCTCCGAGGGCATCGAGCATTTCGATGAAATTCCTTGTTGACAGTAGCTTCTTATAAAATTCTCTGTATGCAGATAGTGATTCATCGAAACTGATTTCGTCAGGACTTCCAATTATACCAAATGCTGGCGCTCGATCAATTGGGCTCAATATTTTAGAAAGATATATTCCGTTGCAGGAGGCCATGCAAACTAATAAGTTGTTGCACATCGCTATGTTGATTTCTTGGAGTGCTGTTTGTATGTCACTCCACGGGATTAATGTTGAGTCTTTTAGTTGTATCCCTTGTTGCGATCCATGCATGTCGAAGTGAATGATTGGATATGCATCACTTTTTGATACTTCTGTCAGTATTGTGTTAAAGCAAGTCAGCAATTCAGATTTAGAATTGATATCAAAGTAGCGGCTGCTAAAAGCAGAATTTTTTACGCCTTTCCAGTGTAGCGTATCGTCAAAAAGCTCTTTCCCCGGGTGGCCGTGGCCGTCTTTGTGTGACTCAATGATATATGTGGCGTTATAAACCATTGAAAACTTCATAAATAATTCCCATCAAAGTGTTCAGCGTAGGGTGGACCGGTACGTGTCCTTGTTGCGCTGGCGCTGGAAGCGGGTCACGGCCCGGTTGTGCTCGTCCAGCGTGCTGGTGAACTCGTGGGTGCCGTCGCCCTTGGCCACGAAGTAGATGTACCCGTGGGCCTCGGGGCTTTGAGCGGCCTTGAGCGACTCCAGCCCCGGCGAGCAGATGGGGCCGGGCGGCAGGCCCGCGTGGGCGTAGGTGTTGTAGGGGTTGGCCGGGTCCTCCAGGTGGGCGCGCTTGAGGTCGCCGCCAAAGTCCGGCCCCAGGCCGTAGATGGTGGTGGGGTCGCATTGCAGGCGCATGCCGAGCCGCAGCCGGTTGGCGAAGACCCCGGCGATGCGCGCCCGCTCGGAGGCCGCGCCGGTCTCGCGCTCGACCAGGGAGGCCAGGATGACGATGCGCCGGAGCTCGTCGGCCGGGGGCAGGCCCTGGGGCCAGAGCATCTTGGCCTGGCGGGCGAACTCCTTGAGCATGGCCTCCACCGCTGCCGCGCCGCTGTCGTCGAAGCTCCTCGGGAGCTGGTAGGTCTGGGGGAACAGGAAGCCCTCGGCCCCCTTGGCCCCCTCGGCAGAGGCTGCCGGGATGGCGTACTTCTCCAGCAGGGTGGCGTTCTGCATGGCCTGGGCAAAACCCTCGCGGTTGGCCAGGCCCTCGGCCTCGAAGAGCTTGGCGGTGGTCCACCAGGGCAGGCCCTCGCGCACCTGGACGCGGTGCTGCAGGCCGCTGGTGGTGGTCAGCACGCGCAAAATCTCCTGCGGGGTCCAGCCCGAACTCAGCAGGAACTCGCCCGCGCGGGCTGCGCCCATGCGGCTGTGCAGCTTGGCCAGAAAGACGAAGGCCTGGGCGCTCTTGATGAGGCCCTGGCGCTCCATGTCAGCCGCGATGGCGGGCAGGCTCAGGCCTGGACGGATGAGCACCACGCGCTCGTGCCCCGGCACCTCGGCCGGGCCGAGAAACACCACCAGGGCCACGGCCAGGGCGGCGGCCAGGGTCAGCACGAAACCGGCCAGGGTCCACAAAAGGGGCCTCAGGCGGGATTTTGGGCGATCCAGGTTTCCAGGATCTGGACTGCCGCCTGGCTGTCCAGTCGCTCTTTCCTCTTCCGGCTGCACAGACCGGCCTCCTTCAACTGCTCTTCCGCCGCAACGGAACTCAGGCGCTCGTCCACCAGGTGCACGGGGCAGCTCACGCGCCGACCCAGGCTCTCGGCGAAGTTGCGCGCCTGGCGGGTGGTCAGGGAATCGTCGCCCTCAAGGGTCAGGGGCAGGCCCACCACAACGGCCTGAACGCCCTCGGCCTCGACGAGCCCCACAAGAGCGTCGAACAGGGAGTCGCGCGTGGTGCGCTCGATGCTCTTGCGGGCAAAGGCCATGTGGCCTTCCGGGTCGGTGATGGCCAGGCCGACGCGTTTGGTGCCGAAGTCGATGCCGAGCGTGCGCATGGTGTTTCCGCCTTGTGCCGCGCGGTCCCGGAGCTGCCTCTGAAAGTGGGGTGCGCGTGGCGGCGCGAGTGTGCTTTGTCAGGCCGGGGGCTGTCAATGCTTTTGGCAGGGGCATCCGCCCGGAGTGCTGCGGGTGCGTGCGGGCGCTTGTTTTCAGCCCGGCCGCGATGTAGGGTCCGCCGTCGGCGCCCCGACAGCGGGAGAGCGTCCCCGGCGAGAAAGCGTCCCTAGCGAGAGAGCGTTTATGCATCTGAGCCTGCCGCCCAGACCAACGCCCGGCAACATGGCCGGGGTCAGAGCGCGCCAGCCGTGGCTGGCCGGACTGTTGTCCTTTCTGGTGCCTGGCCTGGGCCAGGTGTACAATGGCCGGACCCGCCGGGGCCTGGTCCTGCTCGGCCTGGCCGCCGCCTGGCAGGTGCTGGGCATCGGCGCGGCCGAGGCCTTCCGCTGGTGGGCCGTGTCCCTGGCCGGGTACTTCCTGCTCTGCTGCGCAGCGGGCCTGGATGCCCTGCGCGCGGCCAAAACCCTCCAGTATTTCCGCCCCGGCCCGCAGAACAGCCCCATCCTGTACACGGGCTGCGCCGTGGCCCTGGCCACGGTGTCGCTGCTGGCCGGCCTGGCCGAGGGCACGTTCTTCCCGGTGTACACCGTGTCCCAGACCTCCATGCGGCCCACCCTGCGCACGGGCGACCGCCTGCGCTCCCAGGCCCTGGGCCAGCGCGACATCATCCGCCGGGGCCAGCTGGTGGTCTTCGAGTACCCCTCCGAGCACTCGCTGATCTTCGTCAAGCGCGTGGTGGGCCTGCCGGGCGAGGTGGTCGAGGTGGAGGACGGGCTGGTCTACATCAACGGCGACCCCATCGACGAGGGCTACTACGCCGTGCGCAACCGGGCCTCCAAGAGCCTGGACATGCCTGCCGCGCGCCTGGCCCCGGACGAGTACTACGTGCTGGGCGACAACCGCTACGCCTCCTTTGACTCGCGCAGCTACGGCCCGGTGAACCGGGCGCGCATGCTGGCCACCCCGCTGTACATCGTCTACTCCGTCAGCGATGACGGCGAGTGGCGCAGCGACCGCATAGGCCTGCCGGCCAGGTGAGCGGGCCTCGCCTGCGCGCACCCGCCGCATCCAGGCCAAGGAGTTCATCATGGCTGACGTGACCATTATCCGGGATGAACGCGGACGCGCGCTCTTTGTGGAAACCCGCGAGGATGCGGGCAGCAAGGGCACGAAGGTGACCACCCAGGAAGCCAGCACAACCTTGGGTTCGGTGAGCGGCACCAGGATCATCAGCGTGCGCTACGAAGACAAGGGATAGGCCGCCGCCGAGCCGCCTCGCTCACCCCGGCGGTCCGGCAGCCTTATGCGCTGCCCAGAATCTCCCGCAGCACCTCGGACAGCGCGCCCTGGCTGTAGGGCTTGGCCAGCACCCGCAGGATGTTCCGGGGCAGGTCCGGGGGCATCTCGCCCGCGTGCAGCCGCCCGGAGACCATGACCACGGGCAGGCCAGGCTGTTCCGCCAGGAGCCGACGCGCGAACTCCACCCCGTTGACCCCAGGCATATCGAAGTCCGTGAGCACCAGGTCGAAAAAGCCGGGCGCATCGCTGAGTGCGCGCAGGGCCTCGGCCGCGGAGGACGCGCCCGTGACCTCGTAGCCCAGCCGCCCCAGCACGCGCGGGATGGTGGCCAGCTGGTCCTGGTCGTCCTCCACGAAGAGGATGCGGCCTTGGCCCCGGCGCACCTGTTCGCCCTGGGCCGGGCTGGGCTCGCTGGCGCGCTCCAGAAGCGGCAGGTAGATGTCGAAGCTGGTGCGCTCCCAGGGGATGCTCGACACCGCCACCGCGCCCTTGTGGGCCGTGATGATGCCATGCACCACGGCCAGGCCCAGGCCCGTGCCCTCGGCCTTGCCCTTGGTGGTGAAGAAGGGGTCGAAGATCTTGTCCAGGATGTCCGGGGGGATGCCCGGGCCGGTGTCAGTGATGCACAGGCGCAGGTAGCGGCCCGGCGTGAGCGACAGGGCCTCTGCCGCCGGGCCGTCCAGGGTCTCGTCGTGCAGGGTCAAGAGCAGGTCGCCGCCGACCTCGCGCATGGCCTGGAAGGCGTTGGTGCAGAGGTTCAGGAAGACCTGGTGCAGCTGGATGGGGTCGGCCAGGGCCAGGGCCGGGTCGCGCCGGATGTCCTCGCGCACGGTGATGTTGCGCGGCAGCGAGGCCGAGAGCAGAGACAGGGTCTCGCGCACCACCTCGGCCACGTTCACGGCCTGGAACCCGGCCTGGGACGGGCGGCTGAAGGCCAGGATCTGCCGCACCAGCTGGCTGCCGCGCTGGCTGGCCTTGAGCACGCGCAGGAGGTCGCTGGTCATCTCCGAGCCCTCGGGCGAGTCCAGGAGCGCCAGCTCGGCCGAGTTCAGGATGGTGGTCAGGATGTTGTTGAAGT
>MGTN01000052.1:8062-9004 GCA_001799475.1 Desulfovibrionales bacterium GWA2_65_9 | reverse complement strand
AAGGGCCCAAGAACTACCCTAATCCGTTCGCTATGAAAATGGGCGGAGTCGATTTTAACAACAAGCTCTCTTCCGGGCGACGGGACGATGTTGCGGTGCCTGCGGGCCAGCTCCACGGCCAGGGGCGCGTATTCCAGGGCCATGTGCGCGAAGATGAAGGGCACCTGCGGGAAGGCGGCCACGGCCTTTTCCAGCAGCAGCGGGTGGGCATAGCCCTCCACCGGCGAGGGCACGAAGCCCTTGCGCGCCGGCCCGGCATGGAAGCACACCGGCAGGCCCGTGGGCGCAAAGGCCTCCAGGACCTCCAGCAGGCGCGGGTCGTCGGGCCGGATCTCCTGGAACACCGGGTGGATCTTGAGGCCCCTGGCCCCGCTCACCGCGTGTGCGCGCACCCGCTCCGCGCAGTCCGCGCGGGTGAAGTCCGGCGAGACAAAGGGGATGAAGGCCCCCTGCTCCCGGGCCAGCCGCAGGGCCTCGTCGCTCGTGGTCATGGGCTCCACCGGGAGCAGCACGGCGCGCGAGATGCCCGCTTCACGCAGCAGGCGCAGCATGTTCTCCGGGGTTCCCGCCTGCACCCGGCGGCACACTTCCATGTAGCCGATGTCGCCCAAGAGCCGCCCCAGGCCCTTGGCGGGCGGCACGTCATCCGGGCCAGGCGGCAGATCGTCCGGGTCGGGCGGCGGGCCGGACTTGAGGAGCTGCATGGGATTGCGGTAGCCCAGGCGCTCCAGCACGGTGAGCAGCCCGAGGGGCACCCGCGTCAGCGGGCGCAGGATGGGCCGCCCCGTGTAAATGTCGCCCACATGAATGTGGCTGTCGATAATCTCCATGTCGTCTCCGCTGTGCGCACGTAGCACATGCCCCTGCGGGGGGCAATAAATGCCTGCCCCTGGCGCGCGCGCGGGCTTTGCGCTATGCTGCCTGCATAGCGGCAAGGAGAAG
>MGTN01000052.1:0-8023 GCA_001799475.1 Desulfovibrionales bacterium GWA2_65_9 | reverse complement strand
CACATCGACTGCCGCTCGGACCTGCGCCTGGACTCCCCCGAAGGACTGGCCCATGTGGCCGGTTTCACGCCGGACGTCCTGCTCTGCGCCACCTTCCACCAGCGCATCCCGGCCGAGGTCCTGGCCCAGGCCCGGCGCTGCGCCCTGAACATCCACTCGTCGCTTTTGCCGGGCTTTCGCGGCCCCACGCCCACCAACTGGGCCATCCTGCGCGGCGAGCGCGAGACCGGCGTGTCCTTCCACCAGCTTACCGAAGGGCTGGACGAGGGCGGGCTGTTCACCCAGATGCGCCTGGAGGTGGGCCAGCGCACGGACGGGGAGCTGCGCCTGGCCCTGGCCGAGCTGGCGGCGCGCGAGGTCTGCGGGGTGCTGGACGGCATCGTGGACGGGAAGCTCACGCCCCGGCCCCAGGACCCCTCCCAGGCCTTCTGGCTGCCCAGGGCCGGCTCGGACGAGGGACTCGGCATCCTGCTGCGCGAGCGCCCGCCCAAGGACAGGCTGCTGCGCGGGCTCTCGCCCCTGCCCGGCCCGGACTTTCTGGCCCGGGTGCTGCGCGGGCTGGACGAGTCCGCCTAGGCCAGCAGCCGCATCATTCGTTGATTTTATTGGCGCCGGGGCGCGGCCCTGGAGCGGATTTCGCTCAGCCCCAAATGCGGCTTCCCGTCAAGGACAACACCGGGTCCGAGCAGGCCTGTCTAGCCCTCGTCGCCCCAGCGGGCGCGGTAGTTGGCCGCAGTGCTCTCGCGCATCTCGGCCAGGCGCTCCGGGCTCACGCCGAGCATGCGGCAGGCCTTGGCCACCTTTGCCGGGGTGCCGAAATTGATCTGGTCCCATTCGCGCCAGCGGAAGCTCTCCAGCTCCTGCTGGGTGAACTGCGCGGTCTCGTACACGCCGGTGGAGCGGCGGCTTAAGTCCGCCAGCACAGCGTCCTTGTCCACCAGGCCCTGCTCCTTGCACATGCGCTCCAGCTCGGTGCCGGCCTGGGGCGTGGCGATGGAAATGGTCACGTAGTCGAAGCGCGGGTCGCGGGCCAGCTCCAGGGTGCGGCCGATCTGGACCTTGGTTTCCCCAGGCAGGCCGATGACGAAGTAGCCCACGATCTCGAAGTCCAGCTCCCGGGCGATGCCCAACACCTCGCGCCCGTGCACCAGGTCCACGGGCTTCTTGACGATATTCTTCAACACGTCCTGGTCGCCGGACTCAAAGGCCAGGTGCAGCCGGTAGCAACCCGAGGCCTTGAGCAGCTCAAGCGTCTCGCGGTCCAGCGAATACACGCTGACCCCGGCGCAGCCCATCCAGCGCAGGTTCAGCTTGCGGTCGATGATGCCCTGGCACAGCTCGCGGGTGCGCCGACGGTTGAGCGTCGGGTTCTCGTCCAGCAGGTGCACTTCCTCCACCCCGAACTCGCGCACCAGCCGCTCCAGGTCGTCCAGCACGTTGGCCACGGAGCGCGTGCGGTACAGCCGCCCACCGCGCAGGAAGGCCACGTTGCAGAAGCAGCACTGGCACGGGCACCCGCGCGAAGTGGTGTAGTGCGTGTAGCGGCGGCTCATCTCGGCGTAGCGCAGGTTGCCCTCGCCGCGGTGGTCGAAATAGCGTTCCAGGCCGAAGCGGGCGTAGGCCGGGAAGGGCAGCGCGTCCAGGTCTTTGTTGACGTAGGGCTGGACCTTTGCCGGGTCCTGGCCCGCCAGCACCACGCCGCCTTCCTGGGCGGCGTCCGTGGCGAGGGTGCCGGCGGCGACCTGCGTGGCGATGGCCAGCAGCGGCACGTCGTACTCGCCGCGCACCAGGGCGTCCGGGCCGACCTCGGCAAAGGCCTCGGCCGGATAGGAGGTGGCAAAGGGGCCGGTGTAGACCGTGGTCACGCCGGGCAGCAGGCCCTTGGCCAGGGCAAAGGCCTCGCGGGTCTCCTCGCGGCTCTCGCGCACCAGAAAGGTCAGGGTCTGCGGGGCCGAGACGACCAGGTCCGGCTTGAAGGCACGCAGCCTGTCCGCCAGTTCGTCCTTCCAGGCGGCGCCGGGGGCGGCCAGGTAGAGGTCGAAGCAGTCGGTTTCGTGGCCGTGCTGCTCCAGCAGGGCGGCGGCAAAGGCCGTCTCCACCGGGAACAGGATCTTGGCCATGACGTCGCGGCAGGAGACGAGCTCCTCGCGCTGGATTATGAAGAGGACTTTCGCCACGGTCTGCCGCCTCCGCAATGCTTCTGGAAGTGCGCGAGGGTTCTTTTGCGGCCGCCGCCAAAGCGCCAGTGCCACCAGAAGGTAAAGATGTTGAATACGCTCATGAGAATGGTGCGCAGGGTCGTCTTGCTCACGCGGGCCGGGTGCGAGACGTAGCGCAGCTGGATCTGCCGCACGTTTAAATTCAGGGTCTGGGCCTTGAGCACGCATTCCGGCGGCACAAAGGAGCTGTAAGCCTCCAGCTCGATGCCCTGGCAGAAGTACTGGCGCGGGTAGAACTGCACGAACTGGAAGTCGCGGATGCCGGAAAGGAAGAGCAGCCGCAGCAGGTAGTAGTTGGCCCGCGACTTGAACCACTGAAACGAGCTGGACTTGCCGCCCATGTTGTCGTGCTTGAAGCAGACCAGGATGTCCACGTCCGGGTCGCGCAGGAAGGGCAGCACCTTCTCCAGATCCTTCAGATCGAAGTGGCCGTCGATGTCGTTCCAGAACACCCAGTCCTTGGCCACATGCTGCCGCGCCAGGCCGATGGCCCGGCCAACGCCGCCGTTCTGCTCGCGGTGGATGACGCGGATGCGCGGGTCCTCATTGCTCAGGCGGTCGGCCACAGCGCGCGTGCCGTCGGTGCTGGCGTCGTTCACCAGCACGATCTCCCAGTCGGCCACGAAGCGCGAAAGCTCCCCGGCCCACTGGCGCAGCTGCCGCTCCAGGCCCTCCTCCTCGTTGTAGGCGAAGGTGATGAGCGAGAGGGAAATGTTCGGATCTGGGGTGTGCACGCAGCCCTCCTGGACTATTCGGCCTGGCGGAGCGGGTCAGGCTCCCGGCGCATGCGTACGATTTCCAACAGGGAAAGGTCAAGCCGCCAGAGCGAATAAGCCGTCTGCCCGGCCAAGGCGACGATGTTCAGCACGCGGTCGAGCAGGATGGCCGCCAGCACCACATTCACCGGCACGCCCAGCACGCCGTTGAACAGCGAGAGGCAGGCCGCCTCGAACACGCCGATGCGCCCGGGCGTGCTCGGCACCACCATGATCAGGAACACGGCCACGTAGGCCGCGATGCAGGAGGCCATGTTGATGTCGTAGCCAAAGGCCAGGTAGATGGCGTAGTGCCGCAGGCCAAGAAAAATGCACTGCACCACGGTGAGCAGCAGGGACCGGCTCAGCACGCTGGGCAGCAGGCAGTGCTCGACCATGCCGACCAGGTCGTTCATGCGCTCGGCCCCGAGCACGCGCAGCAGCCTGATGCGCGTCAAAAGCCAGGTCAGCAGCCGCCGCAGGACGTCGCGCCGGGCGTTGACCACGACCACCGTGAGCCCAAGGGCTCCGGCCACGATGGAGGCCGCCATGACCACGCGGTCGTGGTTGCCGCCCAGTCCGGAGATGGGCAGCCAGACCAGGGACAGCGCGGCCACGGCCACGAAGAGCAGCCGCTCCAGGGCCAGCACGCTGAAGTTCACGAGGAAAGGGATGCCGTGGGTGTTCTTGAGGTAGAGGAAGCGGAACACCTCGCCCGCGCCGGGCAGGGCGTAGCTGATGAGGCTGGAGATGTTGTCGACATGGAAAAAGAACAGGAAAGGTATGGACTTGAATGACTCCAGCAGAAGCCCCATGCGCCGGGCATGCACCAGGGAGGTGCACAAAAACGCGACAAAGAACAGGGCCAGCCCCTCGATCCGGCTGCTGGCGATGGTGGCCCACACCGTGGCCAGGTCGACCTCGCCGAGCTTGCGGGCGAAGTAGAAGCCGAAGAAGGCTGTCAGCCCGCCAAAGAGAAGCAGCCGCTTCCAGTGTTTGCTCACGGGTGGCCCTGCCAAATGTTTTCCCGCGCCCTCACTTCTGGGACGCCGGAATGTTCTTGAGACGGCGGCGCATGGACCGCTGGATCATCTGCAGGATGCCTGTCCTCCACAGGAAATACGGGAAACGCACGCCCGTGCCGGACAGAAACGAGAAATCCGCCCGCAGGATGTGGCCCATGGCCCGGCGCACCAGGAAGACGAACCGCGCCAGCACGATGAGCCGGGGGAACTCGCGCTCGTCGTCGGCGCAGACCTGGATGGCGCGGTCCCAGAGCCAGTCCGGCAGGCGCACCACGCTGAGCACGTAGTGGATGATGTTGAACAGGGTGGCGCGCGGGTGCAGGAGGTTCTTGTCCTTGGCGTCCAGGATCTCCTTGTCCGTGTGGGAGCGGATGTTGTGCTCCAGCGTGGAGCCGGGCACGATGCGCAGGGAATGCAGGTTCATGATGTATGGCGGGGGCAGGCGCCGGAGTCCCCGCAGGTGCTCCAGGCGCTCCTCGCGCGAGACAAACGAGTTGTCCAGGATCACATCGTAGGCCGGGGGCGCGGTGTAGGCCGAGTACCTGGCCAGGGCCTCGCAGGATTTCTGGATGCGGTCCAGCGTCGTCTTGCGGGCATAGATGTCCAGCACCTTGCGGCTCAGGTTCTGGATGCCCATGCGGAAGAACTGGCTGCCCGCGCGCACCAGCACCCGGACCTTCTCCTCGGTGACGGAGTTGGGGTGGGTGCCGTAGGTCAGGCAGGGCAGGCCGATCTCCTTCGAGTACAGGTCGGCGAACTCCTCCAGGTCCTCCAGCTTGATGGACATCATGCCGTCGTCGATGAAGCTGACCCAGGAGATGAAGGGGTAGAGCTTGAGCACGGACTTGATCTCGTCCACGATGTAGCGCGGCGAGGGATAGCGCAGCTTGGCGTAGCCCTGGTGGTAGTTGATGAACTTGGAGTTGTAGCAGTAGGCGCACTTGTTCGGGCAGCCGCGCGTCCAGATGATGTTCAGGTTCATGCCCAGCCAGTTCAGGTAGGCCGTGGTGTCGGTCGGCACCATGGTCCTGGTCTTCTGGTGGTACATCTGGTTGTCCAGGGCGAAGTCCATGAACGGCAGGAGCTCCAGCTCCTCCTTGGTGGTCGGCCGGGACGGGTTGTTGCGCCGGATGCCCTGGGGCGTGTTGAACACCAGGCCGTCGATGTCGAAATAGTCCGTGCCGGCCATGAGCCGCTGGTAGAGCTGGGTCATGGGGTTCTCGCCCTCGCTCTCGCAGACGATGTCCGAGAAGCCGAGCGCGTCCTCCGGGTAGATGCGCCCGTGCGCCCCGCCGGAGACGATGAGCACGCGCGGATTGCGCGAGCGGATCATGGCCGCCAGCCGCGCGGCGATGCCCCGGTTTTCGCTCATAAGCGAGAAGCCAAGCAGATCGGCGTCGGCCAGGTGGTCGGCCACGCAGGCCAGGTCCTCGTCCCCCAGACCAGAATGGGACTTGAGCAGGATGCGGTTCAACAGCGAAAACTGGTTGTCCGGCGAGACGAAGTAGGTCTTGGTTTCCGGGTGCAGGCCCTTCATGAGGCCGGAGACGCGCCGGAAGCCGATGCCCTGGATGCCGTTCTCGATGTTGACCAGTTTGATGTTCATTGCGCCCCTACTCAGGTTTCTTGAACACGCCCAGCGCGCAGCCCACGTGCTGGTAGGGAACTTCCTCGGTCAAAAGCACCGTGAAACCGGCCGCGGCAAAGTGTCGGCCCAGCTCCTCGGGCGGCCAGCGCCACTCGTCGCGGCGCTCGCTCTTCTTGGTCATGAGCACGTAGGGGATGCCCCAGGCGATGAGCCAGCGCACGTCCCACAGGCCTCTCAGCATGCCGTTGCGCTTGCAGTAGCGCCACAGCCAGTGCGAAAAGGTCTCGTGGCTGCTGGTGATGGAGAGCACGCAGTGGCCGCCGGGCCTGAGCACCCGGAAGAACTCGCGGATGGCGAAGTCGCAGTTCTTGACCTTCATGAGCACGTGCAGGCTGGTCACCAGGTCGAAGGAGGCGTCGGCGTACTTGAGCGGATTGTTCAGGTCGCCGAACTCGAAGACGATGTTCTTGATGCCCAGGCGCTTTCTCGCCTTTTCGCCCTCGGCCAGCACCGCGTCGCCGAAGTCGATGGCCGTGACCTCGTAGCCGCGCCGCTCCAGCGGGAAGGTGACGTTGCCGTCGCCGCAGCCCGCGTCGAGCACCTTGGAGCCCTTGGGCAGGGCCAGCTCATCCACGCGCTTCAAAAAGGCCTCGTGCACGTAGCGCACAAAATGCGACTTGCGGGCCAGAAAATAGAAGAAGCCCGCCTTTTTCCACCAGAATTCCTCGGCCATTGATTCCCTCGGATGCGTTTCGTCCGGGCCTAGGAAAGGCGCAGGACGGTTCTCTTGAACAGGCTCGCGGCCTGCAGGAACGAATATTTGAAATCGTGCCAGCTCTTCAAATGGCCCAGCCACTTGAGCACGAAGAGCGGGTTCATGTACTGCTCGCGGATGATGCGCTTGTAGGTGTCCTGGATGTAGTCGCGCGGGAGCCCGGGCTGCAGGAAGCTGATGTCGTCGCCGTCGCAGAGATCCCAGCGCTCCCAGATGTCCTCGACCACCTCGTAGTTCTGGCGCACGAACTCGCGCATGGCCGTGCCCGGCCAGGGGTAGGCGATCTGCACGTTCACCAGATCGAGCTCCAGCTCACGGATGTAGGCCACGGTCTCTTCCGTGCTCTCGCGCGTGTCGCCCGGCAGGTTGACCATGAAATAGCCGCGGATGTCCAGGCCGAGCATGCGCGTCATGGCCACGGCCTCGCGCGCCCGGGCCGTGGTGAAGCCCTTCTTGTTGAACGCCAGGACCCGGTCGCTGCCGGACTCCAGCCCGTAGCCCACGCTGTACAGGCCCACGTCCTTCAGGCGCGAGAGCAGCTCGAAGTCCACGGTGTCGACGCGGGCGGCGATGCGGAAGGCCATGGGCGGCTTCTGGCGCCGGGCCATGAGTTCGCAGAACCGGAGCGCGCGGTCGCGGTCCGCAGTGAAGGTGTCGTCCACAAAGGCGATCTCGCGCGCGCCGTAACGCTCCTGCAGCTCGTCGATCTCCGCCACCATGTTCTCCGGCGAGCGCAGGCGCATCTGCTTGCCGCGCAGGTTGGAGCAGAAGAAGCAGCCCCACTTGCAGCCCCGGCTGGAGAGCATGGAGAACTGCGGCAGGCGGGCGTACTTGCCCGGCGAGGGGTAGTAGCGGTCTAGGGGAAACTTGTGCCGCGCCGGAAAGGGCAGGCTGTCCAGGTCCTCCTCAAAGGGCCGGGGGGCATTGGCCTGCACGCCGCCGTTGACACCAGAGTCCGTGCGCAGCAGCAGGCCAAGGATGTCCCCGACGTCTGCTTTGGCCAGGAGCGCGGCGCACAGCTCGTGCACCGTGTGCTCCTCCTCGCCGACCACGACATAGTCCAGCGCCGGGCACTGGGTCAGCAGGGTCTCGCGCAGGACGGTGAACACGCCCATGGCCGCCACGGGCAGCTCCGGCCGCCGGGCCTTGACGCCCAGGGCCACGGCATAGGCGTCGAAGGTGTTGGCCAGCGTGCAGTTGATGACCGCCGCGCCGTAAGGGCTTAAGTCCAGGGCTGCCAGGTGGGCCTTGGGATCGGCCAGGGTCTGCAGGTCCACCACGTGCACGCCAAGCCCGCGCGACTCCAGAAACGCGGCCACGTAGGCGGCGTTCAGCGGCAGTTCCAGATCGTAGCCGCCCCACAGGGCGCCCTTGAAGAACGAATTGCCGACGGAAAGGAGCAGAACCTTGTTCATGGATGCCTGAATCAGGCCATGTGCCTGTATAAAAGTGTGCCCAGGGCGTCAAACAGCGGCAGCGGCAGGGCTTTGAGCACGCTGCGCGGGCCCTTGAGCGAGGTCTCCGCCGACATGTCGCGCAGGGGGCTGGCCGAGGGTGAAAAGTGGTAGTGCCAGGGCTGCGTCATCTCCGACCCGAAGCGGCCCTTGAAGAACAGCAGCGCAGTGCTTGCCGGGGAGGTCACCCCCAGGTCCAGTTCGCGC
>MGTN01000051.1 GCA_001799475.1 Desulfovibrionales bacterium GWA2_65_9 | reverse complement strand
TCAAGATCATGGCGGACTTCAACTACGGCAAGGCCACCTGGAACAACAGCGGCGCAACTGCCGACAAGGGCGGCCGCTCCGGCTTCCTGTTCGACCTGGCCGTTGACTACACTGGCCTGTCCATGATGACCCCCTCCGTGTTCTTCGCTTACTCCAGCGGCGAAAACGGCAACAGCACCACCGGCGGCGGCGGCTCCGAGCGCATGCCTGTCGTTGGCAACCCCCAGAACTACGCTCTGGGCTCCTTCTTCCTGCAGGGCGGCGACAGCATCAACATGTCCTACAACGCCCCGTCCACCACCATGGGCTACTGGGCTCTGGGCATGTCCCTGAAGGACATCAAGCTCATCGACAAGCTGAGCCACACCGTGCACTTGATCTACTTCAAGGGCACCAACGACGTGGACTACCTGAAGGAGAACATCGCCGGCGTGCAGAGCACGAAGGCTGTTTACGGCAGCTTCCTGACCACCAAGGACTCCTTGTGGGAACTTGACGTGAACACCAAGTACCAGATCTACGACGAACTCTCCCTTGGCCTTGAGCTCGGGTACATCAACCCCAGCTTCGACAAGGACACCTGGGGCGCTGTGAATTCCGACTACAGCACCTACGGCAGCAAGGACGCCTACAAGGCCAGCCTGCTGGTTAACTACAGCTTCTAGTTTCTTCCACGAGCCTGACCACAGGGCCGACGCGCAAGCGTCGGCCCTTTTCTTTTGCCAAGAACGTACGCGCAGCGCCCCAAATACAAAAAACCGTACGGTAAAAATATTTTTACTTTTAATGCTGTTTTCTCTTGATCCTGTCATTTCCTTTTGATAATGGTCTAGTCAAGAATGGCTGAGGGTGGTTTCTCACAACCGCAAAAGAGGGAAGGAAACATGAAAAAGATTTACGCGATCGCCTTGCTCGGACTGATGGTCCTTGGCATGGCGGCGACCGCTTCCGCGGCCGACATCAAAGCTTCCGGCAAGTGGCAGATTGAAGCAACCATGCAGAACGCCGACTTCCTGAAAGACGGCGCCGCCAGCAGCGAAGACAAGCAGTTCAACATTGAACAGCGCGTCCGCACCGCCTTCCAGTTCATCGCCAACGAGAACCTGAAGGGCGTCCTTGATCTGCAGATCGGCAGCGCGAACTGGGGCACTGGCGCCATGGGCATCGGCGCTGGCCGTGCCGCCGCCACCTCCGCTAGCTCCTCCGCCAACAATGCTGGCTCCGGCAACATCATGCTGCGCAAGGGCTATGTTGACTTCAAGTGGCCCGGCACCAAGGTCAACTTCCTTGTCGGCTACCAGACCGTGTCCCTGCCCGCAGCCTTTGGCGGCGGCAGCGCGATCATTGACGACCAGGTTGCCGCAGCCGTCATGGTTGCTCCCCTGACCGACAACATCAAGCTGCTGGCTGGCTATGCCCGCCCGTACGACTCCAACAGCGCCTACGCCACCACGGCTAGCACCCTGTCCGGCGACGGCACCTCGGCTGACGTGGTCTTCGCCGCTCTGCCCATCGACTTCAAGGGCTTCAACATCACCCCGTTCGGCATGTACGCCAACATCGGCTCCCAGGCTGCTGGCTCCGTGACCGGCGGCACCGCGCTGCCCGGCCTCGCTTCCGGCAACAGCACCGCTGGTGCTGGCGCTCGCGCTTACTGGGGCGGCGTTGCCGCCACCGTCACCGCTCTGGACAACTTCAAGTTCATGGGTGACTTCAACTACGGCAAAGCCACCTACAACCAGGCGACTGGTTCGGGTGGAAACGGTGGCCGTCAGGGCTGGATGGCCGACATCGCCGTCGACTACACTGGCCTCAAGATGATGACCCCGTCCGCCTTCTTCGTGTACTCCTCTGGTGAGAAGGGCAACTCCACCGACGGCGCCACCGATGGCTCCAACCGCATGCCCAGCCTTGGCAACCCGCAGAACTGGGCCGTTGGCTCCTTCTTCTTCGGCGACCGCAACTTCATCAACCCCGTTCCTGCCAGCGCTGGCTACGTGCAGCGCGTGATGGGCTTCTGGACCGCTGGCGTGTCCTTGAAGGACATCAAGCTCATCGACAAGATGTCCCACACCGCTCACCTGCTGTATGTCCGCGGCACCAACGACAAGGACTCTGTCAAGGAAGACGGCGGCAACAACATCAACACCGCCAACTTCATGAACTACGGCGGCTACCTGACCACCAAGGACTCCTTGTGGGAACTGGACTTCAACACCAAGTACATGATCTACGACGAACTGGCCGTGAACCTGGACCTGGGTTACATCAACGCCAGCTTCGACAAGGATGTCTGGGGCCAGTCCAGCAAGACCGCTGCTGCTGACTACCAGAACTTCTCCAAGTCTGACGCCTACAGCGCCCGTCTTGGCGTGGCTTACAGCTTCTAGACCAAGCGCATAACCACCTGATGCCTTCAAGCGGCCGGAGTGAAAGCTCCGGCCGCTCTCTTTTTCAAAGTCAAATTTTTTGTACAACATGTCGTTTTCCCCTTGATTTTCCTTGCCGAGTCGCATAGCAAGTATTCACTTACATCGTTTCAATGAAACGACAAATAATTGGCCTCAAGGGGTAAGCCGCATGAAAAAGCTTGGTGTTCTCGGACTGGTCGCTTTCCTGCTCATTGCTACGGCAAGTGTCTCCTTTGGCCTGGAAGTGAAGGCCAGGGGCTACTGGTGGATCGAGGCCCAGCTGAAACAAGGCTGGGACTTCCTTGGCAAGGGTGCTGCCACAGCTGAGGACAAGACGTTCAACCTCGAACAGAAGATGCGCACACAGTTCCACTTCATCGCCAGCGAGAACCTGCGCGCGGTCCTGGATACCCAGATCGGCTCCGCCAACTGGGGCAACGGCCTCTTCGGCGTTGGCGCTGGCCGTTCCGCTGTCACCTCCGTGAGCTCTAACGCCAACAATGCTGGCTCAGGCAACATCATGCTCCGCCAGGGCTACATTGAATACCGCTGGCCGAGCACGGTCACGAATATTAAGCTGGGCTTCCAGACCTTGACCTTGCCTGCAGCCTTTGGCGGCGGCAGCGCCATCTTCGACGATCAGGTGGCAGCCGCTGTGGTCAGCGCCCCCATAACGGACAACGTCTCCATCCTGGCTGGCTACGCCCGCCCGTATGACTCCAACAGCGCCTACGCCACCACGGCTGGCACCCTGTCCGGCTCCGGCACCTCCGCTGATGTGGTGTTCGCCGCTGTGCCCGTCAGCTTCAAGGGTTACAATATCACCCCGTTTGCCGCCTACGCGAATGTCGGCTCGACCTCCGTCAACGGCAACGGTGCTGCTGCAACTGCGGGCTTCGCTGGCCCGAACAGTTCTGCCGGTCAAGGCGTGCGCGCTTACTGGGGCGGTCTCGCCGCGACAGTGACGGCCCTGGACAACTTCAAGGTCATGGCGGACTTCAACTACGGCAAGGCCACCTACAATAACGTCACCACCGGTGGCAACGGCGGCCGTCAGGGCTTCCTGTTCGATGTCGCCTTGGACTACACTGGCCTGTCCATGATGACCCCTGAGATCTTCTTCACCTACTCCTCTGGTGAGAACGGCAACAGCACCAAGGGCGGAACATCCGAGCGCATGCCCATGCTCGGAACTCCCCAGAACTGGACCATCGGCTCCTTCTTCTTCGGGGAGCGCCTGGAACTGGGCGGCTCCATCAACAACACCGCCGGCTACACGACCAACACCCTGGGCTACTGGGCTGCGGGTCTCTCCCTGAAGAACATCACCCTCATGGACAAGCTCTCTCACGACTTCAACCTGCTTTATGCCAAGGGCACCAACGACAAGAACTACCTGTACGAGTCTGGCGGCCCCAAAAATGCCAACTACGCAGGATTCCTGACCACCAAGGACTCCCTGTGGGAAGTGGACTTCAACACCCGTTACAAGATCTACGACGAGTTGACGCTCCTGGTGTACACCGGCTACATCCACGCCGACTTCGACAAGGATGTCTGGGGTGACTCCAGCGTCACCAACGCTGCAGACATCAAGAACTTCAGCAGCAGCAACGCTTACAAGGTCGGCGTTGGCCTGAACTACTTCTTCTAGGCCAAGCCCTCTCGCACGACGACTGCCAGGGGCCGGAGCGAAAGCTCCGGCCCCTTCTTCGTCCCTGGTTCGACCTCGACTTTCCAGGCCTCCTGGGATAGATTTCTGGGGCTAAACGGTCGAACACAGCAACACTCCACGCCTTCGAGGTCCCACATGCCCTGTCGCATTGTCCGCGTCCCCGCCGAGATGGATTCGCCAAGCATTCTGGCCTGGCTGAAAGAGCGCAAGGACCCTGGCCTGGACGTCACCAGCACCGTGCGTACCATCCTGGATGACGTGCGCAGGCACGGAGACCAGGCCCTGCGCCGCTACACCCGCCGCTTCGATGCCCCGGACCTGCCCGCGCACATGGGCGTGCCTGTCCGGACCATCCGCTCCGCTCTGAAGCAGGTGCCCGCCGCTGATCTGGACATCCTGCGCGAGGCCATCGCCAACGTGCGCGACTTCCACGCCCGCCAAGCCGAGCAGTCCTGGTTCACCACCGCCCCGGACGGCAGCGTTCTCGGCCAGATGGTGCGCCCCGTGGACCGCGTGGGCCTGTATGTGCCCGGCGGCCAGGGCGGCGAGACCCCGCTCATCTCCAGCCTGATCATGAACGCCGTGCCCGCGCAGGTGGCCGGGGTCACGGACATCGCCGTGGTCTCGCCCCCGCGCAAGGACTCGAGCCTGAACCCGTACATCCTGGCCACGGCCGCCCTGCTCGGCATCACCGAGATCCACCGCGCGGGCAGCGCCTGGGCCATCGCGGCCCTGGCCTACGGCACCAAGTCCATCCGCCCCTGCGACGTCATCGCCGGACCTGGCAACATCTACGTGGCTACGGCCAAGGCCCTGCTTGTGGGCGAAGTCGGCATCGACATGATCGCGGGCCCCAGCGAGATCGTCATCCTGGCCGATGACACGGCCAACCCCGCCTGGCTGGCCGCAGACATGCTCTCCCAGGCCGAGCACGACCCCCTGGCTGCGGCCCTGTGCATTACGGCGAGCACGAAGCTGGCCAAGGCCGTGCGCAAGGCCCTGGCCGAGCAGCTGCCCAAGCTCTCGCGCAACGAGCTGGCCAGGAAATCCCTGAATCTGTGGGGCGGGGTGCTTGTGGTCGATTCCCTGGAAGCGGGACTTGATCTCGTGAACGCCATCGCGCCGGAGCACCTGGAACTGGCCGTGTCCGAGCCCTTCGGCCTGCTTGGCCGCATACGCAACGCCGGGGCCATCTTCCTGGGCCAGCACTGCCCGGAGCCTGTGGGCGACTATTTCGCCGGGCCGAACCACGTGCTGCCCACGCTGGGCACTGCGCGCTTCTCCTCGGCTCTGTCCGTGCAGACCTTCTGCAAGAAATCGAGCATCATCGCCACAACAAAGGACTACCTGCGCCGGCACGGGTCCAAGATCGCCCGCATGGCGCACCTGGAGGGCCTCACGGCCCACGCCCGCAGCGTCGAGTGCCGCCTGGAAGACCTGTAAGGGCGACCGGCACCCCCTCTAACCTTACCGCAGCAGCATAACGGAGCACGCCATGCAATGCGTCACCAACACTGAGCTTACCGAATACCCGCTCCTCTCGCGCGGCAAGGTGCGCGACATCTACGAGACCGGCCCGGACTCCCTGCTCATCGTCACCACGGACCGCATCTCAGCCTTTGACGTGATCATGGACGACCCCATCCCACTCAAGGGCGTGGTGCTGAACCAGATCACCCTGTTCTGGATGGAAAAGTTCGCGCACCTGGTTCCCAATCACCTGCTGGCCACGGATGTGAAGGACTTTCCCAAGCCCCTGCAGGCCCACGCCGACCTGCTGGAAGGACGCGCGGTGCTCGTGCGCCGGGCCAAGCCCCTGCCCATCGAATGCATCGTGCGCGGCTACATCACCGGAAGCGGCTGGAAGGACTACCAGAAGTCGGGCGCTGTCTGCGGCCACACATTGCCCCAGGGCCTGCGCGAGTCCGACAAGCTCGAAAAGCCCCTGTTCACCCCGTCCACCAAGGCCGAGCTGGGGGCGCACGACGAGAACATCTCCGTGGCCGACGCCATGCGCATCGCCGGCGGCTCCCTGGCCACCCAGGCCCAGGACCTGGCCCTGTCCATCTACTCCGCCGGACGCGACTACGCCGAGGGACGCGGCATCATCATCGCGGACACCAAGTTTGAATTCGGTACCGTGGCCGAAGGCGGTAAGGAAACGCTGATTCTCATCGACGAGGTGCTGACCCCGGACTCCTCGCGCTTCTGGCCCATGAGCGACTACGCGCCCGGCCGCGGCCAGCAGAGCTTTGACAAGCAGTTCCTGCGCGACTGGCTGGAGAGCATCACGTTCAACAAGCGCCCGCCCGCGCCCAAGATTCCGCAGGAAATCATCGACCAGACCAGGGCCAAGTACCTGGAGGCCTACCGCCTGCTGACCGGGCGTGAGCTCGGCGTATAAAGGAGCAACATGGACGCCCTATGGATTCTTTTGGCTGTTGTGCTGGCCTGGTTCGCTTTAAGCCGCCTGGTGCCTGGCATGGGCGGGGGTTGAGGCCCCAAGAAGCAGTGCGGCTGGACGCCGCCTTCTGAAACAGAAAAGCAGGGAACAGAAAAGAAAGATGCAGAAAACACGGACAGCCAGGGCAAATAGCCCGGCAAAGGGTGCACCATGTGGGACAACATCCTGTTCCTGCTCATCCTTGCGGGAGTCGTCTACCTGTACGTGGGCGTCATTCTGCCGAAATTCGGCATGCGGTGCTGAATGCCCCGGCCCCCGGACGTCTGGGAGACGCCCAAGAAGCCCAAGGACTGCGATGAGGCTTGACAGCACGGAAATGAGCAAGTAAGAGCACCCCTCTACCTTGCTCTTCCCCTGTGTGGGAAGGGCCAAAGCCCAAAAGGAGATTTACATGCTCAACAACTACGAGACTCTGCTGCTCCTGAGTCCGGAACTGGCGGAAGAAAACCGCAAGGAGATTCTGACGAATCTCACCGGGATCATCGAGCGCGACGGGGGCAAGATCACCCTCGTCGATGACTGGGGCATCAAGATCCTGGCCTACCCTGTGCGCAAGCTGACGCGCGGCCACTACGTCCGGCTTGAGTACCTGGCCCCCGGCGCGCTTGTGGCCGAGCTGGAGCGCAACGTCCGCATCACCGACGGCATCTTCAAGTTCGTCACTGTCCGCCTGGCCGACGCAGTTGCAGCCGCGCCTGCGCCCGCAGCAGAGGAGGCATAGTCATGGCTTTTCGTAAGAAGTTCACCCCGAAAAGAAAGTTCTGCCGTTTCTGCGCAGACAAGAACCTGCCGCTTGACTACAAGCGTGCGGACATCCTGCGCGACTACATCACTGAGCGTGGCAAGATCATCGCCCGGCGCATCACCGGTACCTGCGCCAAGCATCAGCGCAGCCTGACCACCGAGATCAAGCGCGCCAGGCAGATGGCTCTGTTGTTCTACACCACCGTGCACAGCACGGACGTCAAGAAGAAGACCGTCTAGGAGGGCATGACCATGAAACTCATCTTGCGCGCCGACGTGGATGCCCTGGGCCGCCTGGGGGACATCGTCGCGGTCAAGCCCGGCTTTGGGCGAAACTACCTGATTCCCCAGGGCCTGGCCATGATGGCCTCCGAGGCCAATCTGAAACAGTTTGAACTGGAGCGCAAAAAGCTGGCCGGACAGGCCGACTCCCTGCGCGCCGAGGCCACCGAGCTGGCCGCCAAGATCGCAGCCGCCAAGGTGGCCATCACCGTGCGCGTGGGCGAGGGCGACAGGCTCTACGGCTCCGTCACTGCGGTCAACATTGCCGACGCCTTGCTCGAGCAGGGCATCGAGATCGATCGCCGCAAAATCGACATGCCCGACGCCATCCGGTCGCTCGGCGAATACGATGTGGAAATCCGCCTGCACCCCGACGTGAAGGGCGAACTGAAACTGCGCGTGATCAAGCATGGACAGCCGGAAAAAGAACCCGAACTTGAGCAGCCCGAGGCATAACAAGGGCAAGAAG
>MGTN01000050.1:8067-12398 GCA_001799475.1 Desulfovibrionales bacterium GWA2_65_9 | reverse complement strand
GCCATCCGGCCCTTCTGTCCTCTCTGGCCCCTCCGTCCCCTCTGGCCCATCCGGGGGGGGCATGCCGGGCAGGCCGGGCAGAAGCTGGATGCCCAGGCCAAGCCCCACCGCGCGCACCATCCGGCAGGCCGTGAGCGCTGCGGCCCCGTCGTAGCCGCGCCGGGAGGCCCGGAGCGCCTGGTCCTGGAAGCTTTGCACCCCCAACTCCACGAGGTCCAGGCCGCGTGAGCGCAGGTCAACGAGCTGGGTCGGGGTCACGGCGTCGGGCCGGGTCGAGCAGCGCACGCGCGACACCCGCCCGCAGGCCTTCAGTTCCGCCGCGAGGTCCAGGAAGCGGTGCTGCATCGGCGCTGGCAGGGCCGTGAAGGTGCCGCCGTAAAAGGCCAGCTCGACAGGGCCGGAGGCGGCGGGCCGGGCGAGAAGCTCCGCGCGCGCGCGCGCCAGCACGGCTTCGAGCGGCTCCGGGGCCTGGCCGGTCTGGGCCGGCTGGTTGCAGTAGATGCAGCGGCCAGGGCATCCGGCCAGGGGCAGGAACACCGGAACAACGGGCGGGCGCGCGTTGGCGGCGCGTTGGCGCGGGGGTTCCGGGTGGGCGAAGCGATGGGGCATGTCCGGGCAGTATGCGTCCGGCCTGCCGGTGTCAAATCCGGGCGCTGTCGATTGCCAGCGCTGTCAAGGCGGACACCGGGGAGGACAGCAGATCCTGCGGCTCGGGCCAGTTTCCCAACGATGGGTTGTGCTCACTGGCGGGGGAGGGCCTCCTTGAAGCCAGGGAGAGTGCTCACGAAAGACAGCCCTGGGCCAAAAGCGGCTCGCGACGACGTCCGAATTGGCGCGTGACGAGATCCAGGGGGCAAAAGACGCCTTGAAAGACAGGCCCTAGTAGGAATCCTCTTGCCACATCGCAGGCTCGAAGCGCACCACCCGGTTGCGGCCCTGGTCCTTGGCCGCGTAGAGGGCCACGTCAGCGAACTTGATGATCTTGTAGAGCGTGTCGCCGTTTTCCGGGTACCCGGCCAGGCCCAGGCTCAAGGTCTTGGACAGCTGCTTGCCGTCGGGCAGGTTGAGGGGCGTGGCCTCCACGGCGGCGCGGATCTTTTCGGCGGCGTGCTGCGCTCCGGCCTCCGGGGGGTCGTGCAGCAGGATGAGGAACTCCTCGCCGCCGTAGCGCACCAGCAGGTCGCTTTCGCGCAGGTTGCGGCGGATGATCTGGGCCACCTGGCGCAGCACGGCGTCACCGGCCTGGTGCCCATGCTGGTCGTTGACCTGTTTGAAGAAGTCCAGGTCGGCCATGAGGATGGCCACCCTGCGGCCCTCGCGCTTGCACAGGGACTCCAGGTTCGGCAGGTACTCGTCCAGGTAGCGGCGGTTGTGGCAATCGGTGAGCGCGTCGCGCAGGGACTGCTCCTTGCTGGCCTCGAGCAGGCGCAGGGAGGCCAGCACAGGGGCCGACTCGTCCAGGTACTTGCGCAGCATCACCAGCCGCTTGCGGTTGGGGTTCCACTCGGCCTTGGGGAACAGGAAGGAGAAGATGGCGCCCACGCGGCCGCCCATGACCATGGGCAGGCAGCAGCGCACGTGCTTGTCGGTGTCGATGTTGAAGTAGGGGCAGAGCACGGGGTTGGGGTGGCTGGCTATCTCCTCGGCCCCGCGCCTGGCGCGGCACAGGCTGCTGTTGCCCAGCACGTCCTGGCTCATGTGCTGGCAGAAGCCGTTGCGGTCGAGCACCAGCTCCATGCGGTTCTGGCCGGGCACCACCTCCACCACGGCGTAGGCCGTGAGCCGGAAGTGCGAGTGGAACACGTGGTCGAGCTGGTGGTAGACCTCGGCGATGTTGTTCACGCCCTGCAGGTCGTGGCTGAAGGCGGTCAGCCGCGCCATCTCCTCCAGGTAGCCGGAGACCTGATCCAGCGAGGGCATGGCCTGGGGCTGGCCCTGCTGGTTGCGCAGCACCTCGCTTAAGAGTCCGCCCACCCGGCCCAGGAAGACCCCCCAGATGCGCATCATGGTGTTCATCAGGTTCTTCATTTCGGCCAGTTCATCGCCGCAGCGGGCGATGTAGACCGGGCAGCTGGTGCACATGCCGTACTTGTTCAAGAACAGGCAGGTGCCGCGCAGCGTGGGCGACACGGCCTCGGTGCCCGTCTCCAGGTAGCAGACCAGGCTGGGGTTCTTGTAGACGACGCATTCCTTGTTCGGACAGCGCAGCACATCCAGGCAGTGCACGTGGTCAGACTCGAAGCGCTCCACGAAGTCGCTGCCGTGGGAGGCCAGGATGAGCTTCTTCAAGCGTTCCAGAAACTTCATGATGCGCCGCACGTTGACGAACAGCACCAGCCACATGGAGATCGCTCCGGCCACGGCCAAGAGCCCGAACCAGAAGGTCTTCATGGCGTTCTGCTGGACTGCGGCCCCGGCGTTGTAGGTCAGCACCAGGAAGCCGATCTGGCGGCCCTGGAAGTCGTCCACAGGGATGAGCCGGAACAGGAAGTTCTCCACGCGGCCGGTGGGGCCCGGCTCATCCAGGGCCTTGTCGGCCAGGTGGGCATCGGCATCGCCCAGGCTCTTGACCATCACCCAGTTGTCGAAGGTGGCCCGTTCCAGGCCGCCCTCCCACAGCTTCTTGAAGCTCTTGTCGAGCACGAAGACGATGCCGTAGTCCTGGGGCAGGGTGAGCCGTTGCAGGACGTCCACGATGTTCATGGCCGCCTCCACGCTGCCCACGTGCTTGCCCGCGTGAAACACCGGGGCGATGCTGCGGATCACCGTGCCGCCCTGGCCCAGCTCCAGACCGGAGAAGGTGGTCAGCTCGCGGTTCACGCGCACCACCATGTGCCGGTAGCCCGAGAGGTCGTCGCCGTAGCGGTGGATGTCCCAGGTGCGCAAGAGCGACGTGGACTCGGGCGTGTGGAAATGGAAATACAGGCTGGTGTTGCCCGTGGCCACGCGCAGCTTTTCGGCATAGGGCAGGATGAAGGTCTTGAGCGCCTCGCGGTCGCGCGTGTTCATGGCCTGGGTGATCTCCGGTAGGTTCACCAGGGAGCTCACCGAGGCGGTGAGGCCGTCCAGGCGCGTGCGGATCTCGTCATGCACCCAATAGTCCAGGAGCTTCAGGCGCTCCTGCACGCCGCGCTCCATGGAGCTGCTGAGCTGCCAGGCCTCGAAGCCCACCAGGCTGACCATGCCTGCGAGCAGCAGCAGGCCCGCAACCAGCAGGATGCGCAGGCGCAGGCCCCACTGGGAGGGCTTGAACAGGTGCGGAAGGCTGAGGCGGGGCAAAGCCTTGCTGTGGCGGCGGGCGTCGTGCGCGGTGGGCTCGTGGCCCTCCGGGGCGGGGGCGGGCGGGCCGCCGACAGGGAGGCCTGACGTGGCGTCCGGCGTGGCGTCTGGCGTGGCGTCTGGCATCGGGCACGACCTCCGGCAGGGGCGCGTTGAAGCCTGCCCCAGCTACGTAGTTTGTTGCCAGGAATACATACGAATGTCAATGGCATATACGCCCTGCCTATGCGTCGTGCGGCGAGGACGTCCGGCCAGGGGGCGCAGGGCCGGGCTTTGGTCTTCAGGCGGAGGGGCGGCCGTCAACCAGGCGCCCGTCAACCAGGCGCCCGTCAACCAGGCGCCCGTCAACTAGGCGGATGACGCGCCCAGGCCTCTGGGCCCCGGCCTCGTTGACCTGGGCGAACAGGCGCATGATCTCCTGGCTGGTGGCGGAGTCCAGCTGGCCCGTGGGCTCGTCGGCCAGGCTGGGCTCGGGCGCGTACAGCAGGGCCCGGGTCAGGGCCACGCGCTGCCGGCCGCCGGAGGCTATTGCTCCCTGTCTCCGCCCAGCTCCTTGATCCACCGGGCCAGGGGTTCCTCGACCAGGGCGCGGATCTCCGCCAGCCGGGCCGCGCTCTCGGCCTCGAAGCGCAGCACCAGGGAGGGCGAGGTGTTGGAGGCGCGCACCAGCGCCCAGCCGTCGGGAAACACGAGCCGCGCGCCGTCGTCGCCTTCCAGGGTGTAGTCCTTGGCGAACTCGGTGCGGGCGCGTTCGGCCACCTGGAATTTGGCGTGCTCGGCGCAGTCCACGCGCAGCTCCGGGGTGACGAAGGTCTTGGGCCAGTCGGACAGAAGCGTCGAGAGCGCTCCGGGCGCCCCGGAGACGATTTCCACCAGGCGCAGGGCCGCATAGGACGCGTCGTCAAAGCCGAAGTAGCGGTCGGCAAAGAACATGTGCCCGCTCATCTCACCGGCCAAGGCCGCGTTTTCCTTGAGCAGGCGGTCCTTGATGAGCGAATGCCCGGTGGCCGACATGATGGGCCGTCCGCCGTGTTTGGCGATGTCGTTAAACA
>MGTN01000050.1:0-8049 GCA_001799475.1 Desulfovibrionales bacterium GWA2_65_9 | reverse complement strand
TGCCCAGCTCGGCCCCGGTTTCCAGCACCTTGGCCTTGAGCGCGGCCAGGTTCTTCTCTTCCACCGGGTCCGGGTGGTGGTTGGGGAAGCGGCCGTCAGGCTCGCAGAACAGCGGGATCACCTCGGCCCCGGCGCGTTCGAGCAGGGCCTTGGTCACCAGCCCGGCCGCGCCGTTGCCGCCGTCCAGCACCACCTTCACGCGGCGCGCAACGCTGGCCAGGCCGGACAGGGTGTCCAGGTAGCTGGGCTCGATGTCGTGGGCCGTGGCCAGGCCCTGGCCCTTTGGAAACCCGCGCGCGGCAAACAGCCGGGCGACTTCCTGGATCTCGCCGGAATGGATGGTGCTTTTGCCCGCCCAGATCTTGAAGCCGTTGTACTGCGCGGGGTTGTGGCTGGCGGTGATCATCACCCCGGCGTCGTAGTCCAGGTGCCGGATGGCGAAATAGCAGACCGGGGTGGGCACCATGCCCAGGAACAGGACGTCCACGCCGGTGCTTGTCAGGCCGGCCACCAGGCGCTCCTGGAAGCCGGGGGAGGTCAGGCGGCAGTCGCGGCCGACCACGGCGCGCCTTGACCCGCGCGCCAGGAAATAGGCCCCGCAGGCGCGGCCCAGGTCCTCGACCCAGTCGGCATCGAAGTCCTGGCCCACAATGCCCCGGATGTCGTAGGCGCGGAAGACGCGTGAGCTGTTCTGGTCCATGATCCTCTCTGCTGGCTTAAGCCCGCGCTCTGGCGGCGGGTCGGTTGTGCGTGGCCCCGCTTTCCGGGCGTCCGCATCCGTCGATGCACGATAGATATCCTTAGCACAGCACGTGCCGGGAGGGAAGCCGCTCCAGTGTCCTTGCCCCTGGGGGGCTTCGCATCTCAATGCTTTTTCAGGAAAAGATGACCTGCAATCATGACGAATGCCCCACCGGTGGAGGAAGCTGACTGTAGAACCGTCCTACTTAATTTTGTGTACCACGTATTGACAGAGCCACAGAAAGATATAAAATTTATACATCAGTAGCAAACTCCCTCATGCACACCGGATGATCACCGGAACAGCACAAACAACACTCCGCGCCATGAGGGATTGTGTCAACGTTTGCACTTGACGGCAATGAAAGGTTGCAATTATCATTACCTCGAAGTGCCTTATTTTTGTAGCCATATATAGTACACTCACTTTCAAACCAACGATATCGACAGAACAATACGGAGGTTTCACGGTGGCAAAACTCAAGAAGAAGTGCGACGAGCGCCTTGAACAATGGTTCGAGGAGGCCATGGATCGCATCAAGAAAGCCACTGGTGCACGGACCCAGGTTCAGCTTGCCGATGTCCTGGAGGTCCGCCAATCCAGCATTTCCGACGCCAAGCGGCGCTGCTCCGTGCCGTCCGATTGGTTTCTGAAGCTGTACCGCAGCCACGGCCTGAACCCCAATTGGCTTTCCGATGGCCATGAGCCGGTTTACCTGAACACGGCCAAGGGCCATGTCAGCGCCGAGAACCTTCTGCGCGAGGCCCCGGCAGCCTATGGCCGCACCCACGCGCGCGGCCGCGTTGTCCCGGTGTCGTCCATGGCCGGAGCCGGCGCCGATCCCGCCGCCTGGCAGCCCATGCCCGTCGAGGATCTGACCATCCCGGAGACCTTCTTCCGCCCGAACCTGCAGGTGTTGCGCGTCGACTCCGCGGGCATGGAGCCCATTGTCCTGCGCGGTGCTTTTGCCGGTGTGGATATGGACCAGCGCCAGCATCCCGACGGCGACCTCTGCGCCGTGCACTTCCCCCACCAGGGCCTGCTCATCCGCCGCGTCTACTATCAGGACGGCCAGTTCGTCCTCAAGGCCGAGGACAAGACCCACGCCGATCTGCATGTGCCCGCTGCCGAGATGGCCGCGCGCACCATCGGCCGCGTCATCTGGGTCATCCAGAGCCTGGCCCCCCAGGTCTAGCAGCACGCCCGATCAGCACAAGAAAAGCCCCCGGAGCAATCCGGGGGGTCTTTTTTGCGCACGCCAAAACCCTCCCGTCCTCCACTCCCCGGCCAACCAGCCGTCGCGAATCGTCATCGCGAACGGGGCACGGAAATTGCTATATTACCGGCAGCAAGGAGGACGCCATGAACGCCCTGGTCGAACCCCAGCCCCAACACAGCCTGCCCACCGAGATGTACCGCGTCTACGAGGCCACGGACCCCTTCCACCCACGGCCCTACCGTCTGGCCCTGTGCCTGGCGCGCGAGAAGTGCCTCCTGGAGGACATCAACTCCGGACGCAGACTGCTGCGCCTGGGCCGCATGGTCATGGAGACCCGCGAGGCGGCCCTGGCCTGTGCTGGCGCAGAGGCCCTGTATCTCTGAGCCCTGAGTCCGCAGGTGCGACTCCCGGCAAAAAAAGTGCTGTCAGGTCTTGATTTCCCTACCCAGTCGGGCCAAGATGCAGGACAGATACACACTTTTGCCTGGAGGCTCCATGCGCTGTGCTTTGGCCGTCCCTGCCTTGACGGCATGTCTTGTCCTCGTCCTCGCCGCGGCCTGCCCCGCGAGCGGGCCTGACGCTCCGGCAACGGTGTCCGGCCAGGCCGCCCCGGCCCCGGCAGCCATCCCCGAGCCCCCGGCCGGCACCAAGGCTCCAGGCAACATCGACACCCCGCCGGCATTCATCAAGCAGCCAGCCGCAAGGCCAAGGCCGACGCGGCCCGACCTGACCTTTGCCGTGAAGGGCGCGCCCGCCGACTTCCGGGGGCTGGCCTGGGGAGCCGACCTGTCCCGGCAAACGGGGCTCGTCCCCGTGACCAAGCCCGTGAGCCTCCCCGGCACCTACTTCCGCACCGACGAACTGCTGCGCCTGGGCCAGGCCGAGATCCGCTCCGTGGCCTACTACTTTCCCAAGGGCAAGCTCACGGGCGTGGGCATCGTCTTCGAAGGCCAGGAGAACTTCTTCCTCATCAAGGACCACCTGATTGACCTGTACGGGCCAGGCCGGCAGATGGGCGACCGCTACGGCTGGACCTGGAGCAATTTCTTCATCGACCTGCGCATGCGCGACAACCTGGGCGAGCTGCGCTATCAAACCCAACCCTGACCAGGCATGAGGGCCGGCAATGGCTGAACACCCCGCAGCGCCCCCGGAGCGCAAGATGCCCGGCAAGCTCACCGCCTTGTTCTATTCCGTCACCCTGGTGGCCATCTTCGGGGTGCTGTTGGCGGAATTCTTCGTGGCCTACCAGCTCCTGGCCGACCATCCCACGCACTCGCCCGGACTCATCAAGGAGACCTACGGCGCCTTGCTCCTGGGCGTGGCCCTGCTGGCGGCCCAGGCCGTGCTGGTCTATGCCGGACTGCTGCGCCCCGTGCGCGAGAATGCCCTTGAGATCGCGCGGCTCAAGGATTCCCTGGACCAGCACTGCCACCACGACGAGCTGACCAAGGTCTTAAACCGCATGGCCTTTGACCAGATGATCGTCCGCGAACTGGAAGGCCTCAAGCGCTACGGCGCGGGCTTCTCGGGAATCATGGTCGACGTGAACGGCTTCCGGGCCGTGAACGATGCCCTGGGCTACGACGTGGGCGATCAGGTGCTCTACGAGCTGGCCCAGCTCCTCAAGCAGCACATCCGCAAGGCCGACTGCCTCTTCCGCTGGCGCAGCGGGCGCTTCCTCATCTTGGCCTCGGGCATCGGGACCGACAAGGCCGGGTTCTTCGCCGACAAGCTGCGCGAGCTGGTGGCCCAGCACAACTTCAGCCATGGCGCGCGCATCGGCGTGACCCTGGGCGCGGCCCAGGCCGAGGCCCAGGACAGCCCGGAGGTGTTCATCGCGCGCGTCAAGACCGCGCTCACCCTGGCCAAGGACACGGCCCGCGCCAGCGTGGCCTGAGCCGGAGAGCGCCTCTGGCGGCCGGGTGGCTTGAAGCCCCCCCAGACCCCCATGTCACCCCTTGACTAGCCCTATCGGCTTATGTAACACACAGTCTCTTTTTTACGCCGTGCCGAGCCGCCCCTGAACAGGATGGCCGGTGCGGAAATGTTTTGCCCAAAGCGCACGCGCAGGAGATGCCCCAAGTGTTCGACAGTTTGACCGACCGCCTCTCAGAAGCCTTCCGCAAGATGCGCGGCCAGGCCCGCCTGGATGAAAAGAACATCCAGGACGGTCTGCGCGAGGTGCGCCTTGCCCTGCTCGAGGCCGACGTCAACTTCAAGGTCGTCAAGGACTTCATCGACCGCGTGCGCGACAAGGCCATGGGCGCGGATGTGCTCAAGAGCCTCACCCCGGGCCAGCAGCTGGTCAAGCTCGTGCACGACGAGCTGGTGGAGCTTTTAGGCGGCGAGCAGAAGGGCCTGGACCTGCGCAGCAAGCCGGTCAAGATCATGCTGGTCGGCCTGCAGGGCTCGGGCAAGACCACCACGGCCAGCAAGCTGGCCAACCTCTTGCGCGGCAAGCACAAGCTCAAGCCCTACCTGGTCCCGGCGGACGTGTACCGCCCGGCGGCCATTGAGCAGCTGCACGTGCTGGCCAAGCAGCTCGGCGTGCCGGCCTATCCCAGCACCACGGACATGAACCCCGTGGACATCTGCGCCGACGCCATGAAAAAGGCCGCCGAGGCCGGGTGCGACGCCATCCTCTTCGACACCGCAGGCCGCCTGCACCTGGACGAGCCCCTCATGGAGGAGCTCAGCGCCATCAAGGCCGCGTGCGCGCCGCAGGAAATCCTTTTCGTGGCCGACGCCATGACCGGCCAGGACGCCGTCACCGTGGCCGAGGCCTTTGACAAGCGCCTGGACATCACCGGCGTGGTGCTGACCAAGATGGACGGCGATGCGCGCGGCGGCGCGGCCCTGTCCATCAAGAGCGTCACCGGCAAGAGCCTGAAGTTCGTGGGCATGGGCGAAAAGCTCTCGGACCTGGAGGTCTTCCACCCGGACCGCGCGGCCAGCCGCATCCTGGGCATGGGCGACGTCATGACGCTCATCGAGAAGGCCCAGGGCAGCATGGAGCAGGAGGAGGCCGAGAAGCTGGCCTCCAAGATGCAGCAGGCCAAGTTCGACCTCGAGGACTTCCTGACCCAGATGCGCCGCATGCGCAAGATCGGGTCACTGGAGAGCATCCTCAAGATGGTGCCGGGCATGGGCGGCATGGTCAAGAAGATGGGCGACATGCAGGTCCCGGAGAAGGAGATCGACAAGGCCGAGGCCATCATCAGCTCCATGACCAAAAAGGAGCGCCAGGAGCCCGCGCTCATCAACGCCTCGCGCCGGGCGCGCATCGCCAAGGGCTGCGGCAAGCCCGTGGCCGAGGTCAGCGCGCTGTTGAAGAATTTCGAGCAGATGAACAAGATGATGCAGCAGATGCTGGGCGGCGGCAAGACGCCCAAGATGCCCAAGATGCCCGGCATGCCCGCGGGCTACACCCCTCCGGGCACCAGGCCGCAGACCGCGCGGCCCGGAATGCAGAACTCCATGGCCGACGCCATGGCCGGCATGCCCGGAATGCCGGACATGGGCGAGATGGGCGGTGGCGAAGCCAAAAAGGGCCTGTCCAAGAAGACCCTGGCCGAGCGCAAGAAAAAGAAGATGAACAAGAAGCAGCGCAAGAAGCGCTAACTTCATGCCATACCCAGGCAGGCGGCGATCCGCTTGCAATTTGACTTTAAACCGCATATCAACACATTCAGGGGGAAAGACAACATGGCTCTGACTATTCGACTGACCCGCATGGGCTGCAAGAAGCGTCCGTTTTATCGTCTGGTCGTGCTCGAGCGCGCCAGCCGCCGCGACGGCCGTCCGCTGGAATTCCTGGGACATTACAACCCCATGATCGAGCCCGCAGAGGTCGTCATCAACAAGGAAGCATACGACAAGTGGATCGGCCTGGGCGCCAAGCCCAGCGACACGGTCCGTTCGCTCGTCTCCAAGCAGGCCGCCTAGCCACACCGGCGTCTGTCTTGGGTTTTCAGCGGCAGGGGTCCAGTTCACGGCACGTTCTCCCGCGCACATTCATCCTGGGGGGCCCGACATGCTCAGAGACATGATCGAATACATCGCCAAGTCGCTCGTGGACAGCCCGGACGATGTCAAGGTCACAGAGATCGAAGGCGAGCAGACCGCTGTGCTGGAACTCAAGGTGGCCAAAGAAGACCTGGGCAAGGTCATCGGCAAGCAGGGACGCACGGCCCGGGCCATGCGCACCCTGCTCGGCGCTGCTGCGGCCAAGGTCAAGCGGCGCGCCGTGCTTGAGATAATCGAATAGGACCATGACCGCCAAGCCTGAGCGCGCGAGTGCGCACGGCATGGTGGCCGTGGCCCATGTGGCCAAGCCGCACGGCATCCGTGGGGAGCTTTGCATGGACAGCCATGCGGGCTCCCCGCTGCTTTTCGCGCCCGGGCAGACCCTGTTCCTGGCCGCGCCTGGCCCGAAAGAGGGGGGCGGCGGCCCCGGCAGGCCCAAGCCCTTTGTGGTGGCCGCCAGCCGCCAGCACACCGGGCGCATGCTGGTCACGCTCAAGGGCGTGGGCGACCGCAACGCGGCCGACCTGTTGCGCGGGGCCGTGGTCTATGTGGCCGAGGCCGACCTGCCCCCGCCCGACGAGGGCGAGGAGTACCTGTTCCGGCTGCTCGGCTCGCGCGTGTACCTGGCGGACGGGCCGGAGGGCAAAGGCAGGGAAGTCGGGGAGTTCGAGGCCATCCTCGACACCCCCGGCCAGATCACCTGGGTCATCCGTGGCACAGGCGGGGAGGAGATCCTGTTCCCGGCCGTGCCGGAATTCATCCTGGGCCTGGACGCGGGGCGCAAGAGGATCGTCATCGACCCGCCGCCGGGCCTGCTGGAATTATACCTCGCCAAGCCCAAGTGAAACCCGGCCAGATTGAAAAACCGGCCAGCCGGACAAACCCGGCCAGCTTACGTAACGTAGACCCGCCCGAACACCTTGGGCCAGCGAAAACGCCTTTCGGAGTCCCAGCCGTGCGCTTCACCATCCTGACCCTGTTCCCGGAATTCTTCCACAGCGCGCTTGCCTGCGCCCAGCTGGCCAAGGCTGTGGAGTCGGGCGTGCTGGCGGTGGATCTGGTGAACCCGCGCGACTTCGCCACTGGCCGCCACCGCCCGGTGGACGACCGGCCCTACGGCGGCGGACCGGGCATGGTCATGATGCCGGGGCCGCTTTCCGCCGCCCTGAGAAGCGTGCCGGAACCGGGCCGCAAGATCGTGCTTGCGCCCTCCGGCGCGCCACTGACCCAGGCCCTGGCGCGCGAGCTGGCGTGTGAGCCCGCCCTGACCCTGGTCTGCGGGCGCTACGAGGGCATCGACGAGCGGCTCATTGAGGCCGAGGGCCTGGAGCCTGTCAGCGTGGGCGACTTCGTGCTCAACGGCGGCGAGGCTGCGGCCCTGTGCCTCCTCGAGGCCGTGGGGCGCCTGGTGCCGGGCTTCATGGGCAAGGAGGAGTCCGGCGTTGACGAGAGCTTCTCCGGCGGGCTTCTGGAGCACCCGCACTATACCCGGCCCGAGGTCTGGCCTGAGGCCGGCGACGGTGAGGTCCCGGAGGTCCTGCGCGGCGGCTCCCACGCCAAGGTCGCCCAGTGGCGGCGCGAGGAGTCCCTCCGGCGCACCCTGTTGCGCCGCCCGGAGCTCCTGCAGACCGCAGAATTGTCCGGAACGGACATAGATTTTTTGCGCGCCCAGAAACTCCCGGCCAGCCTGGGGCGCGGGCTGAGCATCTGTCTTTTGCACCATCCGGTGCTCGATAAATCGGGGAAACCTTCCACGGTTTCTTTGACAAACCTCGACATACACGATATGTGCCGCGTTTCCCGCACATACGAATTGGCGGGGGTGTGTTTCGTCACCCCGCTGGTCGATCAGCGGGAACTGGGTACGCGCATTTTGACGCACTGGACAGACGGTGCGGGCGGCCGGGCCAACCCGGACCGGGCAAACGCCCTGCGCCTCGGGCGCATGGCCGAGAGCCTGGACGAGGCCATTGCCCAGGTGACGCTGAGCGCGGGCGCGGCCCCCAAGGTCGTGGCCACCTCGGCGCGAACGAGCTATTGCCCGGCGCGCGGACGAAAA
>MGTN01000049.1:6011-8143 GCA_001799475.1 Desulfovibrionales bacterium GWA2_65_9 | reverse complement strand
GGCACGCCGCTGGTGGTGCAGGTGTTCTTCTGGTACTTCACCCTGCCGTACATCAGCCTGGGCGGCCACAGCATCGTGCTCGACGCCATACCGGCGTCCATCCTGGCCTTTGGCCTGTGCAGCGGGGCCTACCAGTCCGAGTACATCCGCGGCGGCCTGCTCTCCATCAAGCGCGGGCAGATCCGCGCGGCCCTGGCGCTGGGCATGACCACCCGCCAGGCCGTGCAGAGCGTGGTGCTGCCCCAGGCCTTTCGCCGCGCGCTGCCGGGCTGCGGCAACGAGATCATCTACCTCATCAAGTACTCGTCCCTGGCCTCCATCATCACCGTGAACGAGCTCACGGGAACGGCCACTACCATCGCCAAGAACACCTGGCGCAACATTGAGGTCTTCTGCACGCTCGGCGTGTATTATCTGGTGCTGGTGACCCTGGCCACATGGCTGCTGCACCTGGCCGAGGACGCGCATAGCGTGCCCGGCTTTGAGCGTCACAAATCCTGACCTTGCCTGATGGAGACGGCCATGCCGCAGCCTGGACCACGTACTGCTGATCTTCTGGCCTTGCTCGGGCGCGAGTTCGGGGCGGACCTGCTCATTGACGCGGCGGCCCTCTCGGCGCGTAGCCGCGACGAGTCCGGGCTGGTGCGCCAGCCCGCTGCGGTGCTTCTGGCGCGGAGCGAGACCCAGGTGGCCCGGCTCGTCACCCTGGCCAATGCGCATGATTTCGCGGTCATCCCGCGCGGCGCGGGCACGGGCCTGGCCGGTGGCTGCCTGCCGCAGGCCGGAAATGGGCCAAGCGGCGTGGTCTTGGACCTGACGGCCATGAATCGCATCATCGACATCGACACCCAGAGCCTCACGGCACGGGTCGAGCCCGGCGTGCTCACCGGCGACCTGCGTTCCGCGGCCAGGGCGGTGGGCCTGTTCTACCCGCCGGACCCGGCCAGCCTGGCCACCAGCACCATCGGCGGCAACGCGGCCACCAATGCGGGCGGCCCGGCCTGCGTCAAGTACGGCACCACGCGCGACTACGTGCTGGGCCTGCGCGCCGTGCTGCCCACGGGCGAGGCCATCCGCGCCGGGGTGAACACGCGAAAAGGGGTGGTGGGCTACGACCTGACGCGGCTGCTCGTGGGCAGCGAGGGTACGCTCGGCGTCATCACCGAACTGACGCTCAAGCTTTTGCCGCACCCCAAGGCCGCAGCCTGCCTGGCCGCGGTGTTCGCGGACCTCAATGCTGCCATGCGCGCCATCATCAGCGTCATGACGCGCGGGCATCTGCCCTCGGCCATGGAATTTCTGGACGCGCGCTGCCTGCGCCTCGTGGGCGACCTGCTGCCCTTTGCCGTGGCGGGCGACGAGAGCGCCCTGGTGCTCATGGAGACCGACGGCGACCCGGACCAGGTGGGGCGCGAGGTGGCCGAGATCGAGGCCATCTGCCGCGAGCTGGGCGCGACGGACATCCTGCCTGCGGCCACCTCCGGCACGGAAGCGGGCGACGCGGGCCGCGAAGCGGTCTGGAAGGTGCGCCGCAGCGTCAGCACGCGCATCCACGAGGCTTGCGCCGTGTACATCCCGGAGGACATCGCCGTGCCCATCGGCCGCATCGCGGACATGATCGCCGCCCTGCCCGGGGTGGAGGCGCGCCACGGCATCACGATCTTCGCTTTCGGCCACGCGGGCGACGGCAACATCCACCTGAACCTCACCGCCCAGGACGAATCCCTGCGGCCCCGGGTCGAGGCCGCGGCTGAGGACTGCGTGCGCCTGGCGCTCGCGCTCGGCGGCACCATCAGCGGCGAGCACGGCATCGGCCTGGTCAAGCGCGGGCTCCTGCCCCTGGAGATCGAGCCCGTAAGCCTGCGCGTGCAGCGCGGCATCAAGGTCCTGCTCGACCCGCAGAACGTATTGAACCCTGGCAAGATATTTCCCCCAGATGGGGATTCAGACGGGCCCCCGGATGGGGATTCAGACGGGCCGGAGGAAAACGGATGACCACGGACTTGGATTCTCGCCTTTCCCGGCGCGTGCGCCAGATCAAGATCTCGGCCACCAAGGAGATGCCCATGATCGCGGCTACGGTCGGCGGTTGCGTGTCGCTGGGCCAGGGCATCCCCTCGTTCATGACCCCG
>MGTN01000049.1:2323-5997 GCA_001799475.1 Desulfovibrionales bacterium GWA2_65_9 | reverse complement strand
CGCGGTGTGCCGCGCCCTGCGCGAGGACCCGGCCGCGGGCAAGTATTCGCTCCAGCCCGGCCTGCCCGCGTTGCGGGTGGCCGCAGCCGAGCTGCTGCGCGCCGAGAAGGACCTGCCCGCCGACCCGGAGCGCGAGGTGGCCATCACCGTGGGCGGCATGGAAGGCCTGCTCTGCGCCATGCTGACACTCATCGGCCCCGGCGACGAGGTCATCGTGCCCGAGCCCTTCTACCCCTCCCACGTGGAGCAGATCCTCATGGCCGAGGGCACGCCGGTTTTTGCGCCGCTGCGGCGCTCTGACTGGGGCCTCGACGTGGACGCCGTGGCAGCACGCATCACCCCGCGCACCAAGGCCATCATCGTGTCCAGCCCGCACAACCCCACGGGCGCGGTGTTTGCCAAGGCCGACCTGCTGGGGCTGGCCGCGCTGGCCCTCAGGCACAATGTCTTCGTCATCTGCGACGACACCTACGATGCCCTCACCTACGACGCGCTGACCTGCGATGATGCGGCGGCCTTCAGCCTCATGCGCGTGCCGGAGCTGCGCCACCTGCTGGTGGGCGTGTTCAGCTTCTCCAAGCGCTTCGCGCTGACGGGCTGGCGCGTGGGCTTCCTCTGGGCGCGGGAGCCGCTGTTGAACCAGATGCTCAAGATCCACGACGCGGCGGCCATCTGCGCGCCAACCCCGGCGCAGATCGCGGCGCTGGCCTCGCTTACCGGCCCGCAGGACGTGTTCCAGGCCATGCGCGCCGAGCTGGAGCAGCGCCGCAACCTCATCTGCGCGCGCCTGGACGCCATGGGCGGGCGCTTTGCGCACATCCGCCCGCGCGGCGCGTTCTACGTCATGGCCAAGGCCCAATTCCCTGTTGCCGACTCGCGCGAGCTGGCCCTGCGGCTCATCCGCGAGGCGCGGGTCATCACCATTCCCGGCGGGGCCTTCGGGCCGGGCGGGGAGGGCCATGTGCGCCTGTCCTTCGGCGCTGACCAGGCCGAGATCAACACTGCCTGCGACCGTCTGGCCGCCTGGGCCAGTCAACTGTAACCACCTTCAAGGAGTGCCCATGCGCCGCGCTTGCCTCACCCTTCTGCTGGCCCTGAGCCTGCTCACGCTGGTTCAGACCCCGGCCCAGGCCGAGGGCTCCGCCTCCCCCTCTACCTTCAATGTCGAGGCCTTCCGCAAGAACTTCCTGGCCGGCCTGGCCGGGCGGCCCAATGTCCCAGCCCTGACTGCGGACAGCGTGCAGGTGGACCAGGCGGAAAAAGCCGCCACTTTCGGCGGCCTGGACATCTACGCCGTGAAGGGCCGCCTCGTGCCCGCCGAGGGCCAGTCCCAGCCGTTTTTGCTGTTCATCAGCGCCGACGGCCAGTTCCATGTTTCGGACATCATCAGCCTCGGTGCAGGCAAAAGCATCTTCAAGGACGCCCGCGACAAGCTGCGCGCGGCGGACTTGAAGGACTTCGGCCACACCATCCTCAAGGGCGCTCCCGGCAAGCCCGTGCTGGTCTACGTGTCCGATCCGTTCTGCCCTTACTGCCGCCAAGCCTTCAGCTATCTGATGGACAGGAAGGCCAGCTTTTCCGAGTTCAAGCTGGCGCATTACCCCTTGCCCTCGCACCCCGGCGCGGACATCGCCTGCATGCTGATGTCCTGGGCCCTGGACAAGGATCCGAAGAAGGCCCTGGACTTTGTGCGCTTTGCCTACACCGACCTGCCCGTGCCCAAGGCGCAGGACAAGAGCCCGGAGGGCCTGAAGAAGGCCTGGGCGCAGGTGGCTGGCGCGTTCCTGGTGCGCTTCCCGGAGCTCAAGGCCCTGGGCAAGGACGCCACGGCCATTGTGGCCGCCCTGGGCGAATCCAAGTATGCCCAGAGCGTCACCGAGGACATGGCCAAGGCCGGCAGCATGGACATCACCGGCACCCCGGTGGTCTTCGTGGACAATACCCGCGTGGTGGGCTTTGACCAGGAGCGGCTGGACGAACTGCTGAAGTAGGGTTTTTCCGGAAACCGCTCCGGGCGGGGTGCTTCGGCCCCTGGACGCGGGCGGTATTCCTCGTGTAAGCTCAACCAAGCGAGCGCGGCCCAAGGCCGCCGCAGACCAGTTCAAGGAGGCGGAACATGCGCAGGATTTTCACCGGATTGTTGGCTTGCGTCCTGACCCTCGGCCTTCTGGCCGCCGGACAGGCCGAGGCCAAGGTCTACAAGATGAAACCCGAGGAGCGGGCCGCTGCCCTCAAGGAAAAGAAGACCCGCAAGGCCAAAAAGAAGGCGGGCCAGAATGTTGCCGCCGCCCCTGGCGGCTGGGTGGAGGTCAAGCCCGGCACCAAGCCGGAGCGCAAGGCCAGGAAGTCCACCAAGGTGGACGAGGTCGCCAAGGCCGCCGAGAAGAAGGGCCAGAAGAGCAAGAAGGCTGCTGTGGCGGAGGCCAAGCCCGAGCAGAAGTCCGACAAGAAGACAGACAAGAAAACGGACAAGAAGTCTGACAAGAAGGCTGCGGCACAGGCTGACAGCAAGACCGAGAAGAAGTCCGGCAAGAGTGCGCGCAAGAAGTCCGCAGCCAAGGGCGACCGCCTGGTGACCAAGTCCTACAGCGGTGAGACCAAGGTCCAGGGCGCGGGCATCGAGGTGCGTCGTCCCGGCGCCAAGCCGCGCCCGGCCGCTGCGTCCCCTGCCCCTTCGTCCGCATCATCGCCCGCCCCGTCGTCCGCCGCCCCGGCTGGCGATGACCTGAGCGGCTATTCCGTGAAGCGCCCCGGCCAGGACAAGCCGTCTGCCCCGGCAGCTGGCCCGGCAGCGGCCGCGCCGACCGTTGCGCCTGAGGTCCGCCAGCCGGTCCAGCCCGGCCCAGTGGACGCGTCCAAGCCTGTCGGCACCGAGCAGAAGGCTGGCGAGGGCCGGTTCTAGGCCCCACGGCAAGCATCCAGGAAGTCACACGGAAGGCCGGGTTCACGCCCGGCCTTTTCTTTTGCCCGTGGCGCCGGAGCCGGGGCTGGTCTCGCGGTCCCGAGGCGGTTTGGTGCGGCGGCTGGGTGCGGCGGCTGGGTGCGGCGGCTGGGTGCGGCGGCTGCGCGCTATGACCGGCCGTCGTCCCGCGCCCGAAGGGCCAGGGGCATTCTGCTCAAGCCTCGGCGTGGCGGCCCGCACAGCTTTCGGCGTTGATTGCTGCGTTAAGGCTCCAACAGGTTCTGCCAGGCCGAGACGTTGCGCCGCTGCCGCTGTGAATCTGCGGGGAGAGCCGCTGGCTTTCCGTCTGTAGTGCTGGTTCCGGCGGGGCGCTTTGCGCGGACTGGCCGTGTCCACAGAGGGGCTTTCGGCGGGCAGGCCGGAGGTCGGGGCAGGCCGTTGCACCCGCTTCGGGGGAGCGGCGCTGGCCTGAGGCCGCAAAAAAAGGCCCGGAGCAGGGTGCCCCGGGCCTTGGGTCATGCTTCGTTGCGGCTACTGGACCAGGGTCCAGGTGCCGTCGGGGGAGCGGTAGGCCTTGGCCTTGATGTCCTTTTCCTGGCCGTCCACGTAAGACTTGATGACGATGTCGCGGTAGATCTTGTCATTCTGGATGTAGGAGTGGCTGGGCGTGGCCTCGTAGCTGGCGCCGGTGTCCGGGTTCTTCCAGGCCAGGGGCTTGCCCGAGGGCTGCTCTTCCAGGGCCTTGCCGATCTGGGCGCGGTCGTTCTTGTCC
>MGTN01000049.1:2110-2302 GCA_001799475.1 Desulfovibrionales bacterium GWA2_65_9 | reverse complement strand
CCGATGAGCCCGCCGATGCCCGCGCCGATGACTGCGCCGAGCGCCTTGTTCTTGGCCGTCAGCGCGCCGATGGTGGCGCCGGCCAGGGTGCCCACGCCCGCCCCGGTCTGGGCCTTGTCGGCACAGCCGGCAACAGAGCCCAGGAGGAAGGTGGCGATGATGACAGAAGCGATGAGCCGTTTCATGATGGTC
>MGTN01000049.1:0-2089 GCA_001799475.1 Desulfovibrionales bacterium GWA2_65_9 | reverse complement strand
GCTGATGTTCGATATCCAGAATGATACGATACGCCTTCCGCGCCTGCCGTCAAGACGGGCGCTGGGCCTGTTTGGCTACAGCAATCTTCGGGCCAGCCTTGCGAGTGAACTCTGGCGCGGCCTGCCGGGTGGCGGGGCGGTCTGGCCCGGCTCCGGGTGTGCAAATTGTGCGCAGCCGACGGCAAAAGCCTGCGCTGGGTTGCGTGCCGGGGGCCGGTTCCCTTAAGGCTTGTCCTCCGGCGCTGGCCCTGTGTCCCCGACGCGCTCGAAGGTGTAGTTGCCCTTGAAAAACTCGTCCACGTACCAGCCGATCTGGCCGTCGTCGGAGAGCAGCATGTCGAGCAGGCGCACGGCGCCCAGCAGCCTGCCGACCATGTCCAACTTCTGCTTCAGGTCGCTCTGGGAGTATTTCTTGATCTCCCCGCGCACCATGTCGCCCTTGACCTCCATCTTGAAGCCCAGGCGCTTGAGGATCTGGGCGATGAGGCTGGCCCGCCTCGAACGTCTGGCGATATCCGCCGCGCCGCCCTTGAAGGAGAAGACGATGTAGTTGTCGTTGATCTCAGGCCCGCAATAGCTGTCGACCACGGCGAAGTGGTAGCCCAGGCGCGTGTTGAAGTTCAGGTAGTGGTCGCTGACCACGGCGTAGTTCGGGCCGCCCATGCTGCCGTCGGCGTTGGGGTCGGAGAGCAGGGACTCGGCCATGATGGTGGCAAACCCGGTCAGGCTCACGCCCACGCCGCCCAGCCAGCGGATGTCCGGGTGGGTCATGCCGTGGAGCAGGGCCTGGAAGGGTGCGCTCTTGATGTGCTCCAGCTCCACCACCTTCTTTGGGGCCGTGGGCGTGAGCCCGCCGCCCAGGTCCACCACCAGGATGTTCAGCGGCAGGCCGCAGCGCAGGCGTACCGCGCCCTCGGCGTCCTCCATCTCGTCGCTGATCTTGAACATCTCGCGCATGCTCATCTCGTGGGCGAAGCGGATGACGTCGTGCAGGCTGCCGCAGCCCTCGGGCGTGAAGTTCTCGGCCTTGGGGTCGAGGAGGGTCAGCGGCGCCATGTGCTTGAGCGCCTCCTGCGCGGCCTTGTACACCGGGCTGCCTTTCATCAGGTTCACGCAGGGCTTGTCGCGGATGAGCTCCGGCACGATGCCCCGGTAGACGATGCGGTTGGTCGCGTCCACGGTGATCTCCGCGCCCGGCTCGATCTTCAGGGTGGCGTTCTCCGCGCCCACGAGGGTGGGCAGGCCGAATTCCCGCGCCACGCTCGCCATGTGTCCGGTGACGCTGCCGACGTCCGTGACGATGGCCCGGATGCGGTCCATGACCGGCACATAGGTGGGCGAGGTCTGCCGGGCCACGAGGATGGCCCCCTCGGGCACGGCGGAGAGGTTGTGGTCGCTGGTCAGGATGTAGGCCTGCCCGGCGGCGCTGCCTGCCGCGGCCATGGCCCCGCCGCGCAGGACGACCTCGCGGCCGTGCAGGGGTTCGCTCTCGCCAGGCTCCAGGGCGCAGCCCTCGGCCGACGGGCCCTGCTCCACGCCCAGGGGCCGGGCCTGGAGGATGAACAGGCGTTCCTGCTGGTCCTGGGCCCATTCGATGTCCAGCGGCTGGCCGTAGTGCTCCTCCAGCTTGAGCCCATAGGCCGCCAGCTGGAGCAGCCGGGCGTGGTCCAGGCAGGGCTCGGCCTGCATGGCCTGGGGCACGCGCTCCATGACGATGCCTTCGGTGGTTGCGCCGGGTCCGCCTTCTGCGTGGTTCAGCACCAGCCGGCTCTCCTTCACGGCCACCTCGCGGGCCACGAAGCTCATGTCCTTGCGGCACAGCCGCGCGAAATCCGTCTGGCCCGAGCCGTCGACCACGCTGACGCCCAGGCCCCAGGCCGCGCTGACCAGGATGTCGTTGGAGTCCGGCGCGCTCGGGTCGTGGGTGTAGATCACGCCGCTTGAGCGTGCATCGACCATGGTCACGCAGAGCACGGCCATGATGACGTCGTGGTCGGAGTAGCCCTTGCTGCGGCGGTAGTACACGGCGCGCGGGCTGAAGGTGCTGGCCACGACCTCCTTCCAGGCCTGCGGCACGTTCCCGGCGCTG
>MGTN01000048.1:16338-20594 GCA_001799475.1 Desulfovibrionales bacterium GWA2_65_9 | reverse complement strand
CGCCACCCCGTGGCGCGCGGGCTGGCGCTGGGCACCGTGTCCCACGGCCAGGGCACGGCCACGGCGCTCATGGAGGGCGAACAGCAGGGCGCCATGGCCGGGCTGGCCATGATCCTGGCGGGCATCCTCACCGCCGGCTTCGCGCCCCTGGCCGTGTGGCTGCTGGGGCTGGTGGGCTAAGCTCCAGGGGCTCTGCCCCTATCGATGCTGTCGACAGCCGTAAGATTCGCGGGAGAAGACCGCTCATCATAACGGCTGACGCGGCCCCCGCCAGAGGGCCTGAGGCCCTCTGGGCTCCCCATGACGCCGAAAGGGCTGGATCAGGAGGAACCTGATCCAGCCCTTTCGGCTTTGGCGGGGCATGGGAATCAAGGGGGAGAGGCTGATGAGGCCGTGGCCGACATTGAGGGCCTGGGAGAGTTCGACGGCACCAACAATGTGGAACTTCGTCCGGGGCTGCACGCGATTACGCCCCGGCTCTCCAAATGATGCCCAGGAATCCCACCGGTTGCGTTCCAGCGACAGGTAAAAATCAGTTGCTCCCTTTCTGGGAAAATAGGTATATTCTAACCATAACTCGAACCATGTCCTGACACATGGCACCAGAATTTGAGCGCCTGGACAGCGCCTGATCCTCTGGTTGAGCCCCCGGAACGGGGACCATCTGGCCGCACAGGAGGACGCTCAAGACATCGTCGACCATGCGCTTGGTTGCTCCGTCGCACAAAACCCTTGGAGGTGAAATCATGAGCACGCCGACAGATACGGGCAATACTTTGGATTCCTTTATGGAAATGCTTAACAACAAGGATGGCATGCTCCGCCAGAGCGCCAGGAAATCGCTGGTGGCCATGGGCGCTCCGGCCGTCTTGCCGCTTGCGCAGGCCCTGCAGCAGTCCAAATCGGACCAGGTCCGCTGGGAAGCGGCCAAGGCCCTCGGCGCGATGGGGGATGTCCGGGCAATCCCGGCGTTGATCGCTGCGCTCGGAGACCGCGATTCCGACGTGGTCTGGCTGGCTGCGGTAGGATTGAAAACCTTCGGCAAGGCGGCCTGGCCAGCGCTTCTTCTGGCGTTGATCGATGAGGGAACGGAGTCCGTGGTCTTGCGCAAGGGCGCGCACCACGTTTTCCACGACCAGAAAGAAAGTGGTTACGAGGACTTGCTGGCGGCTCTGATGGAGGCCCTGGAACAAAAAGCGCTTCCTGAGGCTGCGTCGATGGTGGCGCATGAAATCCTGGAGCGCATGCGCGCGAATGCCTGACCCCGCACCGGGCGGCATCGGCTCTGACCGCAGCCGCTTACTGCCCCGGCACCACCCGCGGCTTGGGGATGAGCGGCAGCCCTGCGGCCTGGCGCTGCATGATCTCGTTTTTAATGGCCTCCATGTCCACAAAGCGCGAGGCCGAGGAAGGGTGCACCAGACTGCCCCTGATGTGCGCCGGATTCTGGGCGGCCATGCGCCGCCAGACATTCGGGGCGTTCTCGATGCTGAACCCGGCGCGCGCCGTGAAGTACAACCCTACGGCATCGGCCTCGGCCTCCTTCTCCGGGGTGGAGGGGACCATCTTGCCGGACTCGTCCTTGCGCGCATGCCCGAGGATGTTGTGGGCCAGCTCGTGCCCCAGCACCACGGCCAGGTCCTCGTCCTTGGAGTAGAGGTTCATGATGCCGTACGTGACGATAACATTCTTTCCGTCCGCATAGGCGTTTACTGCGTCTCCAATCCTCACGACAAAACGTGAATCGCAGACGTCAACCGGTGCCGGAATGGTCACAGACACGGTTTTCCCGGCGCGGAGAAGCTTCAAGGTGACTGGGCCCTTGGCAGACATGTCATCCATTTCCTGGGTCACATTCAGCCGCTTGCCGGTGTGCCCAGCCTTGACCCCCATCGAGGTGATGACATCGCCCCGCAGGACACCGGCCTTGGCTGCAGCACTGCCGGGGACGACCCCGGTGACCACGATGGTGTTCTCACCAACGCCCCACTTCTTGCTCAGGACCGGCAGCCACTCCTTGGAGTCGCGCGTGTTGAAGTAGTCCGCTGTCAGGCCGAGGGACTTCCTGACCCTGCCGCGCTGGCGGCACAGCGGCTCGTTGGCCGTGATCATGGTGTAGCCGAGGGCGTTCAGCCGGTCCTGACGCTCAAGGAGCGACTCCAGGGCAAACTCCCGCTGCAGCTCCGCCTCCTTCGTGGCCTCCGGAGTCAGCTCAGGCCTGGGCTTGGCCGCAGGCGCGCACGCCGCCAGGCACAGGGCGGCGAGCAGCACTCGCAGGAGTCGGCCCAGAAGCGGGGAGGACAGCGGCGTACGCATCGTGGTCTACTCGATCCCCAGGCCCCAGCCCTGGCGCACGGTGCGCCGCCAGTCGGCGAACTCACGGGCGAAGTCGGCCAGCTTCAGCTCGCGCTTCTCGCCGGTGCGGCGGTCCTTGGCCTCGATGATGCCGTTTTTGAGGCCCTTGCCGCCGAGCACCAGCTGCATGGGCATGCCCATGAGGTCGGCGTCCTTGAACTTGCTGCCGGGCCGCTCGTCGCGGTCGTCGTAAAGCACCTCGATGCCCTGGGCGCGGAGCTCGGCGTAAAGCTTGTCCGCAGCCTCGATGACCTCAACGTCCTTGCCGCCCAGCGACAACAGCGCCACCTCATAGGGCGCGATGGACGGCGGGAACTTGATGCCCTCGGCGTCGTGGTTCTGCTCGATGGCCGAGGCCACGATGCGCGACACGCCGATGCCGTAGCAACCCATGACCATGACCTGCTCCTTGCCATTCTCGTCCAGGAACACGGCGTTCATGGCCTGGGAGTACTTGAGGCCAAGCTTGAACACGTGGCCGACCTCAATGCCGCGCCTAAAGCCGATGGCCCCGCCGCAACGCGGGCACTTGTCGCCCTCGGTGATGTTGCGCAGGTCGGTGTAGGCGTCCACCTTGCAATCGCGCCGCAGGTCCACGCTCTTCAGGTGCGCGTCGGCCTTGTTGGCTCCGACCACCCAGCCGCAGTCGAAATCCAGCTCGCGGTCGGCAATCAATTTCAGGCCCGGCACGTTCAGGCCGACCGGTCCGGCGAAGCCCACGGGCGCGCCGGTCCAGGCCACCACCTGTTCCGGGGTGGCCAAGCGTACATCCTGGGCGCCCAGGTGGTTCTTGAGCTTGACCTCGTTCAGGTCACGGTCGCCGCGCACAAGCCCGGCCACGGGAGCGCCGTCCACGTCGAACAAGAGCGTCTTGACAAGGGTGTCGGCCTCGATCTCCAGAAACTCGCAGACCTCCTCCACCGTGTGCTTGCCGGGGGTGGGGATCATGACGGCCGGGCCGCAGTCGCCGCCGCAGTTGCACTTGTCCACGGGCGAGATGACCTCGGCCTTCTCCATGTTCGCGGCGTACTCGCAGGCCTGGCAGACCGCGATGGTGTCCTCGCCGGTATCGGCCAGGACCATGAACTCGTGGCTGAAATTGCCGCCGATGGAGCCGGAATCGGCCTCCACAGGCCGGAACTCCAGGCCCAGCCGGCGGAAGATGGCCTTGTAGGCGTCGTACATGGCGCGGTAGCTGGCGTCGGCCCCGGCCTCGTCGCGGTCAAAGGAGTAGGCGTCCTTCATGACGAACTCGCGGCCGCGCATGAGCCCGAAGCGCGGGCGGATCTCGTCGCGGAACTTGGTCTGGATCTGGTAGAGGTTCAGCGGCAGCTGGCGGTAGGAGCGCACCTCGCCGCGGATCAGGTCGGTGACGACCTCCTCGTGCGTGGGTCCGAGGCAGTAGTCGCGGTCGTGACGGTCGCGGAAGCGCTGCAGCTCCTTGCCGTAGAAGTCCCAGCGCCCGGTCTCGCGCCAGAGGTCGCCGGGCTGGACCATGGGCATGAGGATCTCCTGCGCGCCCGCGCGGTCCATCTCCTCGCGGCAGATGTTCGCCACCTTGTTCAGCGTTTTCAGGCCCAGGGGCAGGTAGGTGTAGATGCCCGCGGTGAGCTTGCGGATGAACCCGGCGCGCAAGAGCAGGCGGTGGCTGACAACCTCGGCCTCGGCCGGGACTTCCTTCAAGGTGGGGACATAGGTCTTGGACAGGCGCATATTATTCTCCAAATGTCATAAATTACGAAGAAATATCTTCCAAGGCGTCGCCGCTTCCTGGCGCAGCCCTCCATGCAGTCACATTCTGCCAATCCTGTCCGCCAGCATATTTATCTTCGTCAGTACGCCTTCCGACAGCTTCGGTTGTTGTGTCTTGGAAACCATGCCCATGAAAACCATGCCCACAA
>MGTN01000048.1:13873-16299 GCA_001799475.1 Desulfovibrionales bacterium GWA2_65_9 | reverse complement strand
TGGTGCATTCATGTCCCACGGCCAATAACCGTACACGGTCAGCCGCTCCATGAAGCGCTTAAAGAGAGCGGTGACTGACCCCATGTTCGTGGGTGAAGCGAGGATATAACAATCCGCTCGTTCGATCTTTTCGATCAACTCCTGCATGCCGTCATGGTGCACGCACTTCCCCGGAACCGCACCGGCCTGCTGGGTGCATGCACGGCAATTCAGACAGAACTGTAGCGGATACTCGCGGAGAGCAATCGACTCGACAGCGGCGCCAGCCACCTCAAGGGCCTCTGCTATAGCCGAGATCGCCTGATCGGTTATGCCGCCTTCTCGATACGAACCATTGATTGCAAGCACCTTGACCATACTCTCGACATCTCCCCCGATTTGTCTGAAAAAAACGGCTCACCGGTGGCGCTGGACGCTACTTCCGCTCTCCGCCCCGCTTCTCTTCTAAATACTTGTCCACTTCCTTCATAAACTCCGGCAGCAGGTTCTCCTCGCCGCGAATCTTGCGGATGACTTCGCCCTTGCGGAACACGATGCCCACGCCCCGGCCCCCGGCAATGCCGATGTCGGCCTCGCGCGCCTCGCCCGGGCCATTGACCACACAGCCCATGACCGCGACCTTGAAGACTTCCGGCACGTCGCGCAACCTGCGCTGCACTTCCTCGGCGAGCGCAATGAGCCCGATCTCCGTGCGCCCGCAGGTGGGGCAAGAAATGACCTCCGGGCCGCGCTCGCGCAGGCTTAAGCTACGCAGGATGTCATAGGCCACGCCGATCTCGGCCACCGGGTCGTGCGTCAGCGACACGCGCAGGGTGTCGCCGATGCCCTGAAACAACAGCACGCCCAGGCCCACGGCGGACTTCACCGCGCCGGGCAAAAGCGTGCCGGCCTCGGTGACGCCGATGTGCAGCGGATAGTCCACGCGCGCCGAAAGCAGCTGGTAGGCCGCGATGGTGTGCAGCACGCTGGAGGACTTGAGCGAAATCTTGATTGCGTGGAAATTCCGGCGCTCCAGCAACGCCACATGTCCCAGCGCGCTCTCGACCATGGCCTCGGGCGTCGGCCCGCCAAAGCGCGCGAGCAGCTTCTTCTCCACCGAGCCGCTGTTCACGCCGATGCGGATGGGCACAGAGCGCTCCGCCGCAGCACTGACCACGGCGTCCACCTTGGCCTTGCCGCCGATGTTACCAGGGTTGATGCGCAGGCCGTCCACCCCTGCCTCCAGCGCCATGAGCGCCAGGCGGTGGTCAAAATGGATGTCCGCGATGAGCGGCACAGGCGAGCCCGCGCGGATGTACGCCAAGGCCTTCGCGGCCTCTTCGTCCGGCACGGCCAGACGCACGATCTCGCACCCGGCGCGCGCCAGCTCGCACACCTGGGCCGTGGCGGCAAAGACATCGCGCGTGTCCACGTTGGTCATGCTCTGGACGCGGACCGGGTTGCTCCCGCCCACGCCCACAGCCCCGACACGGACCTCGCGGGTTTTCTTGCGTGCAATCATGGTCGATACGACTAGCGCAATTCTCGGCGCTCGCCAAGTGCGGACTTGCCGCACCTGCCGGGAGCGCGCCCCAGACGCTTCCCCATGGCTCACCAAAAGCGAAGGGTTCCTGTCGGCGGCTTTGTGCCGACAGGAACCCTTCGCGTAATGGGGATTCCAAAGGGCCTCAGGCCCTTTGGCGGGGTCCAGGGGCAGAGCCCCTGGCCGCCAGCGGCTATTCCTTACAATTGTCCCAGCCGGGCCAGGCAGATGGCGGCGGCCTGGGCCACGTTGAGCGAGTCGAAGGTGCGCCGCAGGGGCACTGCCAGGCGCATCTGGCAGTGCTTGCCCACGCCGTGGCGCACGCCCTTGCCTTCGCCGCCGAGCACGAGCACGGCGGGCAGGTGGATGGCGGCGGTGTACAGGTTTTCGCCCTCGGCATCGGCGCAGAGGATGGACAGCCCGGCGTCGGCACAGGTGTCCAGCGTCTGGGACAGGTTGGTGACGCGGGCCACAGGCAGGTGGTGCAGGGCGCCGGCGCTGGAGCGCATGGCTCCGGCCCCGATGTAGGCTCCGCCGTGACGCGGAACAATTATGCCGGCGGCGCCCAGGGCCCAGGCGGTGCGGGCCATGGCCCCGAGGTTGCCGGGGTCCTGCACCTGGTCCAGGGCCAGGAGCACGGGCAGGGGCGCATCCTTGACGCTGGCGATGAGCACGTCGAGTTCGGCGTATTCCACGGCTGCGGTGATGGCCACCACGCCCTGGTGGCTGCCGGAGTACAGGCGGCGCAGGGTCAGGTCGTCCACGAACTGGACCTTGATGCGGTTGTCGTCGGCCAGGGACACGATCTCCTGGACCTTGGCGTCGCGCTGGCCCTTGCGCACCAGCACGGTGTCGATGCGTTTGGGGGCGGACTCGAGCAGTTCGCGCACGGGGTTGCGTCCGG
>MGTN01000048.1:6386-13866 GCA_001799475.1 Desulfovibrionales bacterium GWA2_65_9 | reverse complement strand
CGGGCCGGGCGCGAGTCGCGTTCGCTCGGCTTGGCGCCAGCGGACGACCTGGCCGGGCGGGCGGGCTTGGGGAAGGCCGCAGGCTCGGCGTTGGGGTCGCGCTCGAAGGAGTGGTCGATGTCGATATCGAAGTCGTCGTGCACCTTGCGGCTGGCCTCCTTGGCCGGGCGCTCGGGCCGGTTGTCCTGGCGGGCCGGGCGGGCCGGGCTGCGGTCGGGCCGGTCATCCTGGCGCGGCGGACGCTTTTCATCACGCTTGGCATCGCGCGGAGCAGAGCCCTTTTCTCCGGGCTTGCCGCCGTATTTCGCGCCGGGCTTGCCCGTGGGCTTGCCGGGACCTTTGCCTGCGGGTTTGGACGGAGCGTAGCCGCTCCCGGCGGGTTTGGGGCCGCCGGAGCGTTTGGGGCCGCTGGAGCTCCACTCGTTGTCCTCGCGTTTGCCCTGTCCGGGGCGCGGTTTGCGGGCCGGGCCGGGTTTGCGCGGAGTGCTGGGGCGCGAAGGTTTCCTTGAATCTGCCATGGTTTACCTCAGGTGCTCGGGCAGGCCTGTCAAGCTTGCCAGAGAGAAAAAACAGGTGTATTGTGTGGTGTCTTTTGCGTATCCAAAAATCGGCGCACGGGGTTCCTACATTATGTAAGTCGCCCCAATCTCAGGAGCCTTTCTCCACCCGCGCCGCCGACCGGAGGAAACCATTCCGATGACGATGACCTTGCGAAAAAAACTGACCGGGCTGTGCCTCGTCGCCCTGCTCACGGTCCTATGGTCGTGCTCGACCATGAATAGCGACATCACCGACCCTGTCAAGGGCCAGACCACGCAAAATTTTCAATCCTCTGCCCTGGCTCAGCCGAGCCTGGCCTTGGCCCAGCCCCGCAACCCGGCCAAGCCCATGACCAAACCCCTGGCCAAGCCGGCCACCCTCGACGACGATGCCGACCTCGAACCGGACATGTCCTCCGGACCTTTGACCCCTGGCCAGACCGGCGCCATGCTTGAACCCGAAGTCACCACCCCGCCCATGGCCCAGGAGCCTGTGCTCACCCCGGAGCAACGCCGCATCCTGAGCATGAAATCCGGCCTGGACTTCGACCTCGACCTCTTTGAGTCCAAGGAAGTGGAGCGCTACTTCGCTTACTACACCGGCCCGGCGCGCGAGACCTTCGCCCGCTGGCTCAAGCGCGCCGAGACCCACCTGCCCAGCGTGCGCGAGTCCCTGGTCCGCAACGGCCTGCCCCAGGACCTGGCCATGCTGCCCTTCGCCGAATCCGGCTACAACTGCTACGCCTACTCCTGGGCTGGCGCGGGCGGCATGTGGCAGTTCATGCCCTACACCGGCCGCAAGTACGGCCTCACCGTGGACTGGTGGATCGACGAGCGCCGCGACCCCGGCCTGGCCACCGAGGCTGCGGGCAAGTATCTGACCTTCCTGAACGACATGTTCGGCGACTGGTATCTGGCCCTGGCCGCGTACAACGCGGGCGAGGGCAAGATCTCCCGCGCCCTGGCGGGCACCGACGCCGACGACTTCATGGATCTGGTCAGCCGCAACAACCTCCTGAACCGCCGAGCGCGCCTCAAGCCAGAAACCCAGAACTACGTGCCCAAATTCATCGCCATCACCAAGATCTTCCAGAACCTCGAGGCCCTGGGCTTCGACCCCGTACGCTGGGACGCGGCCCCGAAGCTGGAGACCGTGAGCGTGGCCGGCGGCACCGACCTGCTGGCCCTGGCCAAGTCCGGCGGCCTGACCTGGGACGAATTCCACATGTTGAACCCGGCCTTCCGCCGCCAGGTGAGCCCCCCGGACCGCAATGTCCGGGTGTCCATTCCGGTGGAGAAGAAGGCCCCCATGCTGGCCTATTTGGAGAACCCCGGCCTGCGCCCCAATGAAGGCCTCATCACCCATCAGGTGAAGAAGGGCGAATCCATCAGGACCGTGGCCAAGCACTACCGCGTGCCGCAGGAGGTCATCTGCCAGATCAACGGGCAAGGCGCCCAGGCACTCAAGCCTGGCCAGTGCATCAAGATCCCGGCCAGCAGCACCGGCGAGGCCATGCCCGAGCGCCTGAAGAAGACCCGCAGCATCGCCTCCAGCCGCGCCAACTACGTGGTCGGCAAGAGCGACAATGTCTGGTCCATCAGCAAGAAATTCCACATCAGCGTGAAGACCCTGCTCTCGGCCAACGGCCTGGGGAGCTCCAAGGGCATCAAGCCCGGCATGCGCCTGTCCATCCCCGACGACTCGGACAAGGCCACCAAGAAGACCAGGGCCCAGGCCAGCAAGGCCAGAGAGCAGGTCACGCACTACACCGTGCGCCAGGGCGACACCCTGTTCAGCGTGTCGCGCAAGTTTGGCGTGGCCCAGCAGGATCTCAAGGGCTGGAACAAGATCAAGGGCACCGACCTGCGCGCTGGCGAGAACATCAAGGTCAACGTGCGTTAAGCCTGCCGCCATCTGCCCGCAAACGAAAACGACCGCCCGGCTGCACGCCCGGCGGTCGTTTTTTTGCGGGCAGGCCTGTGAAGCTCACCCTTTAAGCGCCCTGCCCGGTCGGCGCGTTCTGTCCGTCCTGTCCGCCCTGCCCGCCCCGTTCGGCGCGGCAGCGCCAGAGGCGCCAGAGGGGTTAGAGGTGTCAAAGGTATCCGGGGCGTCTCGCCAGCGGCAACGGGGGCGCCAGCCGGAGCAAGGGGTTCGGCGGACGCGCCGGGAGACTCCGGCCTGCGCTCCGCACGCCCCTCGCTGCGCCAGGCACAAACGACCGCCCGGCTTGCTCACCTGGCGGTCGTTTTTCTGTCTGGGCAGGCTGTGGAGATTGACTACTTTACGCCCTGTCCCCCGGCGCGACAGATGTGGGTACAGCACCAGCGTTGGCAACGTCAGCGGCCGTGGCCAGCGGGCCGAGGAATTCCGGCACCCCGGCTTCGGGCAGGGGCGGGGAGAAAAAGAAGCCCTGCACGGCCTCGCAGCCCAGCTCCGCCAGCAGCTCCAGCTGTTCGCGGGTCTCCACGCCCTCGGCCACCACGCTTAAGCGCAGGCTGCGCGCCAGGGCCATGATGGCCCGGGCCAGCTCGCGGCTGTCGGACTCCTCACGCGGGAGGTCCTGCACAAAGGAGCGGTCGATCTTCAGGACATCCACCGGGAAACGTTGCAGGTAGGCCAGGGAGGAGTAGCCCGTGCCGAAGTCGTCGATGGCCAGGGACACGCCCAGGGCCTTGAGCCTGCGCATGGACGAGAGCGCGGCCTCGGGGTCGCCCATGAGGGTCGACTCCGTCAACTCAAGCTTGAGCCAGGCCGGAGGCAACCCGCTCGCGCGCAGGATCTGGCGCACGGTCTCCACGATGTCCGGCTGGGTGAACTGGCGGGCCGAGAGGTTCACGGCCAGGGTCATGCGGCGGGAGGCGGGGTAGCGCTCGCGCCAGGCGGCCATGGTGGCGCAGGCGCGCCGGAGCACCAGCTCGCCCAGGGGCACGATGAGCCCGGACTCCTCGGCATGGGGGATGAAGACGTGCGGCATGACCAGCCCGCGCAAGGGGCTCTTCCAGCGCGCCAGGGCCTCGAAGCCCAGGACGCGCTCGCCGTTGATGGACATCACCGGCTGGTAGTACACCAGGAACTCGTCCTGCTCCAGGGCCTTGCGCATATCCGCGTCCAGGGCCAGGAGCTCCCGGGCCCGGCGCAACATGCCGGGGTGGAACATGCGGATGCGGTCGCGGCCGGTATCCTTGGCGCGGTGCATGGCCATGTCCGCGTTCTGGAGGATGTCCTCGGCCTTGGGGCTGTCCGCCGTGGGGCCGACCACCACGCCCACGCTGGCCGTGAGGCGCACCTCCTGGCCTTCCACGGTGAAGGGCGTGCACAGGCTGTCCAGGGCGCTGCGGATGGCCCCTTGGGCCTCCTCTGCCGTGGCGGGCTCGGTCACGAGGAGCACGAACTCGTCGCCGCCGAAACGGCAGATCTGGCCCTGGCCGCCCAAGCCCAGCACCAGGCGCCGGGCAGCCTCCACCAGCACGCGGTCGCCAAAGGAATGGCCCAGGCTGTCGTTCAGCATCTTGAAGCGATCCAGGTCAATGAAGGCCACGGCAAAGAGCGTGTTGCGGCGCTGGGATTCCTCCAAAACCTTCTGGATGCGCTCCAGGCACAGGGTGCGGTTGGCCAGGCCGGTCAGGGCGTCGTGCTGGGCCTTGAACAACAGCTGGGCCTCCAGCTGCTTGCGCGAGGTGATGTCGGCAATGACCATGATGCCCGCCTGGATGGTGCCGTCCGCCGCCCGGATGGGTGCGGCATTGACGAGCAGCCAGCGGTCCGGCTTGCCTTCGTGCATATACCGGATGACAAGATCGCGGGTGCTCTCCCCGCGCGTTATAGAACGGATCAACGGGCTTTCCGCCGCTGGAATGGGCGTGCCGTCCTCACCCTGGAAAATCCATTCCGGCAGGTGCTCGCCCATGTGCATGCGCTCAAGGTCTGCTGGCGTGAGGCCCACAAGATCGGCGATGGCTGGGTTGGCCATGATCACCCGGCCCGTGGCCGCGTCCGCGATGGCGATACCGGTGACGGCCTGATCCATGGCCGCGCTGAACAGGGTGCGCGTGTTCTCCAGTTCCAGCTGCATGCGCTTGCGCTCGGTGATGTCCTGGCCAAAGGCGCAGATGAACTCCTCCTCGCCGGAGCGCATGTAGAAGGCCTTGATCTCCTTGAGCAGGCGCCCGCCGGTGCGGGTCAGCTGCTCGGTTTCAAAGGTGTGCGCTCCGCCGCGCACCTTGCGCAACAAGGCCTGTATGGCCTCCAGGGGGTAGGCCGGGTCGATGAGCGACAGGGGCTGGCCCAAAAGGTCCGAGCGCGGATAGCCAAGGCTGCGACCAACGGCCTCGTTGACGTAGGCCAGGACCCCGTCGGGCCGCACCAGGTAGACGTCCTCCACCCCGGACTCCAGGAAGAACTTGAACCGGGCCAGGTCGCGGGCGCTCTGGCGCGTCTCTGTGGTGTCGTTGAAGACCAGCACGGCCGCACGGATCTCGCCGTGGGCGTCGCGCACGGGCGCTGCGTTGGCCGAGATCCAGCGTTCCGCTCCGTCGGCCAGCTCCAGGCGCAGCTCCACGTTCTCCCGGGTTTCCCCATGCGAGAGCGCCCGGGCCAGGGGCAGATCGGCATGGGCCACGGCCGCGCCGCTGGGCAGGAAGGCCCGCCAAGTGCGGTCCTCTGGCCGGCTCCCCCGGGTCGGGGCCTCGTTCATGCCCAGAATGCGCAGGGCCTGGTGATTGAGCACCGCCGGCTCGGTATTTCCGAGGTAGGCCAGCACGATGCCTGACGGGGACTGCTCAATGGCCGCGAGGAGCAGGTCCTGGGTCTTGCGGTGCCGGGTCATCTCGGCCAGGAGGTTTTCGCGCAGCAGGTCGGCCTCGCGCACGCGGACCTCGGCCCAGGAGCGCACACGCCGCACACGCAGAAACAGCCACAGCGACACGGCCAGGAGGGCGGCACAGGCTGCCAGGGCAGCAGTCCAGCCAGGCACATGCCAGACCGGCTTGGCCCACTTCTGCTCCAGTTCGCGCAGTTCGTCCTGGCCAATGGCGTTCAGGCCAGCGTTCAGGCGCGCCAAAAGCTGCGCGTCGCCGCGCTGCACCGCCGCGCGCAGCTGCACGCCGGGAAACTCGCGCACCAGCTCAAAGCGCGGCCCCTCGGCCTGGGCGGCCAGCAGATAGCGCAGCCCCACCACCGGGCCGGCGACCACGCGCACCTGCCCCAGGGAAGCGGCAGCAGCGAGGGCGGTCAAGTCGGGGAAGCATTCCTGCCGCAAATTCGGGTAGGTGGCCGCCAAAAAGGCTGCCGAGGAATCGTTCTGCACCAGCCCGACGGAGGCGCTCTCGGTTTCCACCTGCTGCCGGGAAAGTCCACCCGAGCCACTGACGGCGAAGACGCCAATGCCCAGATCGAGCAGGGGCCGGGTGAAGGCGAGGGTGTCCTCCAGGGCCGGGGTGAAGGGGATGCCGGCAACGGCGTCGGCCTTGCCCGTGGCCACCAGGGCTTCGCCGCCCTCGACCAGGTTCAGGCGCACCTCGACCCCGGCCTTGCGGCCCCAGAGCTGCCAGTAGTCCACCAGAAGCCCGGCGCTCTGGCCCTTGTCATCGCGGAAACAGTAGGGCGGGTCATCACCCGGGTGGACCAGGATCAAGGGCTGGCCCGGTGCCCTGGCCCAGGCTGTCGGGGCGTCTGCCGTGAGCAGGCCGCCGAGGAACAGGCAACCCAGGAGCACCGCCAGGCTGAGGGCGCGCCACAGACCAAGAAAGCCGGCATCCACAAGGACGGCGGCGGCGGGTCGGAGCCGGAGGGAGGACTGCGTGGCCGGCCCGGACACTGGCGCTGCTACTTGGCCACCTTGACCACGTTGGTGGCGGCATCCTGCAGGAGATACTGCAGGGTCGAAGCCAGCACGCTCTGGGCGGCCTGGACCATGGTGATGCCGATGTCCTCGCGCGAACCGGAGTAGGCGTTCTCAGTGACGAACTGGCCGTCCTTCTCCAACTTCACGTTCAGGCGCAGCTCGGCCTTCACCGTGAGGTTCTGCGCGCGGTCCACGCTGATCTTGTCGAAAGAGCCGGACACGACATAGCCCGTCAGGGGTGCGGCGTCGGGCTTCTCGCGGTACTTCACGTCGCAGCCGCGCGCCTTGAGCTCCTCAAACATGGCCCAGCTGACCCACTCGACGGGATCGTTCTCGGCGTAGTAGCGCTTGCCGTCGCCCAGGGTGCCGATGGTCAAGGTGTCGGCGCGTTTGTCCACAAAGGGCAGGACGGTGAAGGACTGGGCGCAGCCCTGTCCGGCCGGGGGCGTGGAGGGTTGGTAGCGCAGCTGCACCACGGTGTTGGAGGCGCAGGCCCCCAGAGACAGGGTCAAGGCCAAAACCAGGACTGAAAGCGCGGCACGGATATTCTTACGGATCAGCATGATGAATCCCCCTTGAGGCCTGAAAGGTGACGCAGCGAAGCGGCGCTTGCGAGCATGCGACTGGCCCATTTCGTAGCCCAAAGCGCTGCGCTCTGCAAGCGGACTGAAGCCCTGGCCCTGGCCTGGCAGCGCAAAAATCTAGACTCCCAAAGCGTTCCATGATCATATAGCCCAACGTGCCCGGCTGGACGGCCCCTGTCCAGACCAAGACAAAGGAGACCCATGCGCGGCGCCCGCCCCTCGCCCCTGGCCCCAAGCCCCCTGCTGGCCGTCATGGCCCTGCTGGTCCTCACCGCCATGCCGGCCCTTGCGCCCTGGGCCCAGGCCCGCACGGCAGCACCAAAGACGGCCGCCAAACCCGAAGCCACCCAACCCCAACCCAAAGGCAAGCGTGTGGACATCGCCGGGCGCGTGGCCGTGGGCTTGGACAGGACCTTCATCAAGGACCGGTCCCAAGGCTATTTCATGGTTCAGGGCGTGGACCTCGCACGCTTTGCCGGGCGGCACATCCAGGCCAGGGGGGTGGTTGTCGGCC
>MGTN01000048.1:5874-6343 GCA_001799475.1 Desulfovibrionales bacterium GWA2_65_9 | reverse complement strand
CAAGAGCCCGGACGACGACTCGCCCGGAGCCTCGCGCAAGGTAAAGTAATCCCCAGCGCCCCTGGCCAAGACAGCTTGCCAACCGCAGGGCAAGGGGTTAGTTTTGCCAGTTAGGCGCATCCAGGTCCGACTTTCCCGGCCTGCGCGTCCCCTTACGCCATATACACAGCTACAAAACGCCTCAAAGCAGGCGCCAACGGAGTTATCATGAGCAAGACCAAAGCGCCCGACACCTACCAGCTCGTTTACACCGGACCCGGCAAACAGAAGGAAGAGGTGCTCTTCACCTCGCCCAAGCTGCTGGAAGTGGAGCTCAAGCGCGAGCAGCACATCCGCTCCATCACCTCCGGCTATGTGGAGATCCGCAAAGCCTAGGCCGCCCGGCTCCGAGCCGCCGCTGGCCGTCTCGGTCCTTGCATCGACCGCAACCGCGGGCTATATCCAGCGTATGGATGGCACGATTTGCCCG
>MGTN01000048.1:0-5864 GCA_001799475.1 Desulfovibrionales bacterium GWA2_65_9 | reverse complement strand
ATCATCATCCTGGGCATCCTGGCCCTGGTCGTCACAACGCGCTCGGGCAGCCTGGGCGGGGCGGAGCTGGCCCGCATGGCCGAGGTGCGCGCCCAGATCCGCTTCGTGCAGCTGCGGGCCATGAAGACCGGCCAGGTCCACGGATTCGCCTGCGACGGCGCCAACTACTGGGCCTTCAGCGGCAACGACGCGAGCAATGCCACCGCGCGCCTGAGCCTGCCCGGCGAGACCAGCGCCCTGGTCGACATGAGCGCAGCCACCGGAAAGAACATGAGCATGACTGCCTTCACCTCCTTCTTCGACGGCTTCGGCATCCCCTACACGGCCGCCCCCAGCGTGGGCACCAAACTCGCCGCCCCGGCAACCATCACCATCACGGCGGGCGGGGGCACAGGCACCCTGACCATTACCCCGGAGACCGGCTATGTGCCCTGAGCGCCAGACACCGCCACGCCAGCAGGCAAGGCCACGCCCACACGCCGCGCGCGGCAGCCGGGGCTTCACCCTGCTGGAGGTCATCGTCATCGTCATCGTGAGCGGCCTTTTGGCGGCGCTGGTGGTGAACCTCATGGGCACGCAGCTCCTGCGCTCCAGCAATCCATCGACCATCGCAGCCGACGCCGGCGACGCCGAGACGGCCATGGAGGCCGTGGTGGCCTTCTACACCACCAACGTCAACAACAACACCGCCACCGCCCTGGACGCCGTGAAGGGCGAGTACCCGGCGAGCAACTCCACCGCAAGCCACGTAACCATAAATGACGTCGCCAGTTGGGACAGCTCAGGCATACGCGCTCTCATCGTGACCGCCACCGTGGGCAAAACCTCATACACCACCCTGCTCACCCAGGCGCGCACCAACGCCCTCGACAACGCGACGAATTTCTAGGACTGCCCATGCGCAAACAGGCCGGATTCACCCTCATCGAGCTCATCGCCTGCATCGTCATCCTCGGGCTCATCGGCTTTGGCGCGACCTCGGTCATCTCACTCGGCGCGCGCAGCTTCTTCGCCGCCCGCAATGCCGACAACGCAGGCACAAGCGCGCAGCTCGCGCTGGAACGCATCGCCCTGGAGCTGCGCGACGCGAATGGTGGGCCGGGCGCGGGCAACACGGCCATCCGGCTGCAAAACAACGCCACGTCCATCGAGTACACAACGACCCAGACCGTCGCCTTGCCCGGCACGCGCACCCTGGCCTACACGGGCAGCGCCATCACCCTGACCCCGGACACGGGCGCGACGGCCCGCACCCTCATCGACGGTGTCAGATCCTGCGCCATGAGCTTCAGCGCCGCAGGCCGGGCCAGCACCCTCACCGTGACCTTCACCATGACCAACGCGCCCACGGGCGAGCGCTTCACCATCACCGTGAAGCCGCGCAGCAACACCGCCAACCCCGTCACCTTGTAGGGGACAGCATGAACCGCCACAGCCAGTCCACCCGCACCGACACCACCCGCACCGCCCACAGCCAGCGCGGCAGCGTGGTGGTCTATCTGGCCCTGGCGCTGGTGGCCTTCGGCGTCATGGCCATGGCCGGGTCGGGCCGCTTTGGGGCGTCCATCATGGGCGTGTCCTCGCCCAACTGCGCCGCCCAGGCGCGCATGATGGCCGAGAGCGGCGTGCGCTACGCCACGGCCTATCTGCGCGCGGCCACGGATAACGCCACCCTCAACACCAGAATCAACGACTTGAATACCCACGGACCGTACACCGTGGGCACGAACCTGTCCTTCACCCTGAGCGTCACGACCATCGGCGCGGGCCCGGGCGCAGCGCAGGTCTCGGCCACGGGCAGCGCCTGCGGCGGCTTAAGCTTCCTGCCGAGCACCAGCGCCTCAGCCTCGGCCTCGGGCGGGGTGAACGTGCCTGCGGCGGCGGGGGGTGGCGGCGAGGGTACGGGGGACTACGGCTTAGGAAATCCCACCGTCGACTTTGGAATATCATCGGACCTGCAGGGCGACTCCCCAATAAAGATCATTGGGAATACAATTTCCTTGGGCCGACTCGACCAGGGCGAAAACGCTGCGGCGATCTGGTATAAGACCCCCAAGAGCCTGGGGGCTGGAGTACGCGCCTACTTTGAGGTACAATGGAATTCATCATCTGCTGGGGATGGGATTGTCTTTGGCATCATCAATGCGCAGCGGAATACTGCCAACAGTGTCGGTGGCAAAACGAGCATGGGCGAACTCATGGGCTGGGGCGGGCTGGGCAGCTCGGGCGACGGCATCCAACCGCCCAAGATCGGCCTTGAGATTGACACCTGGCGCAACAACTCCAACACGTCCTATTGCGGCGCTGACAGCCGCAACGACAAGTATTACACGTCAGCCGGGATCACCGACACACGCATCTCCGATCACATGGCCTTTATATTCTGGGGATCAAGAAACTTTAGCGGCTTTTTCTGTGACGCCAGCTATGATGACAACGTGCACGGGCCCATAAGCAATACCAATGTTAACACTTCCGACCCCATCAACTCCTATGACCAGGACAACCTGGGCAGCGGACGCTACGGATATTATTACAATCCATCGGCTGCCAACTGGCTGCGCAAAGGAACGAAGTACTACATCCGCTATGAACTCACTCGGTTCCCCACAGCGAGCGCAAATAATCGCTACTGCTACATGCTGAAGGCGTGGGTTCGCGATACTCCGATGCCGTCAAACTATGGCGACACATACAATGACTACACTGTCACGCTTCCAGACATCCAGAAAGTTATTTACATGTCCAACGCATACAATAACAGAATGAATAACGTGTACTTTGGTTTTACAGAAGGGACTGGTGGGGCGACGCAAAACGTCATCATTTCAGACTTATATCTTACATTCAAAACAACAGCGCCAACGTACACTGTTCCAGCTGGCTATGTTGCGGGTTGGCCCATGTACGAGAACACCGATTCAACCGTACATGACTTAACCAACAACAATAACGACGGAACGATTAACGGCACCTCGCTGTGGCTGTCTGGCATTGCCTCACCAAATGGTTCCGCAGTATATTTTGACAACGCAACCAACATCCAGGTACCGGATAAGAATTCCCTTGATTTATCCACCCAAGGTACGATCTCCGCATGGTTTTACATGGATAACGCCTCCAGCGCCGGAATGGGCCTGGTGCACAAGGGGGACGGCACGGCAGCGGGAGATGCCTACAGTCTGCGCTTCGACGCCAGCGGATATCCCCAGCTCATCGTCAGGAAAGATAACGCGACCACGGTCTCCGTCACCTCCAGCCTAAAGCCAGACGCTGGCCGTTGGTATCATGTGGCCGCCACGTGGGTGAACCTGGGAAATCTCACCATCTACATCAATGGCGTCCAAAAAGGACAGGTGGGCGGCGGTTTGAGCGCACAGGATACGAACACATCACTGCAGGTTGGTTCCCTGTCGCCGTCTACAGGGTACTTCAAAGGGGTTATCGACGAGGTCTACCTCTACAGTACAGCGCTCAGCGCCGCGCAGATTGCAACCCTTGCGACAGGGGCGCCCTGAAATTTCGGAGGTTCAAGTGCAATCAAAAGTCTTCTGCCTCTGCCTCGTTCTTCTCCTTGGCCCGCTCATTGTCAGCAGCCATGCAGCAGAGCCGGATCAAGGCAGCCTGAAATCCTTCCCGGCCCCCCCGGCCGGGCCGAATGCCCTGGCCCAAAAACTCAATCCCGTGGCCGCCGTCGAAGCCATGAACAAATCCATACGCGCCAGCGAGCAGCAGAACCAGGCCGCAGTCGCTGCCCTGGCCCAGGCCCAGGCCGAGAACAAGCCTGCCCAGAGCGCCCCGGCGGCCAAGGCCGGGGGCGGCAAGGTCATCTACGGCGACATCATCATCCACAAATAGCGCCCCATGCCCGCCTGCGCGTCCTTCAACACTTTGGGCCTGCCCATCGCCCACGTGAGCATCGGCGACTGCGCCTTCGCCACCCGGCCCATGCTGCTGGCCACGGTGCTCGGGTCCTGCGTCTGCGCCACCTTCCACCACCCGGCCTGCGGCGCCGGGGGCATGTTCCACGCCATGCTGCCGGACATCAGCCTGGCTCGGTCGCACTCCAAGCCCTGCACCTTCGCCGACCAGGCCGTGGCCTCCCTGGTAAAACGCTTCCGCGCCCGAGGCATGGACCCGGCGGACCTGGTGGTGAAGCTCTTCGGCGGGGCCAACACCATGATCTCGGCCCAGCCCGCAGCCCTGCGCGAACTCCTCGACGTGGGCAAAAAGAACGTGGACAGCGCCCGGGCCGCCCTGGCCGCCCTGGGCCTGCGCCTCGTGGCCGAGGACACCCTGGGCACGCGCGGGCGCAAGCTTTTCTTCGCCACGGCCACGGGCCAGGTCTGGCTGACGCGCCTGACCCCGAGCGAGCTGCGCACCCTGCCGACCGAGGAACTCGGATGAACCGGCTCTGCGCGGTCCTGCTGCTGCCGGACATTGCGAGGGATATCGCGGCGGAAATTACGACAGGCATCGAGAAGGGCATGTCCATGGTCATGGCGGTGGCCTTGGCGCTGGCAATGACGGCCCTGGCCCAGAACGCCCTGGCCGAACCCACCCCATCACAAACCGCCCCGGCCCACGCTCCGGCCCAGGCCACGGCCACAGCCCAGACCCTTTCCATGCACGTGGAAAAGCGCCTGCCCCACGACGCCCAGGCCTTCACCCAGGGCCTCATCTTCCATCAGGGCGAACTGGTGGAAAGCACCGGCCTCTACGGCCAGTCCAGCCTGCGCCGGACCAACCCGGAAACCGGCGGCATCCTGGCGTTGACGCGCCTGGACAAAAGATTCTTCGGCGAGGGCTTGGCGCTCTGCCCGGAGCGCCCCGGCAAGCCCCCCCGTCTGGTGCAGCTCACCTGGCGCGAAGGCCGCATCCTGACCTACGACGCCGTAGGCTTGCGCCAACTCGGCAGCCACCGCCTGCGCGGCGAAGGCTGGGGCCTGGCCTGGGACGGGGCGCGGCTCATCCTGAGCGATGGGACGGACACCCTGCGCCTGCTCCAGCCGGATGATTTCGCACAGACCGGCCAGCTGAACGTGCGCGACGGCTCGAAGCCGGTGCGTGAGCTCAACGAGCTGGAATGGGTCGGGGGCTGGCTTTTGGCTAATGTCCTGGGACAGGACCGCATCGCGGTGATCCGCCCGCCGGGCACAAGTAAACCGGGGCAGGTGGCGGCTTGGCTGGATATCTCGGCGCTGCGCCAGGAGCTTGGCCCCCAGGCCGAGGCAGCCAATGGCGTGGCCTTTGACCCGCAGGCGCGCAAACTCTTCGTCACGGGCAAACGCTGGGACACGGTCTTTGTGCTGGCCCTGCCGCCGCTGCTGGAGCAGCCGCCCCGCTGACCGCTTCCTTGCCTCCAGGGGGTCGTTCCGCGTCCCGAAGCACGGCAGCAGCATATTGCAGCCCCCTGAATATTAAGCGGCCGGCCGCGCTCCCCCGCCCACACGACAACCACTGACGCCGCGCCAATGCGCAGCAGCCAGGCCATCACCGCTTGCGCCAGCCTGAAGACAGAACAACGGCACGCCGGGAGACTCTTGCGGTGGTCAGCGAGAGAGGAGGCCAAGGGCAATCCGTCAGGGCCAAAAGGTTCCGTTTCGGGCTTCAGGCGCCAAGCGCTTGCTGCGGCCATTGGAGGAAGCCTTGGCATAGCGGAGAGAATGGGAGGGCGTGGGAGAGGAGGCTAGGAGCAGGGTGGCGGGCGCCACGAATTGGCATGCGCACTGGTTTGACGTTCTGCCCCTGCCCCCCCTGAGAGTCAACGCGCGCGGCCTGCGCAGGGCAAAGAAAAAGGCTCCGTCTTTCAACGGAGCCTTTAAATAAAGTCCTGGCAGCGACCTACTTTCCCACGATTAGAA
>MGTN01000047.1:8081-8600 GCA_001799475.1 Desulfovibrionales bacterium GWA2_65_9 | reverse complement strand
AACGACGACATTCTGAATGGCGGCCTGGGCAACGACTCTCTGGACGGCGGAGCGGACAACGATGTGCTCCACGGTGGAAATGATAGCGACACCCTGCTCGGCGGCGCTGGCAATGACACCCTGTTTGGCGGGGTTGGCGTTGATCGCGTTGACGGCGGCGTGGGCAATGACGTCTTTGTCTACAACACTGGCGACGCGCCCTCGGGTGAAGCCATCATCGGCGGAGCGGCTCCGGACACCGACGCCATCCGGGTGGACGCGAGTACGGACTTCACCTTGGCCAGCATCAGCCACATCGAGGAGATCTGGCTCAACGGAGACCATGTGGAGGCCACGTTCACGGGCAGCCAGCTCGGGCCGTGGAAGATGTATGACCTCGGCAGTTCGGGCACGGTCCATGTCAGCGCCAGCGCGAGCGCAACCAACCTCGCGAACCTGACCTTCGATGCCAGCTGGGACAGCTCCGACAGCATGCGCGTGACCGGGCTGGGGATTGCGGAGAACATCACCGGCTCCTCG
>MGTN01000047.1:6104-8063 GCA_001799475.1 Desulfovibrionales bacterium GWA2_65_9 | reverse complement strand
GGCTGCCGTCATCGTGAATCTGTCCACCGGCCTGGCCACAGGCGGCGCAGGCACGGACGCGCTCTCGGGCATTGAGAGTGTTACTGGTTCCCACTACAACGACACCCTCGCCGGCGATGCTGGCGGCAATGTCCTGGACGGCGGCGACGGCAACGACGCCATCGACGGCGGGGCCGGTAGCGACCATCTTTTTGGCGGAAACGGTGCGGACACCATCAATGGCGGCGACGGTGACGACACCATCGAGGGCGGGGCTGGCGCCGACAGCCTGAGCGGCAATGCCGGACACAACACCCTGTCCTATGCGCACGACACCACCGGCGTGAACGTGGACCTCGGCGCAGGCACGGCCACAGGCGGCGATGCCGCAGGCGACACCTTCGACGGCAGCACCTTCAGCCACCTGGTCGGCGGCCTGGGCAATGATACGCTCTTCGGCAACAGCGGCGACAGCTGCATTGAAGGCGGCGGGGGCAACGACAACCTCTTCGGAGGCATTGGCAACGACTCCATCGATGGCGGGGCTGGCAACGACAGCCTTTCGGGTATCGGGGGCGACGACAGCCTTTTCGGCGGAGCGGGTCAGGATTCGCTCCTCGGTGGGGCCGGCAACGACATCCTCTTCGGCGGGCAGGGCTGTGACACCCTGGACGGCGGCGGGGGCAACGACATCTACCGCTACACCGCCGCGAGCGAGTTCGGGGACAACATCATCCACTTCCATGGCGGCGACAAACTGCACTTTGACACAACGGCCAATGACGGGTCGTTTGCGACCACGCTCCACTTCTCTGCGGGCGCTGCGCCGGACAACACTGCCCCCAGCCTCTACTACGACACCGCTGCACAGAACCTCATGTATGACGCGGACGGCACCGGCGTCGGCGGGGCGCTCACTGTCGCCCATTTCGACAACGCCCCGGCCCACCTCGATTCCTCCGACGTTGAGATCCATCTCGCCTAGGGCCTGTCTCTAAAAGTGTCTTTTGCCCCCTGGACATCGTCATGAGTCGATTTGGTGCCAGGGCTGTACCGCATGAGTACTATCCCTGGCCCAAAATCGCCTCTTTCCTCGCCAGGGAAACAAAATCCATCTTTTGGAAACAGGCCCTAGACCGACCGGCTCCCTGGAGCTGAGCAGCAAGCCGCATAGACACCGGGGCAGGTTCCGGCTCGATCTTCCGTGACCACTGTCCCGCCTGGATTGGGGGCGCCATTCCTTCTGTTCCACGCCTCCCCGTGGGCTGGTCTGCGCTTGCGGATGCTGGGCACTGGCTCTTCCTCGCTCCAGTGCCTGAAGTCGGTGGGCGAAACTGGGGCAAACCTGCAAGAGCAATGGACGGCGATACGTCCACCGACCTTTTCTTTTGAGTGTCTTGGGTGCCCAGGGCCGGGCTTGAACCGGCAGGGAGACGGGCTCTGGGGGATTATCCAGTCTCGCAGTTGGCTTCTTGGCTATTGCCGCATGTCAGGCAATGCTCCTGGGCCATGCCTGATGGCCGCGAACGCCTGCGCATGCACGGATGAGCCCGGGCTTCTACTCGCCGTGGAGCAAAGTCGGAACAAGCTCTTCAGCACGAGCAGGCCGCTATAGGGGCGGGCGGTTCTGGACCTTTGCCAGCAGGGAAGGCTCTCCCGAGCGATTTTCAGCGATTTGCCCGCGCCCAATGGGGCGTTCCCTGAAAGCGAGAGCATTTCTCCGTGCGGCGATGGCCGGTGCATTACTGCTCAACTTTGACCTTGTTGAGAAGTCGGGCCAGCTTGCTCGAGAGCTTGGCCGTGGAAACCGGTTTCAGCATGTAGTCCGACACCCCGGCCAGGATCGCCTGTTTCACTGCGCTAAAGTCGCCTTCGCCGGAAACCATCAGGAAGGGCATCTTGCTGATCCTGGCGTCGGCCCGGATCACCTTGAGCAGCGCCAGCCCGTCCATGATCGGCATGTGCCAGTCCGCGATGATG
>MGTN01000047.1:5906-6065 GCA_001799475.1 Desulfovibrionales bacterium GWA2_65_9 | reverse complement strand
TGCCCGTTTGCGGCCTCGGCCAGGGAGTCGCAGCCAAGGGCCTGGAGCATGTGTGTCAGGATGGCCCGTATGGGGGGTGCGTCCTCGACCACCAGAATGGACACCCCGCTTAAGTTGATCTGGGGCAGTTGGTAGCCGAGGGCGACAGTGCGGTTGCGG
>MGTN01000047.1:5720-5899 GCA_001799475.1 Desulfovibrionales bacterium GWA2_65_9 | reverse complement strand
GCTTGGCCGTGTAGAGCGCCTTGTCCGCCCCGGCGCACAGCGCTTCCGCGCTCTTTGTGTCGCGAAGCTGGGCTACGCCGCAACTGAAGGCCGCGCTGAACTGGGTGTTTTTCACAGGAAAGCTGATGCTTGCAAAGTCGTTGCGCAGATTGTCCAGAAGCAGGGCCGCTTCCTCGATG
>MGTN01000047.1:0-5710 GCA_001799475.1 Desulfovibrionales bacterium GWA2_65_9 | reverse complement strand
GCAGGATGACGGCGAATTCCTCCCCGCCATAGCGGCCGATCACGTCGGATTTGCGCAGCCGCTGCTTGAGCAGGTTGGCCAGGGCCACGATCACCTGGTCGCCCACAGGGTGGCCATAGGTGTCGTTGATGGTCTTGAAGTGGTCCAGGTCGATCATGGCGAAGCAGAGGTCCTCGCCCTTGCGCTGGGCCAGATCCACGGTCCTGTGCAGGTATTCCTTGGTGGCGCTGTGGTTGAAAAGCCCGGTCATGCCGTCCCTGGTCATGAGGGAGCGGATGAGCTTCATCCGCCCGGCACGGGAGCTTACGGCGGAGACGAGGTGTTCGGGCTTGATGGGCTTGACCAGGAACTCGTCGCCGCCCATGCTGCGGGCGTCACACTGCAAGCCCTCGTCGGTTTCGCTGGAGAGAAAGACGATGGGGATGCTGATGTGGGCATCGATCTGGCGGATCACCTTGGCCAGTTCCATGCCGTTGCAGCCGGGCATGTGCATGTCCATCAGGATCAGGTCCGGCTTGAAGTCATAGAGCCGCGGCAGCGCCAGGAGCGGATCGCTCAGGGTCTTGGTCACCATCCCCGCCTCCCTGAGGGTGATGCTGTACACCTTCAAGAGGCTGGAGTCGTCGTCGATGATCATGACCCGGTACGGCTCGGGCGCTTTGGTCGAGGTCAGGGCGTGCAGGGTGGCGGAGAGTTCGGTCGCGTTTACGGGCTTGACGAAATAGGCGCTGGCGCCGGAGCGCACGGCGGCCAGGCGCGATGGCATCTCGTTGCTTGTGGAGATGAACACCACCGGGGTCTTGGTTTCGCGTTCGGCCAGGATTTCCTTGATGGTTTCGGCCCCGCCGGTCTGGCGCGCAGGGTGGATCATGTCCATGACGATGACGTCGGGGCTGGCCTCGCGCACGGCTTTTTGGAATTCATCCAGCTTTTCGAAGGCCACTACCTTGAAGCCGAAACAGCTGATCTGCGTGGCCATGTTCTGGCACTGGAACGAATCGTCCTCGCAGAGGTAGACGAGCTTCTGCTCTGCATCCCGGGGGGGCGAGTCGGAGGCCATGGAAATATCCTGGGTCTGGAGAGGCTGCTGCGCGAGGTCGATGCCCGCAATCTCGCGTCCCAAACGCTCCAGGCAGTCCTCAAACAGTTTGCGCCAGGCGCCGTCCGCTGCGGCTTCGCCCTTCATGGCCTGTTTCGCCAGGTGCTCACCCTCTGCGGCCACCACGCTCACGGAACCCAGACCGAAGGAGGCGCAGGCCCCCTTGAGGGTATGCAGGTGGCGGTGCAGCTCCTCCAGGCCCTGCGGGGCGGGAGCATCCTGGGCCAGGCCGGCCAAGACCTTCCTGGCCAGCTCCAGCTGGGCCGGGAGTTGCTGGACGTAGGCGGTCCGGAGCTTGTCCAGCTTCTCGGCGGCAACGGTTGCGGGTGTGCTCATGTCGCCTCTCCCTTGGGTTGTTTCGCGAGCAGGCTGCCGACCAGCTCCGGGAGCAGCTCCTGGAAGCTTTCGTCCTTGGCCAGCACGGCGTCGATCTGCGGATGGGCCAGCCGGAGCGCGGCCGCGTCCTGCCCGGTCAAGAGGACAAAGGGCAGCCTGCAGCCCTGTTGGCGGAGCTCTTCGAACAGCTGGGCCCCGTCGATGAGCGGCATGTTCATGTCCGAGACGATGACGCGCAGGGCCGGTTCCCCGGCGACCTTTTCCAGCGCGTCCAGGCCGCCTTCGGCCATGAGGATCTCGTACCCGGAGGCTTCCAGGACCAGCCCGGTGAGTTGCGCGGTGAAGAGATCATCGTCCACGACCAGGATCTTGGCAGCTGCTTCCGTCATCTGTTTGTTCCTTATGCCTTCAAGCGCTAACTTTTCGCCAGCAGGGCGCTTCCGCCTGGGGGCTGGCACGTTGCAGGGGGCAGCGAAGGGCGGCCTGGGCAGCGTCGCTGGGCGGCGGTGCCAGGGGCTGCGCTAACCAGCGGCCTTGCCATGATATTTCATGCCGACCATTCACCCGATCAGGCTTTTGACCGTGTCCAGCAGGTTGGACTGGTCAAAGGCCCGTTTGACGATATAGGCGTCGGCGCCCACCGTGATGCCGCGCCTCTTGTCTTCTTCCTTCTCGCGCGAGGTCACGATGACCACCGGCACGTTGCGGTAGCGCGGATCGGCGCGCAACGACTCGGTGAGCGTGAAGCCGTCCATGCGGGGCATCTCCACGTCGGTGATCACGAGGTCAAAGAGCTCGCTGCGTGTCCGGTCATAGGCTTCCTGGCCGTCCTCTGCGGTTTCCACCGTGTAGCCATAGGCCTCCAGGATGCTCCGCTCGATTTCCCGCGTGTTGACGGAGTCGTCCACCACCAGGATGGTCGCGCCGCGCTCCTCGTCCTTGTCTGCGGCCATACGGCCGACATCCGCCAGGCCGTGGGCCTGCCGGATCAGTTCGGGCACGTGCAGCACATTGATGATGCTGTTCCCGGAGCCGATGGTGCCGCCGGTGACCAGGCGCAGGTTCTTCATGTGCGGCGGCAGGGGCTTCACCACCATCTCCTCGCGTCCGAGGATCTCGTCCACCAGCAGGCCAAGCTTCTCCTGCCCGTCCCGGACGATGGCCACCAGCGCTGTTCCCGTCTGGGTCGGCGCCTGGCCAGTGAACTTCAGGATGGCGGCCAGCTCTTCCAGGGGAACGATCTGCTCGCGCAGCCGTATGGCCCGCTTGTCGAGGATCTCGATGATCTCGTCGCGGGCGATGGCGAGCATCTCCACGATGGAGGTGGCGGGCAGGGCGCAGATCAGGCCGCCTGCGGAGACGAGGAAAAGCGGGAACACCGCCAGGTTCAGCGGCAGGCGCAGGAGGAAGGAGGTCCCTTGCCCCTCCTTTGTTTCAATGCTGATGGTGCCCTTAAGCTCTTCAACGATGTTCCGGCGCACCACATCCATCCCCACCCCCCGGCCGGAGACATCGGTGATGACGGGGCTGGTGCTGAAGCCCGGCAGGAAGATGATATTGTAGATCTCGGCGCGGGACATGCGCGCCAGACTCTCCTCGCTGTAGAGCCGCTTGGCCAGCGCCTTCTCCCGTATCCGGTCAGCCGAGAGCCCATGCCCGTCGTCGCTCAGGGCGATGGTCACGCAGCCGCCGTCGTAGAACGCGGAAAGGGTGATGTTCCCCCTGGGGGGCTTGCCTGCGGCGACCCGCACTTCAGGGCTCTCCAGCCCGTGGTCCAGTGCATTGCGGATCATGTGCATGAGCGGGTCGCCGATGCGCTCGGTGATCTTGCGGTCCAGTTCCGTCTCTTCGCCCTGGACCACGAAGTCGATGTCCTTGCCGAACTCCTGGGCCATGTCCCAGACCGTGCGGCGCAGGGGAGCGAACAGTGTTGAAAGCGGCAGCATGCGCAGCTTGAGCGAGGTCTCCTGGAGCTCTCCGATCAGGTGCTCCTGCATCAGCACGGCATCGGTGACGGAGCGCATGGTCTGGCGCAGGGAGAGCTGCAGCGCCGTGCTGTTGCCCGCACTGCGCCGACGCGCGCCGGAGTCGCCCGGCCCCTTGCCCGGCGGCTTGCCCTGGCCCTCGGCCACGGCGAGCAGGTGCCGTTCCGTGTCCGCCGCGATGTCCTTCAACTGCCGGACATCCTTGCGGAAGCGGCCGTGCTCGGAGATGATCTCGCCCATCAGCCGGATGAGGTCGTCCAGCTTGTCCGCATGGACGCGCAGGTATTCCTGCGCCCGCGTGTGGCCTGTGGCCAGCGCCCCCTTGTGCTGTTCCTCGGTGAGGGTCGTCGGGGGCGCGGCGGGCTTTGGCGGCTCTCCGGCGGGCGCTGCGGCGACGGGCGCTGCGGCCACAGGCTCGGCGGCGGGCTTTGGCGGCTCACCGCCCGCTGCGGCCCGCACCAGGGCCTCGCGCAGTTCAAGGGGGGCCTCGGGCTGTTCCCCGGCGTTCACCTTGTCCAGCATCGCCAGGAGGCAGTCCACCCCCTTGAAAAGGAGTTGGGAGAGGGCGCGGGTGAACGGAATACGGCTGCTGCGCGCGCCATCAAGCACATCCTCCATGCGGTGGGCCAGCTCGCTGACGCCGAGAACCTTCATCATCCGGGCCGAGCCCTTGATGGTGTGCGCCGAGCGGAACAGCGCGTTGATGGCCTCGACGTCTCCCGGGGAACTGTCCAGAGCCAGGAGGCCTTCGCTGATCGTGGCGCAGTGCTCCCTCGCCTCATCGACGAACCGGGCCAGGAACTTGGAGTAGTCAAACGCCATGGTGGTACCCGTGCTCCTACAGGAGCGTCAATTTGTGGCGGCACATGGCCAGGTAGTGCTCGGCCTTGAAGGCCAGGGGGAAGAATTCCCGGTCATGGTCCTGAACCGCGCCCTTCTCCAGAATCCTCAAGACGGTTTCAAACCCGTTGCGCGCACGCTTCTTTTCGCCCAGGACGGCCATGCCCTCAGCGATGAAGAAATGGGCGGGCCAGCAGGCCGTGTCGAGATAGAGCGCCTCCCTGAAGCGTTTGAAGGCCTCGTCCGAGTCGCCTTCATGGCGGGCGATGAGGCCGAGCATGAGCGCCGCATCCAGGCAGAGCGGATTGCGCGCCAGCGCCGCCTCGCAAACGGCTCTGGACTCCTGGAAGCGGGAAAGCTCCAGCAGGATGGCGGCCTTGAGCGCGCAGGACTTGGCACAGGCGGCATCCCTTGCGAACAGCTCGTCGAGCAGGGCCAGGGCCTCTTCCGGGCGGCCCTTCTGGACCAGCTCCAGGGCTTCGTCAAAGAGTTGCTCCGCGCTGCGCTCCTGCGTTGCCGGGGCTGCGGGCCGGCCGCGCACAGGCTTGGCCGGAGCTTTGCGCGGCGGCGCTGCGGCGGTCCTGGCGGCCTTCTGGCCAGAGCCGGGCGCGGCAACGGGAGCGCTGCGCCGGGTCTGGCGGCGGTCGGCGATGGAAGGCGCCTGGACCTTGCGGTAGAGGAACTGGGTTCCCCTTTGCAGCAGCGGCAGCACGCCGATGTTGTGGTGCATGGTTTCCGTCGCGCTGACGAAGAGATAGCCGCTCTCATTGAGGGTTTCGGCCAGGCGGCTGAAGATGTCGCGCTGGGTCTGGCCCCCGAAGTAGATGGACACGTTGCGGTAGAAGATGATGTCCGGGTTGTTCATCAGGGGCGGGTAATCACGCGCCAGGAGATTCACCTGCCCAAGCTGGACCTGGCTGCGGATCGACTCCGTGAGGCGCTGCTCCCCGCTGCCATGAGGCTTGCAATAGCGCTCCACAAGGGCCTGGTCCATGCCCCGGAAGGAGCCTTTGCCGTATACGCCGCGCCGCGCCGCAGCCAGGGCGGCGGCGTCGATGTCCACGCCGACGATGCAAAAGCGCTGCGCGCTTTCAGGCCCGTAGGCCTCCCGCAGCAGCATGGCGATGGAGTAGGGCTCCTCGCCTGTGGAGCAGCCTGCGCTCAGGATCTTCAGCGGGCGGCCCGGGTGGGCGGCCAGGAGCTCCGGGATCAGCTGCTGTTGCATCAGCTTCAACTGCTCGGGCTCGCGGAAGAAGTAGGTCTCATTGATGGTCAGAAGCTCCACCAGGTGGTGCATCTCCTCCGGCTCCTGCAGCAGCAGGTGGTGGTATTCTCCCGGTGACCCGGCGCTGCGCAGCGATATCCTGCGGCAGAGCCCCTCGACCAGGGTGGCCTCGCGCTCGTTTTCGAAGAGCAAGCCGCAGGTGTTCTGCAGCAGCTCCTTGAAGGG
>MGTN01000046.1:1461-9651 GCA_001799475.1 Desulfovibrionales bacterium GWA2_65_9 | reverse complement strand
AACCAGCCCGTGGCGGTCATTCAGCCGCTCTAGGGCCTGTCGCTAAAAGCGTTTTTTGCCCCCTGGAGGTTGTCTGGAAGTCGGCGCGGGTCGATTTGGGTCCAGGGCTGTAGCGCATGAGTACACTCCCTGGCCCCCAAACAGACGCTCTGCTCGTCAGGGAACAAAAGCCATCTTTTGGAAACAGACCCGAGGCCAGACCGCAAAGGAGAACCGGCCATGTCCCAGCCCAAAGCGCGCGTGCTTTTCGTGGACGACGACGCCAACCTGCTCGACTCCATGCGCCGCCAGTTCGTGGGGGAGTATGAGGTCCATTCGGCCCAAAACGCTGCGGAGGCGCTGGAGATCCTGGCGCCCGGCCCGCCATTCACCGTGCTCGTCTCGGACCTCAGGATGCCCGGCATGGATGGCATCCAGTTCCTGGCCCAGGCTGCGGAGCTGTATCCGGATACGGTGCGCATCCTGCTCACGGGGTTCGCCGACCTGAACAACGCTGTGGAGGCCGTGAACCAGGGCTTCATCTTTCGCTTTCTCAGCAAACCCTGCCCGCCCGAGGCCCTGGACAAGGCCCTGGCCGAGGCCGTGCGGCAGCACGGCCTTGTGGAGGCCCAGCGCGAGAACTATTCGCTCAAGCGTTTCAAGCGTCTGCTGGAGGGCATCGTGGACGGGTTCTCGGCCCTGGTGGAGGCGCGTGACCCCTACCTGGCCGGGCACCAGTCCAGAGTCGCCGCCCTGACCCTGGCCATGGCCCGCAAGCTCAAGTTCAGCGCAGACGATTTGGAGATCCTGCGCATCGCGGCCCTGCTCCACGACATCGGCAAGATTTACGTGCCTGCGGACTTCCTGAACCGGCCCGGAGTGCTGCGCGACGAGGAGTTCTCGGTCATCAAGATGCACCCTGAGGTGGGCTACGGCATCCTGAAGAATCTGGGCGAGGACTGGCCCGTGGCCATCATCATCCGCCAGCACCACGAGCGCATGGACGGCTCCGGCTACCCCCACGGCCTGTCCGGCGCGGACATCGACAAGGGCGCGCGGCTCATCGCCGTGGCCGATGTGGTGGACGCCATGTGCTCGCATCGCCCCTACCGGCCGAGCCTGGGCATCGAGGCCGCCCTGGCGGAGATTGAGAAGGGCTGCGGCGTCCGGTATGAGGAGCGGGCCGTGGAGGTCTGCCTTCGGCTCTTTCGCGAGGAAGGCTTCCAGTTCCCGACGGTCGAGAATCCCTTTTGAGCCGGCCGGACGTTCACGCGCTGGGCGCTTTGCCCTGCCAGGAACGGGACCGCGCCTGGATGGAGAGCCCTAGAGCCCGGGCCGCAGCCGACAAATGAGGTGGTTCGGGGGAATCATTCCCCCCGGCGGGGTCCAGGGGCAGCGCCCCCTGGCTCTATACGCGAAGAGGGTAGGCCATGACGACAATTGATATCAAGACCATCGATCTGCGTGACATGTGTTGAGGGCTGGGCATGGAGGTCGGGTGGCACCTCCGTTTCAGCCGCGAGGACGAACTGGTGTTCCTGGTGCGCGCTGGCCTCGCGCCCAATGTCGAGGACGCGGCGTTCATCGCCGGGGACTGGACCCTCGTCTGGGAGCCGGTTTCGGAGCCAGGGTCCGGGGCGGTTCCCGAGCCGGGAACTCCGGAGCAGGGGAGTCGGGAAACGCCAATGCTGGCGGCGCGCGTGACGCGCAAACAGCCACGCGGATGATCCATATTTAAGAGATGGGTGACGAGCCGGGAGATGAGAGGGGGGAGGAGCCATGCCTGAGTTGAGCGAGTCCGTGCTGATCCTGGAAGGCAGCCACCGCTCCGGCGGCAATTCCGACGCTGCGGCTGAGCTGGTGGCGCGCGGCGTGCGCGAGGCCGGGGGCACGGCCCGGATCGTGGCCCTGCGCGACTATTTCGTGCTGGCCTGTCTGGCCTGCCGGGCCTGCGCCAAGGACAAGGACTCGGCCTGCGTGCTGCGGGGGAAGGACCAGGCCGAGGAGCTTTTCGCCCTGCTCCTGGCTGCGCCCAGCGTGGTTGTCTGCTCGCCCATCTACTTCTATGCGCTGCCGTCCCTGTGCAAGACCTGGATCGACCGCTCCCAGCGCTTCTGGGAGGCCCGGCGCAAGGGCGACGCCTGGCTCCTGGCCTATCCGGAGCGCCAGGGCTTCGCCTGCCTGGTGGGCGGGCAGCCGACAGGGCAAAAGCTCTTTGACGGCGCGCGCCTGACCCTCAAGTATTTTCTGGTGAACTTCGCCCTGACCCTGGCCGAGCCGGTGAGCTTTCGCGGCAAGGACGAGCGCGGCGACCTCACGGCCGACCCCATCGCCGTGGACCGCGTGCTGGCCCTGGGGCGCGAGGCCTGGGCAGCGGCGCAGGGCGCGCTCCGATGATCATCCGCCGGGGCCTGGATCATCTGGCCCGGCTGGCTGGGTTGGCCCGGCCCCTGCTCTTGGACGAGCCCCGCTGTCCGGGCTGCGGGCGCGTGGCCCAGCCCGTGCCGGGCCTGGACCGGAGCCTCTGCCCGGACTGTTGCCTGGCCCTGGCCCCGCCCGAGGCTGCGGCCTGCCCCGGCTGCGGCCAGCTGTCCGGTCTGTCCTCTGATTTGTCCTCTAATTCGGCCTCTGATCTGGCAGCGGGGCTGCCGCCGGATGTCCCGCAGCAGCCCGCGTTCTGCCGGGCCTGCCAGGAGTCGCCGCGGCCCTGGGGGCGGCTGGTTGCCTTTGGGGCCTACGACGGCCGCCTGCGCGACCTGATCCTGCGCTACAAGTTCGAGGGCCAGCTGGGCCTGGGCCGCCAGCTCCAGGAGTGCCTGGCCTTGGCCTTCGAGCGCTCGGCGGCGGTCCTCCCGGAGCTATGCGCCTGCGAGCTTTTGGTGCCGGTGCCGCTGCATCCCCGGCGGCTCTCCTGGCGCGGCTTCAACCAGAGCCGGGAGCTGGCGCGGCTTGTGGCCCTGCGCCGGGGCCTGCCCATCCGCCAGGAGGCGCTCAAGCGCGTGCGGCGTACGGTGCCGCAGATGGAGCTCGACCGCGCCCACCGCGCCGAGAACATCCGGGGGGCCTTTGCGGCGAGCCCGGAGATTCTGGCCGGGCGCACGGCGCTTTTGGTGGACGACATCATGACAACGGGCTCGACATTGGAGGAATGTTCGCGCATGATGCTGGCCGCCGGTGCCGCACAGGTTCATGTGCTGGTGCTGGCCAGGGCCTGAGGTCCGTTTGCGCTGGTGAAAAATAATCACCACGCGGCGCTTGACTTTTCCCCGGCCTTGGAGCTAAGAAAGCCCCTCTTACGCGATGGAGGTATTCGCAATGTTCGCAATTATCGAGACCGGCGGTAAGCAGTACCGCGTGGAACAGGGACTCGAGTTCAAGGTGGAGTTGCTCCAGGCCGATGCCGGCAGCGAGCTGGCCCTGGACAAGGTCCTGCTTGTGTCCGCTGAAGGCGCCACCAAGATTGGCGCCCCCTACCTGGAAGGCGCTACGGTGTCTTGTGAGGTTCTTGGCCATGGCCGCGGCGAAAAAATCTTCGTTTTCAAGAAGAAGCGCCGCAACGACTTCCACAAGAAGACCGGCCACCGTCAGGACTACACCAGCCTGAAGGTCAAATCCATCCAGGCTTAAGTCCCCTGAAGGAGAACTGATATGGCTCACAAGAAAGCGGGCGGCAGCTCCAGAAACGGCCGCGACAGCGCCGGCCAGCGCCGGGGCGTCAAGCGTTACGGTGGTCAGAAGGTTTTGGCCGGCAACATCCTCGTTCGCCAGGTGGGCACTTCGATCCACCCCGGCAAGAACGTCGGCTTGGGCAAGGACTTCACCCTGTTCGCCCTGGTGGACGGAGAGGTCAAGTACGAGAAGTACACGCGCAAGAACAAGGTCAAGACCCGGGTGCACATTCTGCCCGTGAGCGCCTAGACACAAGGCTCTAGCACCCAATCCTTTAAGATCCGAACGGCGGGCAGGAGCGGCACCATGCGGCTCCTGCCCGTTTTTCTTCGGTCCAGGCGGTTACCAGCCCATGCGATTCGTGGATGAAGCCAGCATCATCGTGCGCTCCGGCAAGGGCGGCAACGGCAGCGCCTCCCTCAAGCGCGCCAAGAACCTGCCCAAGGGCGGGCCCGACGGCGGCGACGGCGGCAAGGGCGGCGACGTCATCTTCCGCGCCAGCACGCGCCTGCTGACCCTGTACGACTTCCGCGTGCGCAGCATGTTCGAGGCCGAGAACGGCGTGAACGGCAGGGGCCAGGACAAGTACGGCCGCAACGGCGAGGACCTGGTCATTGAGGTGCCCGTGGGCACCATGCTCCTGGACGTGTCGCAAGGCGGCGCCAATTACGATGACGGCCCGGACGGCGCAACCCTGCCCGTGCTCCTGGCCGACCTCTCCCGCCCGGACCAGGAATACGTGGTCTGCCCCGGCGGCATCGGCGGGCGCGGCAACCTGCATTTCAAGAGCTCCACCAACCGCGCGCCCAAGCACGCCGAACCCGGCAAGCCCGCCACGGAAAAGCGCCTGCTGCTCCGGCTCAAGGTGCTGGCCGACGCCGGGCTGCTCGGCCTGCCCAACGCGGGCAAGTCGACCTTCCTGTCCGCGGTGTCCGCCGCGCGCCCCAAGATCGCGGCCTATCCGTTCACCACGCTGGTGCCCAACCTGGGCGTGGTGGAGGACGCAAACGCTCGGCGTCTGGTCATCGCCGACATCCCCGGCCTCATCGAGGGCGCCAGCCAGGGCCTGGGCCTGGGCTACCAGTTTTTGAAGCACGTGGAGCGCACGCGCTTCCTGGTGCATATCTTAAGCGGCCTGGACGCCGACCCGGAGCATCCCGAGGCCGGCTACGCCATGCTCAACGAGGAGCTGCGCGCCTTTGACCCGGAGCTGGCGGCCAAGCCGCAGATCCGCGTCATCAACAAGATCGACATCCTGGAGCCGGAGCGCCTGGCCGCCCTGCGCCAAAACGCGCCGGGGGACATCCTCTTCGTCTCGGCCCTGACCGGCGACGGCCTGCCCGGGCTGCTGGCCGAGATGTGGCAGCGCTTCGACGCCTTGAGCCCGGCGGACGAATCCGCTGCCGAGGAGCCGGACTGGACAGGGGAGAGCGGGACATGAGCGACGGGGCAGGACAGCTGGACGCGGGCGCCCTGCGCCGCGAGATTTTGGGCCGCACCAAGCGTGTGGTGGTCAAGGTCGGCAGCGCTGTCCTGACCTCGGACAAGGGCCTGGATCCCGAGATCGTGGGGCGGCTGGTGGACCAGATCGCCGCGCTGCACGACCAGGGCCTGGAGGTGGTGCTCGTGAGTTCCGGGGCCGTGGCCGCCGGGCGCACGCGCATCCGCCAGAGCGTGCAAAACTCGGGCACCATAGATTTCGCCGAGCTGCCCTCGCGCCAGGCTGCCTCGGCCATCGGCCAGAGCCGCCTGATGCACGAGTATGACGAGGCCTTCAGCCGCTATGGCAAGACCGTGGCCCAGATCCTGCTGACCCGCGAGGACCTGCGCTCGCGCGCGCGCTTCCGCAATGCCCGCAACACCATGCGCAGGCTGCTCGACTGGGGCGTCATCCCCATCGTCAACGAGAACGACACCGTGGCCGTGGCCGAGCTCAAGTTCGGCGACAACGACACGCTGGCCAGCCTCATCGTGGACCTGGTGGGCGCGGACCTGTTCGTGAACCTGACCTCCGCCGACGGCGTGTTCGACAAGAACCCGGACAAGCACCCGGATGCGGCCTGCGTGCCCCTGATCGCGGACATCGAGAGCCTGGACATCGAGGCCATGTGCGACGGCAAGACATCTGTCGGCTCCGGCGGCATGTATTCCAAGCTCCGGGCCGCGCGCCGCGCCGCACAGCTCGGCGTGCCCACGCTCATTGTTTCCGGTAAGGACGGCTCCGGCAAGGATAGCTCCGGCAAGGACGGGTCCGGCAAGGGCCAGCAGGCCCTCACGCGCATCTTTGCCGGGGAGGTGCTGGGCACCCTGGTGCTGCCCTGCGGACGGCTGGTCTCGCACCGCAAATTCTGGCTGGCCTATCACGACGACCCCGCCGGCACCGTGAGCGTGGACGCCGGGGCGGCCAAGGCCCTGCGCGAGAACGGCAAGAGCCTCTTGCCTGCGGGCATCCGCAAGGTCGAGGGCCGCTTTGAGCGCGGCGCCCTGGTGCGCATCGTGGACCTGGACGGCCGCCATGTGGGCGTGGGCCTGTCCAACTACTCCGGCGAGGAACTCGTCCGCATCCAGGGCCGCAAGAGCGCGGAGCTGGCCTCGGTGCTGGGTTCGGCCCCGTATCCCGAGGCCGTGCACCGCGACAATCTGCTGCTCGACGCCGCGCTGTAGAGGGGGCCTGTCCCCAAAAGCGTCTTTTGCTCCCTGGGCATCGTCGCTGGCCGGTCTGGAGCCAGGGCTGTACCGCAGGAGTACTCTCCCCGGCCCCAGCCCGTCCCGCTTCTCGCCAGGAACCAAAACCCATCTTTTGGAAACTGGCCCCAATCCCGCTGCTGTTCCGGATGCTCCCACGGCATCCTCCATCAAGCCGAAAGGGCTGTTTCAGGTTCCTCCTGAAGCAGCCCTTTCGGCTTAAAATGGGGGTCTGGGGGCCGCTGCCCCCAGCGGGGTTCAGGGGCGGAGCCCCTGGGCAGCGCCAGGGCGGAGCCCCTGGGTGCTCCCGTCTCAGTACATCGGGTACACCCCGCCCACGGCGGCGCGCATGTGCTGACTGGCGTCCAGGCCCGGCAGCACGCGGTCGCGCACGAAGCGGGCGATGAGCTCGCAGCCCTTGGCGTTGGGGTGGCCGATGCGCGAGTCCTGGGGGTAGATGCGGCCGCCCACGAAGTGCCGCAGGTAGCCGGAGAGGTCGAAGCAGGGCAGGTCCAGGTCCGCGCAGGCCGAGCGCAGCTCGGAGAGCATGGTGGCCTCGGTCACGCCGAGCTGTTCCAGCATGTCGCGGTCGCGCACCTCGGCCTCGTCCAGGCGGGTGGCCACCAGGTACTCGCGGGTGGGGATGAGCATGATGCCCAGCGCGAAGCCGTAGTTCAGCGAGAGGTCGCGCAGGTGGCCCAGCACCTTCCGGGTGATCATGAGCCCGGCGGCGATGGCCGGGTGCGAGAGGTCCTGCACGGCGTGGCGGAAGTGCTCGGAGAGATAGAAGCGGCTGGACTCGATGACGCAGGGGTTCACGTCGCTCTCGCCCCGCTGGCCCAGTTCGGCCAGGATGTCCTCGGGGCTTAAGTCCGGGCGCTCGGCGGCGAGCCGGGCCACGGCGCGCTCGGCGCGGGACTTGTCCGAGAGGTTGGCCAGGGGCAGGGCGGCCCAGCTTGGGTTCCAGAAACTTTTGGCCAGGGGCGAGGTGCTGGCTCGGGCGCATTGGAAGGCCTCGGCGATGTCGTTGCCGGTGTGCAGGCCCACGATGACCCGGCGCGGCGCAAGGCAGAGCAGCTCCTCCAGGGCCAGGGCGTACTGCACGCTGCCCCAGCCTTCGACCCCGGCGTTGTAGACCGCCTGGCCGGACTCCGCCTGCAGGCGCAGCGGCCAGCACTGGTCGGCGCGCACGCAGGCCCCGTAGACCTGGGAATCGCCGAGGACCAGGAGCTCGGCCTGGGCGGGCACCTCGCGGTTGCGCATGCCCAGGGCGTCGTGCTCCGGGTGCTCCGGGTTGCCGCGCATGAGCATCACCGGGTCATGGACGTTGCGCGGGATGTCCTGCGGCGACTGTCCGCAGGTGGCCTTGCCCAGGTAGCCCTGAAGCAGTTCGAATTGACGGATCGTGGTCATGACCTGTGCGCGCATGAAAACCCCCTGGGCATAGACGTGGCGCGGGCAATTTCTTCCCGCACCAGAGGATGTGCAAGGGCTGTGCCGGGGGATGGCGCACAGGTAACCTCGTGTCCTTCAACCCGCCAACGTTCCAATGTGGCAGGAAAAAGAGACTCCGCTGTCGAAAACGCCGCGCGCGCGAGGCCCCGGAAAAACTTCTAAACGCACTCTAGAAAATATCGTGAATATTCTCGGCAGAGAATTGCGCAGCTGCTGTGGAAAACAACATAGTTTCTCTGAAAATCAGCCGCCATCTGGTGTAATCGTCCAGAATACAGAATTGTAACTCTTGCGGCATTGGTGTGGCCTGTACAGAAGTTGGCCGCTGGTATATATGCCAAAGCCAAGGCTCCGGGATGTTCCGGGGCCGCCTGACTGGGCCGTTTTGGCTTGGCAGGGCAA
>MGTN01000046.1:0-1429 GCA_001799475.1 Desulfovibrionales bacterium GWA2_65_9 | reverse complement strand
CCTGCGCTGCCCCACCTGCCACAACGCCACGCTGGCCTGGGACATGGAGGCCGAGCCGCTGCTGCCCCTGGCCCGGCTCAAAGCCTTCCTGGCCAGCCGCGCGCGCTGGCTGTCCGGGGTCACGGTCAGCGGCGGCGAGCCTACGGCCGTCCCCGGCATCGGCATGATCCTGCACGAGATCTCCTCCTGCGGCCTGCCCATCAAGCTCGACACCAACGCCATGCGCCCGGATGTTGTCGAGGCGCTCCTGGCCGAGGGCCTGGTGGAGCTTTTTTCCGTGGACGTCAAAGGGCCCTTTGGCCAGTATCCGGCCCTGTCCGGCGGCGCGGTGAGCGAACACGACGCCCGCAGGAACCTCTCGCGCCTGTTCGCCCTGGCCGAGAAGCGGCCCGAAGCTTTTTTGTTCCGCACCACCCGGGTGCCGCAGCTCTCCGAAACCGACATCACCACCGTGCGCGGCATGCTGCCCGCAGGGTTCACCCTTGCCACACAGGATTACAAGCCCCCAAGGAGGCCCCATGCCCTCGCAGATTCTGAAGCGCGACGGACGGCTGGAAACATGGTCCAATGACCGCATTGCCCAGGCTATTTTCAAGGCCCTGAGCGCCAGCGGCATCAAGGACCCGCTTTTGGGCCGCCGCCTGGCGCTGAAGGTCGAGGCCAAGCTCAAGGATGTGGACATCCCGGAGCAGGAGCACGTGCAGGACATGGTCGAGCTGGTGCTCATGGAGATGCGCCAGTTCGCGGTGGCCCGGAAGTACATCCTGTACCGCGAGAAGCGCAGGGCGCTGCGCAACCAGCGCGAGGCCTTCCTCGACATCACCGAGACCATCGACGAGTACCTGGCCAAGAGCGACTGGCGCGTGAGCGAGAACGCCAACATGAGCCACAGCTTCCAGGGGCTCATGCTGCACCTCTCGGGCACGGTGCAGGCCCGCTACGCCCTGGAGAAATACCCGGAGGAGGTGCGCCTGGCCCACGAGCACGGCTACTTCCACATCCACGACCTGTCCTTTGGCCTGGCCGGGTACTGCGCGGGCTGGAGCCTGCGCGACCTGCTGCTGGAGGGCTTCAACCTGGAGGGCCGCTCCTGCGCGGGCCCGGCCAAGCATTTCGACTCCGCCCTGGGCCAGATGGTGAACTTCCTCGGCACCTTGCAGAACGAGTGGGCGGGCGCCCAGGCCTTCAACAACGTGGACACCTACTTGGCTCCCTTCATCCGCCACGACGGCCTGACCTATGACAAGGTGCGCCAGGCCGTGCAGAAGTTCGTGTTCAACATCAACACCACCAGCCGCTGGGGCGGGCAGAGCCCCTTCACCAACCTGACCTTTGACCTGGCCCCGCCCAAGCACATCGCCAACGACGCCATCATCATCGGCGGCAAGCTCCTGGACTCCACCTACGGCGAGTATGCGGTGGAGATGGA
>MGTN01000045.1:11985-14160 GCA_001799475.1 Desulfovibrionales bacterium GWA2_65_9 | reverse complement strand
CCTGTACAACCTCCTGCTGCGGGCCTTCGAGCCCGGCGCGCCGGGGTTCGACCTGTCGTCGTTGCGCCTGTGCTACTCCGCAGGCGAGGCCCTGCCCGCCAGCCTGTGCCAGGAGTGGCAGCGCCAGACCGGCGTGGAGATCCTGGACGGCATCGGCTCCACCGAGGCCTTCAACCTGTTTTTGTCCAATTTTCCGGGCCGCGTGCGCTGCGGCACCAGCGGCGAGGCCCTGCCCGGCTTCGAGGCGCGTCTTGTCCCTGGTGACGGCCCTGGCGACGGGTCTGGTGACGGCCAAGGCCCGGAGGTGCCCGAGGGCACCCCCGGCAACCTGCTCATCCGGGGTCCTGGGCTGGCCAAAGCCTACTGGAACCGCCCGGAAAAGACCGCCGAGACCATGCTGCCCGGCGGCTGGCTGGCCACGGGCGATGTCTATGTGCGCGCGGGCGGCGTGTTTACCCACCAGGGCCGCAGCGACGACATGATGAAGGTGGGCGCGCACTGGGTCTCGCCCGTGCAGGTGGAGGACGCCCTGCGGCAGCACCCGCTCGTGGCCGAGTGCGCCGTGGCCGGGCTGCGCGTGGAGGGGCTCTTGCGGCCCTGCGCCCATGTGGTATTGAAGGAAACCGCCCAGGATCAGGGCCAGGATCAGGGCCAGGATCAGGGCCAGGCCCGGGCGAAGCTGGGCGCGGAGATCATCGGGCACGCGCGCGGACTCTTGCCCATCTACATGTGTCCGGTGCGCGTGGAGTTTCACAACGATCTGCCCAAGACCCCCACGGGCAAGATCCAACGCTTCCGCCTGCGCAGCGCGTAAGGCGCGGGAGCACCAAGGAGGACGACATGGCCGTTACAGGAGTGCAGCTCAAGGCAATGCTGGAGGAGATCGGGGTCAAGCCCGAGGTGGCGCGCGCAGTGGACCCGGCGGCCCCGCTGCTCAAGCAGGGGCTCGATTCCGTTGATTTCCCGGCCTTTTGCGCGCTCTTGGAGGAGCGCTTCAAGGTGAGCCTGGAGGACGAAACGGCGCTCAAGCTGCGCACCCTGGACGACTTCGCCGCCTTTGTCGGCAACGCAGGGGCCTGAGCGTGACCCGCGCCGAGGCCATCGCCGCGCTGCGCGCAAGCGCCCATGATCTGGTGCCGGGCCAGAAGATCCAGTTCGACGCCTTCCGGCCTGCGGACGCCCCTGGCGTGGGTCGGCTGTTCCTGCAAATCTACGGGGAGGACTACCCCGTGGACGAGCCCTACGTGCCGGAACTCTTGATCGAGGCCAACCGCACCGGCCGCATCCACACCATCGTGGCCCGCGCCGCAGACGGCTCCGTGGTGGGCCAGGGGGCCATGTACCAGAGCTCCCCGCCCAACCGCCGCCTGTACGAGTATGGCCAGATTCTGGTGGACAAGGCCTACCGCAACACCTTTGCGGCCTTCCGCCTGCACAAGTATGCGGAGCAGAACATGTTCGGGAAGATTCCCGGCGTGGACGGGGTGTTCGGCGAGGCCGTGTGCCACCATCTGGTGACCCAGAAGATGTCGCGTAGCTGTGATTTCCTGGAGTGCGGCCTGGAGCTGGGGCTCATGCCTGCGGCGGCCTACGCGGGCGAGGGCGTCACCGGCCGGGTGAGCTGCCTGTTGCAAGTGCGCGTGGACCATGACCAGCCAGGCGATCTCTTCGTGCCGGAGTGCTGGGACGGGCAGGTGCGGGCCATCCTCCCCGCCTGGCCGCTTCAGCGCAAGGTCAAGCAGGGCGCGTCCGGGCATGTTCCGGCCGAGGATGCGGATACGGACATGGCCGTGCAGCAGTTCGGCTTTGCCGGGGTCACGCGCTGCCACGTGGCCGAGGTGGGCGCAAACTTCGCCGAGCGCGCGGCCCAGGAGATCAGCGAATCCGAGGGGCTGGGCCACGACCTGATCCAGTTCTATCTGCCCCTGGGCTCGCCGTCCTGCGGCTTTGCGGCCGAGGCCCTGCGCCAAGCCGGGTGCTGCTTCGGGGGCTTTGTGCCGCTGTGGTTCGGCTCGGCCGGGCAAGGCCCGGACGCCCTGCTCGTGCAGCGCTTCCTCCGGCCCGTGGTCCTGGCGGCCATCAAGACCCAGAGTGAGGCCGGGGCCAGGGTCGTACGCCTGGTGCTGGAGGACATGGAGCGGGCCGGGCGGGAATTCGGCGCGCCCGTGGGCGCCT
>MGTN01000045.1:8985-11975 GCA_001799475.1 Desulfovibrionales bacterium GWA2_65_9 | reverse complement strand
GACTTCGAAGCGCCCGCGCCGCCAGAAGAGCAGGTTCAGGCAGCCGTAATCCTGCGGCAGGGCCAGCACGCGCGCCAGCGGCAGGTCCAGCACGGCGCAGAGCACGGCCCGGTTGACCCCGGCGTGGGCCACGGCCAGGGCCACTCCCCCCTTATCGCCATTGCCATCGTCGCCGCCAGCGGCCTCGGCCTCGCGCGCCAGGGCGGTGAGCGCGTTCATGGCCCGCGCCGTGACGTCCTTGTAGTTTTCCCCGCCCGGCGGCCGGTAGCCCGCCAGGTCCGCGCCGCGCGCCTCAAAGCCGCCCGGGGTGAGCCTGCGCACCTCCTCGGGGTACAGCCCCTGCCAGTCGCCGATGGAGATCTCCCTGAGCCTGGGCTCGACCCGCAGCAGCGGGGCCGGGTCCAGGCCCGCCACGGCCAGCGCAAGCGTGTCCACGCTGCGCGTAAGGTCGCTCGACACCGCGCGGCGCAGGGTCAGTCCGTCGCCCAGCCCGTCACCCAGTCCGTCGCCCAGTCCCGCACCCATTGCGGCAAGAATGCGCCCGGCCTCGCGGGCCTGTCTGCGCCCGGTGTCGTCCAGGGGCAGGTCGCGGTCGCCCACGAAGCGGTGCGCGCCGTCCTTGTCCCGCGGACTCTGTACAATCTGCCCGTGGCGCATGAGCAGGATGGCGGTCATGGCTGCCCTGCGCCCGGCCTGCGCATCTCGCGGCCCACGGGCAGGGCGCACAGGCCCGCCAGGAGCATGAAGCCGCCGCTTACGCCGAACAGTCCGGCGTGGCTCAGGCCAGCGGCCAGGAGCATGCCGCCCAGGAACGGCCCGGCGAAGAAGCCCGCGTCCACGGCCACCATCATCAGGTTGGCGTTGTAGGCCCGCAGCCTCGGCGGCGAGACCTGGAGCATGCCGGCGTTCAAGAGCGGCATGGTCAGGGCCATGCCCGAGCCGTAGAGCACGGCCATGCCGAAGAGCACCAGCGGAATGCCCGCCCAGCCGAAGAGCGGCACGAGCACGGCCAGCCCGAGGAAGGCGAGGCTCAGCAGGCGGCCCTTGTCCACGCTGTCCAGCAGGTGCCCGCAGGTGACGCGCAGGGTGATGGTGGCGGCGTTGGCGTAGCTGAAGAACATGCCGGGGTTGCCTGCGCCGATGAGCAGGGCGAAGTCGCGCATGAAGAAGAAGACGATGCCGTGCGCCGCCACGAGGAACAGGTTGGCCAGGATGAGCAGCGCCACGGACGGATTGCGGAGCCCTTGGCGCACCTCGGTCCAGCTGGGCTTGATCAGGTGCGAGGGGTGCAGGGTCGCGGCCAGGGCGCGGGTGCGCCGCCCCAGCGGGCCGAGCAGCAGGAAGGCCGGGAGCATCAGCGGCGCGGCCAGGGCATAGGCGGCGCCGTGGCCCGGCAGATGGGGCAGCACCAGCTCCACGAAGGGCGGCATGAGGGCGTAGGGCAGGAGGATGGACACGGAGAACAGGCCGAAGCCCTGGGCGCTTTTGTCATGCGGGAGCACCGCCGTGAGCACGCCCATGAGCCCGCCCACGAGGGTGACGAAGCCCAGGCCGTGCAGCATGCGCACCAGGGCCAGGGCGGCGATGGCCGTGGTGAAGGGGTAGCAGAGCAGGGCCAGGGTGGCCAGGCACAGGCCCGCGCGCATGAAGCGCACGCTGTTGCCCAGGGTCAAAAAACGGCCCAGGACGGGCCGCACCAGAAGCGCCGTGAAAGGCTCCAGGGCCAGCAGCGGCCCGCGCCAGGCCGGGGGGATGCCCAGCTCGGTCAGGTAGCTGTAGAAGCTGTAGAAGATGGCGATGTTGCAGAAAGCCAGCACGCTGATGGCGCAGAGCGACAGGAACTCGTAGGTCCAGATGCCCGGCTGGCCATTGGCCTGGCCATTCGACGGATCATCTGGCGGGCCAGCAGGGGGCCCGCCCGGGCCCGCTCCCGGCTCTCGCCCCGGCTCTGGGGCCGGTGCGGTGGACGTCGTGACGTCCTGGCCGGAGTCCTGGGGGGAGTCCAGGGGCGAGTCCTGGCTCACGCCGGGCCGCCGTCCACGACCTTGAGAACCTCGCGCAGGGCCGTGAGGAAGTCCTGCATCACCGGCAGCTCGACCATGGTCACGCGGATCCAGTTGGGGAAGCGGAAGCCGGTCATGGTGCGCACCATGACCCCCCGGCGCATGAGCTGGCGGTAAATGAGCGAGTCCGAGGCCGGGGTCTCGACCATGACGAAGTTGCCCGCGTTCGAGACGTAATGGAGGCCCAGCTCGTCAAAGGCGGGCAGCAGGAGCGCCTTGGCCTCGGCCACCATGCGCCGGGTGGCCTGGATGTGCGCCGCGTCGTCGATGAGCGCGGCGGCGGCGGCGGGCTGGCCCATGGCGTTGACGGAATAGACGATGTGCGTGCGCCGGATGTAGTCCACGACCTCCTTCTGCCCGCAGACGTAGCCCACGCGCAGACCGGCCAGCGCGTACATCTTGGAGAAGGTGCGGAAGACCACCACGTTGGGGTGGCGCTCCATGAGCTCCATGCCGTCCGGGAAGCGCTCGTCGTCCACGTATTCGCAGTAGGCCTCGTCGATGACCACGATGGCCCGCCCGGCCACGCCGCAGAGGAAGCGCTCCATGGTCTCGCGGTCCCACCAGGTGCCCGTGGGGTTGTTGGGATTGCAGACGAAGAGGATCTTGGTGCGGCTGTCCATGGCCGCCAGCATGGCCTCCGGGTCGAAGCCCCAGTCCTTGAGCGGGATCAGCCGGGCCTCGAAGCCCGAGAATTCGGCCACCCACTCGTACACGGCAAAGGTCTTGTCTGCGGTGATGATGTTGTCGCCCTTCTCGCAGAAGGCTTTTATAACGCTGGCGATGACCTCGCAGGAGCCGTTGCCCACCAGGAAGCGCTCCGGGGCCTTGCCGAAGCGCTCCCCCAGCACCGTGCGCAGGGTGTAGCAGTCGCCGCTGGGGTAGATGGCCGAGCGCCGGGACTCGAAGGCCTCGATGACCGCGCGC
>MGTN01000045.1:8577-8964 GCA_001799475.1 Desulfovibrionales bacterium GWA2_65_9 | reverse complement strand
GCGTTCTCGTTGTTGTTCAGACGGTGCAGGTGGTCCACCCCGTACTGGCGCATGAGGTCCGGGTCCGGGCGGCTCGGCGTGTATGCTTCAAAGGCCCGGATGTACTCCGGGACGAGTTCAGCTATGGCCGGGGGCATGTTGGCACACCAGCATGTCGGAGTCGCCCGCGTGGGGCAAAACGAGCCTGGGCAGGAAGCCGCAGGCGGTCAGGGCCGGGAACAGCGCGCCCTGCCAGGGCTCGGAGAGGTCCAGGTGCAGCAGGATGTCCTGCTGGCCCTGCTCGCGGATGGCCTCCACGTGCGCTTTCAGGTTGGCCTCGAAGTCGCGGCCGTCGAGCATGGGCCGCAGGATGGCCAGGGAGCGCAGGCGGTCCAGGGTGGTGGCCAG
>MGTN01000045.1:5991-8493 GCA_001799475.1 Desulfovibrionales bacterium GWA2_65_9 | reverse complement strand
CTCCGGCCGGTCCGTGCAGGGTCAGGCTGCCCAGGGCCTCGAACCAGCCGCGCGGCAGGTCGGCCGTGGGCCGCTCGCTCAGGGCGCACAGGGCCTCAGTGCGCGCCACGCGGCCCAGGAAGCCTTCGGTGAGCAGGCGCGCGGTATCTTTCGCCAGCAGAGGGTCAAAACAGTACGGGCCGGAGAAGACCACGGCGCGGCGGCCGGAGTTGCGCCAGCAGAGCAGCCCGGCGGGCTTGCCCCCGGCGTCCAGGGCCAGCAGGGCCTGGTACTGGTGCGAGGCCACCATGTCCGCGAAGCGCGTGGGCCGGGTGAAGCTGTGCGGCCGCTGCCGCGCGGGATAGCGCCCGGCAGCCAGGAGCGCCGCGTGCTGCAAGGCCCCGGAGGCGGGCGCGTGCTCCAGGCGCAGGGGCGCGGTCAGCCGCTGCGGCGTGCTGATGGCCTCGGCCTCGGGGTACACGCGGTCGACCTCGGCGTGCAGGTGGAACACGTCCGGGCCGGAGCGCTCCAGACTGCAGCGGTCCGTGGTGCGCGCGGCCACCAGCAGGCCCAGCTCGGCGTCCTGGCCGGAGTCCCCGTCCAGGGCCTCGAGGTCCACGCTGGCGGCGAAGTTCAGCGCGCGCAGGCTGACCTCCCCGGCGCGGAAGCGGAAGTCCGCGCGGGTGAAGGTACCGCCGTCGGACAGGGTCAGGCGGATGGGCTCCTCGCGCCCGGCGTGGCGGCAGAGGTAGGCGAAGAACTCCTCCACGGCCAGGGCCAGGCGCAAGGCCCCGCCCCGGTCCAGGCCGAAGACCTGGGCGGCGTTCTCGGCTGCGGCCGCGGCCGAGGGCAGAAAGGCCGTCTCGGACGGCAGCTCCAGCACGAGCTGGTGCTGGGCAAGCTGGGGCATGGCGGATGCGGACACGGTGTCCTCGCTGGCTTGAGGTGCGGACCGGCAACGCGGGCCCGATGGCTGGAGGATAGCAGAGCCGCGCGCAGCGGGCAACCGGGCGTTGTTGCCTCCGGTTCGGCCCGATTGGGGCCTGTTCCTCAAAGCGTCTTTGGCCCCCTGGACGTGGTCTGGGCATCAGCGCGAACCGTTTTGGGTCCAGGGCTGCACCGCATGGGTACACTCCCTGGCCCCCAAACAGGCTCTCGCCTCGCCAGGGAACAGAATCCATCTTTGGGAAACAGACCCCAGGCCCGGCGCGCTTCGGCCCGGTGCGGTCTGGCCCGGTGCGGTCCGGCCTGAATGTGCCGGAATTGGCAAGCCGTGCGCTTTGCCCTGGCGTGGTGATGACAAAGAGTGTCATTTTCGCCAAGAAAATTCCGTGTCATTTCCACATGCGGCAGGATGTTCATACAAAATTGTCAGAACTAAGGTAAAATTTGCCTTTGCAGGAGCCGAATTTGTAGCTAAGAAGATTCCGCCGCCACTCGGGGCAGGCGGCATCCCTCATTTCCCCGGCTGGCGGACCAGTGCCGAGAGCCGATCACCGTGCCCCACGCAAAGGGAGACCCCCCATGATCCAGGCGCCCACGATCCAGGCGGGAGACACCGCATTCATCCTCATCAGCGCCGCCCTGGTGCTGCTCATGACGCCGGGCCTGGCCCTGTTCTACGGCGGCATGGTGCGCGGCAAGAACGTGCTCGGCACCATCATGCAGAGCTTTTTCCTCATCGCCCTCATCAGCATGGAGTGGGTGGCCCTGGGCTATTCCATGAGCTTCGGGCCGGACGTGGCCGGAGTCACCGGCAACCTGGCCTGGGCCTGGGTCACGGGCGTGGGCGCGGCCCCCAACGCCGACTACGCCGCCACCATCCCGCACTCGGTGTTCATGATCTACCAGTGCATGTTCGCGGTGATCACCCCGGCGCTCATCACCGGCGCCTTTGCCGAGCGCGTGCGCTTCGCGCCGTTTCTGGTGTTCAGCCTGCTCTGGGCGGTCCTGGTCTACAACCCGGTCTGCCACTGGGTCTGGGGCGTGGGCGGCTGGCTCAAGCTCCTGGGCGTGGTCGACTTCGCGGGCGGCCTGGTGGTGCACCTGACCTGCGGCGCTGCGGCGCTCGCAGCGGTCTTCGTCATCGGTCCGCGCCGCGACTACGGCAAGCGCCAGTTCTTTCCGCACAACCTGCCCATGACGCTGCTCGGCACCGGGCTGCTCTGGTTCGGCTGGTTCGGCTTCAACGGCGGCAGCGCCCTGGCCGCAGACGGCGTGGCGGCCACGGCCTTTGTGTCCACGCACATGGGAGGCATGGCCGGCATGGCCATGTGGGTCATCGTGGAGTGGTGGCACCGGGGCAAGCCCACGACCCTTGGCGCGGCCTCCGGCGCAGTGGCCGGACTGGCCACCATCACCCCGGCTGCCGGGTTCGTCACCGCGCCTGCGGCCATCGCCATCGGCCTGATTGCGGGCGCGGCCTGCTACCTGGGCGTCATGGCCAAGGCGCGCCTGGGCTACGACGACTCCCTCGACGTGGTGGGCATCCACGGCCTGGGCGGGCTCATCGGCACGTTGCTG
>MGTN01000045.1:1458-5975 GCA_001799475.1 Desulfovibrionales bacterium GWA2_65_9 | reverse complement strand
CCAAGGCCGTGAACCCCGCTGGCGTGGACGGCCTGTTCTACGGCAACGCCGCCCAGTTCGGCATCCAGGCCATCGGCGTGCTGGCCGTGGGCGCGTACGCCCTGGTGGCCAGTTGGGTGCTGCTCAAGGCCGTCAATGCGACCATGGGCCTGCGCCTGACCCCGGAGGCCGAGAACACGGGCATGGACCAGGCCGAGCACACCGAGACGGCCTACAGCGACAGCCTGGACGCTGGCGCGCGCATGTAGCCCTGGTTTAATCCCAAAATCAGCCCCCGGCGTGGACACGAGTCTGCGCCGGGGGCCTTTGCCTTTTGGGCCTGACGGACACCGGTGTGCGTTGACTGTGCGTTGACGCCACCCTGCGCCAGCGGCATAGTCGCCCTTGAAATCCTCGCCACCCTCGACACGCATAAGGAGACCCCCCATGGACGCACCGGTTCTGAAGCAGCGCGAGAAGCTCGCAGGGCACATCATCAAACAGCTCGGCAAGCGCAAGATGGCCGGCAGCTTTGTGCCCACGGCGGCCGAGGCCAAGGCCGAGGTCCTGCGCGTCCTCGGCCTGATCGAAGGCCCGCTCAGCGTCATCCGCTGCGGCTCGGAGAGCGTGGGCAACCTGGGGCTGTGGGCGGACATCGCGGCCCAGCCCGGCGTGACGCTCATGGACCCCTACGCCCCTGGCCTGAGCAAGGAAGAGGGCGCGGAGCTGCGCCGCCAGGGCCTGCTGGCCGATGTCCTGGTGGCAAGCAGCAACGCCATCACCATGGACGGGCGGCTGGTGAACCTGGACGGCACGGGCAACCGCGTGGCGGGCATGATCTTCGGGCCCAGGAAGGTCATCCTGGTGGTGGGCATGAACAAGGTGGCGGCGGACGTGGAGAGCGCCAAGGACCGCGTGCGCACCTTTGCCGCCCCGGCCAACAACATGCGCCTGGGCGAGGCCTACGGCCTGAAGAACCCCTGCCTGGAGGACGGCCGCTGCCACCAGTGCATGAGCGAGACCAGGATCTGCAACGTCTGGTCGATCATCGAGGGCTCGGCGGTCAAGGACCGCATCCACGTGGTGCTGGTGGGCGAGGATTTGGGGTACTAGTGTGGCGTTCGCAAAACAGTATGGTACATTTGCGCCGAATAAGATGCTGTAATTGTAGCTTTTTAGTTTAGCCTGTTGGCCATGCCATTAACCGAACGTCACACTAGCAAAGAGAGAGGGGGGGATATCCCCCCCTCATTGGTTGCGATTTTTGCAGTGGGTTGCTGTCACTTAGCAGGATTTAGAGCTTGCACTTCTCTTTCCCGCCGTCCGCAAGGCAGAATCGAGATAACAATCTTGAGTCGCGCTCAACAGCACCCTTCATCTGCTCAATTTTGCTTCGTATTTCTGCGGAGAGCTTGTCCTGTTGAGGCTTCCCGTTAGTCTGCGGAGTATGCCGATCTTTCATACAGCCTCCTTCGCGGTTAAAACTTCTTCTTTCAATTTAAGTAGGCAGAACTCAATGACAAGGCGTTTCTTAAAGGGAGCCAGTAAAAACTCGTATATGGCTTCGGACTTTCTGGAGAAGTAATTTGGGGTTTCACAGAAAATGCTAATCACCATTCTGACTTTGTTCAGTTGATTGATCTTGACAGGATAGCACAGTAAGGAACCGGACCTGTCATCTCCTTCAACTCGCACGAATGTAATATCTTTTGGTGGCTTTGTTACATTCTCAATGATTGTCATTTTCCCCGTTCTCGCAGATCGCATCACAGCTGTTTTGGGGTCGGCCAACAGACTCGGTGGTGTGCTTGGCGAACAGTCGCGGGGGAAATAGTAAATGGTGTTTTCGTCAAGTGCTTCGTCTTCAACGAAGAACAGAACCACTTTGAAGCTCGTGTTTGAGTTGTCCACAAGCTTATGGTAATACCATATTGCCTCAACGATAGTATTGAATTGCTTTTCTGGCTGTGTAATCTCCAAAAACATTGACTCTGGTGAGTTCGCTTTAGGGGCTGCAAGCTCCCTGTTCTTAAGAATAAGTGCAATTTTTTTTGAAAAGCGATCAAGCTTATACTGAACTGGTATCTCGAGAGACTGTAGAAAAGAAAGAAGAGCCGTTTCGTTCAGTGGTATATACTTGCCAAGAGCTGTACGGACTTTTGGTATCCCATATATTGAGATTATAGTACCAAATAAAACGAAAGCAAAACAAGTCTCAAATTCATTGTTTCGCATCAACTCCGCAGTCCATGGAGAGATGCCTGTGACTTTTGCCTGAATGCTTGATGACCTGAAAAAAAGTTGACCAAGTTGAGAAATGATTGACGAGATAATATACAGTGCAACTGGCCATTTAAATGCCCATGCCAGTTTCAGCTTGTTCTTCACCTACTCCCCCTCGCCATGCGCTAGGAAAGTATAGCAGAATTGATCCCGGTGCGTCAACTTATTAGCGAGATTATTCGTTTTGCTGGTGAGTAGCCATCTGTCACGGTCTTTGAATGGTGTATAAGTTTAGCAGGTTATCTGGGCAAACTGTTAAAAAAAGCCCCGGCGGACCGGGGCTTTTCCATTTTCGGCAGCACGTGTCGGCTAGTCTTCAGGGAAGTGCATCTGCACCTGCTCCTCGTCGCCCACGCGGGGCTTGACCTCGCCGATGACGTAGCCGGGTGTGTCCATGGCCGCGAGCCGGTCCATGACGTCGTTGACGGCGTCCTTCTTGACGATGAGCACAAAGCCGATGCCGGTGTTGAAGATCTGCAGCATTTCCGGCCAGGACAGCCGGCCCTGGTCCTTCAGCCACTGGAACACGGGCTGAACCGGCCAGGAGCCGAAGCGCACGTGTGCGCAGACGCCCTTGGGCAGCACGCGCGGCAGGTTGTCGTAGAAGCCGCCGCCGGTGATGTGGCACATGCCCTTGACCGGCAGGTCGCGCAGGATGTTCAGCACCGGCTGCACGTAGATGCGCGTGGGGGCCATGAGCGCGCTGGCCATGGTCGTCCCTTCGCCGCCGGGCAGGGGGTCGTCGCCGTTAAGCCCGGAGGCGTCGAAGATCTTGCGGATGAGCGAATAGCCGTTGGCGTGCGGTCCGGTGGAGGCCAGGCCGATGAGCACGTCGTCGTGGCTGATCTGGGAGCCGTCCACGATTTTGTCGTAGTCCACCAGGCCCACGCAGAAGCCGGAGAGGTCGTACTCGCCGTCGGCGTAGAAGCCGGGCATTTCGGCCGTCTCGCCGCCCAGGAGCGCGCACTTGGACTGCTTGCAGCCCTCCACGATGCCGGAGATCACGCGCACGGCGACGTCGGAGTCAAGCTTGCCTGTGGCGAAGTAGTCGAGGAAGAACAGCGGCTTTGCGCCCTGGACCAGCACGTCGTTGACGCTCATGGCCACCAGGTCGATACCGATGGTGTCGTGCCCGGCGAAGGCAAAGGCCAGCTTGAGCTTGGTGCCCACGCCGTCCGTGCCGGAGACGAGCACCGGGGCATGAATGTTGCTGAGGTCAGGCTTGAACAGGCCGCCGAAGCCGCCGATTCCCGAAAGCACGCCCTTGCCGTGGGTGCCTTGGGCCAGGGCCTTGATGCGCTCCACGAACAGGTTGGCCTCGTCGATGTTGACCCCGGCGGCCTTGTAGGCATCGGCGCGGTTGGACATGCTCCGTAATCCTCCGTTTGCTGCGTGGCCCGAGCCTGGGCCGTTGCGTTCCTGTGATTGTAAAGCATATACTGAAACGGGGCGCAATTCAAACCCTAAATCCTGGGCCAGGCGGCCCGGAAGCCCCGGAGGCACCATGCGTCAGAAATCCGGCACAATCGCGGCGGCCGCGGCATTTATCCTGCTCTTTGCTGCCCTGGCCCTGGCCCAGGACAACAGCGTGCGCATCCCGGTCAAGCCTGCGGAACAGCCCCAGCCCGGGCCGCCCCCGGTGCGCATGGAGTTCAAGTCCAAGACTCCGGCCCAGCCCCAGACTCAGGACGACGAGCCCCGGCCGTCCAAGTTCCCGAACATCGACACGGCCAAAAACCGCCAGGACTACGGCCTGGGCACGCCCAAGGCCGACGGCATCCGCCTGGGCCGCGACGAGGACACGGGCGACACCATCCTGGGCAGCACGCCGCCGAAGAAGAAGCGCGAGGTTGACCCCTACGCCAACACGCCCATCGAGGTCCGGCCCATCCTCCCGGTGCGACCGTAAGCTGCGGCGGGTGCCGCCTCCCCGGAGGACGTTTTTGCACGGGTGCCCGCAAGCGGCAAAAGGGCGCGGCATTGTTGGCCGGAGAGGGGCGCACAGGGCGTGGCTTGGCCCGGCACCTTCCAGCCGGACAGCACCGGCGTCATCTGGCCTGAGGAAGGCGCTTGTTTTGGCCGTGCACGGGGGATGCGCCGTGGCTCCGGCTGGAAACTTCTTTCGGGCACACGACGCAAAAAAATGCCGCCGGACCGAGGTCAGGCGGGGCTTTCGACGCCGGGGAGCCGCACCAAGGGGAAGGGGGATTTCGAGGACGCGGCCCTAGCCCTGGCCGATGCCCTTCTCGCGGTAG
>MGTN01000045.1:0-1416 GCA_001799475.1 Desulfovibrionales bacterium GWA2_65_9 | reverse complement strand
ACCTCGTCGACCGTCAGCGGCCGCCAGACGAGCCGCCTGGTCTCGTCGATGAAGCCCTCGGAGATGAACTCGAAGCCCAGCGCGGTTTCGCCCTTTTGCGTGTCGTTGAAGATGTTGCGCAGGACGGCGTTGACCCAGAAGCTTGCCGCCGGGCTGCCGGGCTCGGCCACGGCCTGGAAGTGGAAGGAGAAGTGCTCGCCCTTGCGCTGTTCGGGCAGGGCCTGGTTCATCAGGGCGTTGGCGACGAGCAGGCGCATGCCGTTGGCGGAAAAATTGTCCACCTTGAGCCCGCGCTTGGCGTCGGTATCGCTGTCCAGGAGCGGCTTGGTGTCCGCGATGATGGCCCCGGAGGGCAGCTCGCGCCAGAACTTGAGCGTGGGCACCTTGCGCTGGTCCACGCTGACGCGCACGCTGCGGCGCAACTGCGCGCTCTTGGCGGTCTCGGGCAGCTCCAGGATGAAGTGGACCATGCCGCTTGGGCGCTGCTCCACGCCCTTGATGCTCGTGTGGAAGGTCAAAAACTGCTCGCGGCCACGGGTCTCGCGGTCGTGGATGCGGAAGAAGCTGGTGACCTTGGCCCCGATCCAGGTGCCGGAAGCGCCCTTGAGAGCGGTAACTTCCAGGGTCAGGCTCTCGGCATCGAACTCTATGAGGGTGGCCGTGATCTCCTTGAGGCTGGTGGTGCCCTTGTCGAAGTCCAGCTTGAGCTTGGCACGCTGGTCACGGATGTCCTCCAGCATATCCAGTACGAGCTTGCGCTTGCGCGCAGCATCGTTATTCTCATCCTTGGCCCAGAGAGCGCACACCGCAGGGAACCTCACCACATATTAGGGGGACCGGGAAAAAACCTCCAGGCTTGTGGGGGCAAGCCCGACCTCGAATCAACGTTTATGCAAACCCTGGTCCAGGCGCAAGGCTCTAGTGCGCGCAGGTGCTGGCCGGCTGGTTGGGATCGGCCCCGCCGGCCTCCAGCTTGCGCCGGTACTCCTTGACCTGATCCAGCGCCGTCCAGCCCTCGTACATCTCCAGCCACTCGGAAAAGGGCAGCTTCTGGGCGTCCAGGTAGGCCTCATGGCCTTTCAGCCACACGCCGAAGACGTACATCTCGATCTTGAAGGCCTTGCCGTCGAGCGTGCGCGAGACCACGTCCGGGCCGTACTTGAAGCCGTCGAAGCGCGCGCCGACAAAGGCGCAGACCATGGTCTGGCATTTTTCGTAAGAGATCTCGCCGTTGTTGAACATGTCGGCCAGGCCGCCCAGCCCCTCATGCTTGGCGTAGATCTCCGTCAGGTCGTCCTGGGGGATTTCGATGAACAGCTTGCCGTCTCGTTCGACGACGAAGTAGTGCCGCAGCCACTGCTCGAACATGAAGACCTGGGCGATGTCTGCCACCGCCGAGGCGTATTGGTCGCCTGC
>MGTN01000044.1:5084-5422 GCA_001799475.1 Desulfovibrionales bacterium GWA2_65_9 | reverse complement strand
AAGCGACCGTATCAACTGGTGCCGTTGGCGGCGAGCGCGATGCCGTCGGTGCGCTATCTCGACAAGAATAAGCGCCCGCTGCCGGACGACGTGGGGCCGGAGCGCATCGCATTCAGCGTGTACGAGATCCGCATCAAGCCGGGCATGCGCTACCAGCCGCATCCTGCGTTCGCGCCGGAATACGCCAAGCTGATGCCGGACGCATTGCAAGGCATCCATGCACTGAGCGACTTCGCCCGCACCGGCACGCGGGTCGTCACTGCGGCGGACTACGCCTGGCAGATCAAGCGCCAGGTTCATCCGCAACTGCACACGCCCATCGCCGGCGTGATGATGGA
>MGTN01000044.1:3411-4904 GCA_001799475.1 Desulfovibrionales bacterium GWA2_65_9 | reverse complement strand
ATCGGCGCATGGTGCTGACGAAGAACCCGTATTACGACAGCGAGACTTACCCGTCCGAGGGCGAGGCGGGCGACGAGGCCGCTGGCTTGCTGCAGGATGCCGGCAAGCCGCTGCCGCTGATAGAGCAGGTGGTGTTCAGTCTGGAGAAGGAAACCATCCCGTACTGGAACAAGTTTTTGCAGGGCTATTACGACGCCTCCGGCATCAGTTCGGACAGCTTCGACCAGGCGGTGCAGGTCAGCGTCGGCGGCGAGGCGGCGGTCACCGACGAGATGCAAGCGCAAGGCATCTCGCTGTCCACCTCGGTGTCCACCTCGACGATGTACACCGGTTTCAACTGGCTGGATGCGACGGTGGGCGGTAACAGCGAAAGAGCCACCAAACTGCGCCGCGCGATCGCCATCGCGGTGGACTTCGAGGAATTCGTCTCCATCTTCGCCAACGGTCGCGGCATCAGCGCGCACTCGCCCATCCCGCCCGGCCTGTTCGGCTATCGCGAGGGCTGCGACGGGGTCAACCGCTACGTGTACGACTGCGTGGACGGCGAGGCGCGGCGCAAGCCCATCGAAGAAGCGAAGCGCCTGCTCGCCGAGGCTGGCTATCCCGGTGGCGTGGATGCGAAGACGAAGCAGCCGCTGGTGATACACCTGGACACCACCGCGAACGGTGTCGGCAACAAGTCGCGCCTCGACTGGCTGCGCAAGCAGTTCGACAAGCTCGGCGTACAGCTCGACGTGCGCAGCACCGACTACAACCGCTTCCAGGACAAGATCAGGCGTGGCGACACGCAGATGTTCTACTTCGGCTGGAACGCCGACTACCCCGACCCCGAGAACTTTTTATTTTTGCTGCATGGCGCGCAGGCCAAGGTGGGCAAGGGAGGCGAGAACGCCGCGAACTACGCCAACCCGGAATACGACCGCCTGTTCGAGCAGATGAAGAACATGGAAAACGGCCCCGAACGCCAGGCGATCATCGACCGCATGCTGGAGATCCTGCGCCGGGACTCGCCCTGGCTATGGGGCTTCCACCCCAAGAACTACGTGCTGCAGCACGACTGGCTGCACAACGTGAAGCCCAATGTGATGGCGAACAACAAGCTCAAGTACTGGCGCGTGGATGCAGAGCGGCGCGACGAGTTGCGCCGCGAGTGGAATCAGCCGGTGCGCTGGCCGTTGTGGCTGGGCGCAGCATCGCTGCTGCTGTTCGGCTGGTGGATGCGGCGGGTGCTGCGGCAGCGCGAGGAGAGGCGCTGAGGGGGGGATCGGGTACGGAGATGTACTGTTTACGATCCCAGGCAGTTATTAGGGGTGAGCATTTCAGAACTTCCGCTTTGCGGCCTACATCGACAGGTTCGGCATCATTCCTTAGCCGTAGTAGCGTGGCATAAGCTGCATTGGTAGGGTGGGCTCTGCCCACCATGTCGGGCGGAGCCCGACCTACATGGATTTGCTCATAAGTATCGCCAATAGCCCGCACTAGGGGGCACCGAT
>MGTN01000044.1:0-3395 GCA_001799475.1 Desulfovibrionales bacterium GWA2_65_9 | reverse complement strand
CCCCCTCTTTATTGATCTTCCATCAAGCGTCTGGCCATATCCGCTTTGCGGGCGATCATCTTTTCGGCCAGCTTGTGGCTGCCGCCGTTGTCTATGATGGTCAGGCGGATTTGCTCGTCTGGGATCCGTACCACGACCATGATGGACTGCCTGATGTCTTCTGGGCTCATGTCTGCGAAGAGCTTGACCGAGTGCGGGTTGCAGGGGTCGCTCCGCAGTATGTCGAGTTCGTCTACGCGGGTGCCGAACGATTTGCCTTTGGGATCTCCATGGGCCCGGAATGCCAGTGCGCCGCCGACATCGAGTGTCAGCACTTTGCCGTTGGCGACGCCCTGGTTGTCGCCATTGAAGCCGGCGGCGTCCCAGTTGGCGGTCCAGGCATGCACGCCGAACCAGTGCTGCGCCTGCTTGCGTTCGCTTTCGTCGAGATGCGCGACGCACTTCCGGTCGAGCTGCACCCATTCCGTTGCAATCTGGTCGGGCGCTTTTGTGCGCAGGTAGCTCAGTGTCGGCGCGCTTGCGAGTTGGTAGAGACTGGCGGCGATGATCTCGTTACGTGCATGCGCCGGCGATTCCAGCGTCTTCACGTAATAGCGTCGTCCGCAGTCGTCCTGGAAAACCCCCGCAGGGTTGGTGCCCAATTGACCGCCAACCCGCCGCATCGTTTCGGTATCTATCAGGGGCATGGAGTTCATCGTTGCTTCCCGCTCAGGGGATGGGTGTCGTTCGACGCACCATTGCCAGTTGCGAGGGCGTTTCGATAGCCCCCTTGCGCGCGCGGCGCACAGTGCGGATCGCCTCGTCCGGGTTCATGCCCAATTCCGCCAGCAGCCGGGCGGCTATCATGCCCGCCCGGCCCAGGCCGCCTTTGCAATGCACGAGCACATCGTCGCCATTGCGCAACATCTCGCGTATCTCCCGGCCTTGTGTTTCCCACTTCTGTTCGAAGGCCTCGGTCGGAACCGAGTAGTCGGCGATGGGCAGATGGAGCCACTCGATTCCTCGGCGCTTGATTTCATGCCCGAGCTGCGGCACCTTGAGTTCCCTGAGCTCCGCGGGTTCCACCAGAGTCAGCACCAGTTTCGCCCCCCATGCGGCGATCGCGTCCAGATCGATCCCGAGATCGCGTTCCCAGGCGCCGGTCTGGGCTAAATGGTCGTGCTTTCCCGGGCAGAAGGTAATCCCGATCCGTCCATGCGATGGATGCGCACGAACTTCCGCGATCTGCAGCGGGTGTGTGTGGCTTGTTCTTATTCCGGGCATATTGCCATCCAGACGAGAGGTGGAATGAATGCGTGCGAGCTTAACATGGGCTTCCTTGCGGTAGCCTGTCCCGGTATCGGGCATGAGCGTTGCCGCTACCACTTCAACAGTCTTCTCCCCAGCATCCATCCGATGAATCCTGCCAGCAGCATCGGCAGGTAATGCCACAGCACGACGTGGACGACGGAGTCGTTCGTTTCGTACAGGCGCAGCCACAGCGCGCCCGTGCTGAAGGCGGCCAGCAGCGCGACGCTGCCGGCCCAGCGCGGGTGCGTGCTGGCGTATCCGCGCATCAGGAGGAAAATCGCCACGGCGGGCAGCAGCGACACCAGCGAGATGTCTATCGTGCACTCTATGCTGTGTTCGGGTAGCGGCGCGGTGTCGGCGAATGAGCCGGCCAGCAGCGTCAGGGCGAGCAGCGCGAATGCGCCGACCGGTGCGTAGGCCAGCAGGCGCTTCTGGTGCAGGTCGGGGAAGGCCAGCAGCGCGGCGCTGGTCGTCGAGGCGGCGAACAGCAGCAGCAGCGTCAGCAGCTCGGCGACATACCCGGGCTGCTGCAGCGCCTGCGACAGGTCGGGGCGCAGGCCGGAGAAGGCCAGCGCGACGGCCAGGTAGGCGGCGGCCATGAGCGTCCATTGCAGGCCCAGCAGATAGGGGTGCGGTGCGGGTCGGGTCGGGGCCGCTTCGCCGCTCAGTTCGTTCACCAGTTGTTCGAGGTCTCTCATCGTCGTTCCAGTTTCTGTCTCAGTGTCTTGTAGGCGCGGTGCGCCGCGACCTTGACCGCGGATTCGTTCATGCCCAGTTTCTGCGCCGTTTCCTTCGCGGTGTAACCCTGCTGGTGCATCAGCCTCAGGATGGTCGATTGTTTCTCGGGCAGCTTTTCGATCTCTCCACTGATGGATTCGTAGTCGATGGCGGTTTCGGTTACATTTTCATGCAGGATGTTTTCCAGTTCCGCAATGTCTTCCGCCTGGCGCAGGCGGTCGGCGTAATGCATGCGCAGGTGATCCTGCAGCCGGAATTTGGCGATGGCATAGGCCCAGGGTTTGTAGGGACGGCGGCCGTCGTAGGTGTGGCGGGCCTTGTGGATGGAGATCAGTATCTCCTGCAGCAGGTCGTCCACCTCGCCGTCGGCGCTCAACCGGCGTGACAGGAAGGGGCGCAGCAGGCGCGCGGTCTCGCGCAGCAACTCGGCATAGGCGCGCTGGTCGCCGGCCTGCGCCTGCCGCATCAGTCCCGCCAGATCGTCGTTCGTATCTTCCACCCAGTTCCCTTCACCCAGTTCCCGCGAAAGTCGATGTAACCATTTTCCCGCCCGCTTCGAATCAACGGGTAACCCGGAAGAATCATAACGGCTTTCGGACCCTGCATCGCGTTGCGTGCACGGGAATGGGCAATAACCCGCAGGAGGAATCGCCATGACTACCAACAATCCCATCCTCGGCCGTCTGTTCGGCGGCCTGTTGCTGATGTTCAGCCTGGGCGCCGTCGCTGCGCCAGTTATGCAGACGGCGGTGTTCGCCGGCGGCTGCTTCTGGGGTGTGGACGCGGTGTTCAAGCACGTAAAAGGCGTGTCCGAAGTGGTGTCCGGCTACGCGGGCGGCAGCGCGGCCACGGCGAATTACAAACAGGTGAGCCGGGGAAATAGCGGCCACGCCGAAGCGGTGCGCGTCCGTTTCGATCCGGCGCAGGTTTCATATAGCCAGTTGCTGCAGGTGTTCTTCGGCGTGGCACACGACCCGACGCAACTGAACCGTCAGGGGCCGGACGTCGGCACGCAGTACCGCTCGGCGATCTTCTACGCCGACGACGCGCAGCGGAAAGCGGCGCAGGCTTACATCCGCCGGCTTGAGGGTGCCGCGCCCATCGTCACCCAGATCGTGCCGCTGCAGCAGTTCTTCCCGGCCGAGGAATATCACCAGAATTATCTGGCGCGCCACCTCGACCAGCCCTATATCGTCATCCACGACTTGCCCAAGCTGGATGCGTTGCGCAGGGAATTCCCGGCGCTGTATCGCTAGTCGGGGGCGGAATGGCAAGCGCGATTCAGGCATCAGGCTATTCGGCACAGGCGGCCTATCCGGCCCAGGCTGGCGGCGCGCCATCGGTCGCGGCGCTCGAGGCGCGGCTGG
>MGTN01000043.1:6816-15300 GCA_001799475.1 Desulfovibrionales bacterium GWA2_65_9 | reverse complement strand
TCCTTCACTCCAGCCATCTGCATGGCCTCCTGCCTCTCCCCGGCGTCGGCAAAAGCCAGCGCCGCGAAGGTGTCCTCAAGTGTTTTGAGCATTCCGTGCATAGTGACCTCCTAGGTGCCCGCAGGGGGCGTGCACTCCGCCTGCGAAACATGGTGATTCAAGCTGCTACCCGGAATGCTACTCCTCTTTCCCCAAAAATCAATCCCCCAGGCCGGGCCTCAGGCTGCGGGTCGGGGCAGGGCCAGCACCACGCCCATGTTCGCTGGACCGGCGGTGAGGCCGATGCCCAGAGCCTTGGCCAGGGCAACAAGCTCGCTCCAGGCCGGGGCTTGGCGCAGCGCCTCGAAGCCCGGAGAGTCCAGGCGCACCACGCCCAGTCCGCCCTGCTCCTCAACGGAGAGCATGAGCTGCGTGCCCATGGGCAGCACGTCCAGCGCCGCCTCCAGGACCGCGCCCACGGCGTCCATGACCTCCACGGCGCGCAGCGACGTGCGCAGCCCGGAGCGGCCGGGCGCCAGCACCAGGGTGGTCCTGCGCCGGGCTGCGTGCCTGCGCGAGAGTCCCACCAGGGCGCGCACGGCCTCGTTGATATCGGCTCCGGCCGGGCATTTCTCGGGCGCATGGGCGCAGAAATTGAGCTGCTCGGTCAAGATCATGCCGCGCTCCACCTGCTCGGCCAGCACGCCAAGCCCCTTCTTGAAGCGCTCGGCATGGGCGAAGCCCTCGCTGCCCATGGCCAGCAGGTCATCCATGAGCCCGGAGGACTCGCGGATGGTGGCCAGGATGTTCTGCAACTCGTGGGTGGCCGAGGCCGTCATCCGGCCCATGAACAGCGCGTCGCGCATGCTGCTGCCCTCCTACTGTCCGTCGCTCTTGCCCGGCAGGGTGGCGGCCTTCTTGGCGTAGTCGATGGCCGATTCCATCTTTTCGATGAGCGTGTCGATGTTCAGCGGCTTCATCATGTAGTCGTAGGCCCCCAGGCGCATGCCCTCGATGCCGTCGCGCGTGCTGCCGTGGCCGGTCAACAGCAGCACCTGCACCAGCGGATTGGTGCGCTTGACGCGCTCCAGCACTTCCAGGCCCTTGATGCCGGGCATGAGCACGTCGAGTACGACCACGTGGGGCTCCTCGGCGGCGATGGCTTCCAGGGCGCTCTCGCCGTCAAAGGCCACACGGGCCGGGATGCCGCGCAGCTCAAGGCGCTCGGCCAGGGTGGTGATGAACTCGCGTTCGTCGTCCACGAGCAGGATCTTCCAGTCTTTCGCGTTCATGCCAATGCCTCCCGCTGCCCCTTGGGCAGGGTGATGATGAGCGTGGTGCCCACGCCTTGCTCGCTCTCGACGGCGATGTCGCCGCCTAGGCGCTTGATGATGCCATACGTGATGGACAGGCCGAGCCCGGTGCCCTTGCCCTTCTTGGTGGTGAAGAAGGGCTCGAAGATGTGCTTCAGGGTCTCATCGGACATGCCGCAGCCGTTGTCGCGCACGAGGATCTCCACGTTGTCGTCGACCGCGCGGGCCATGGCCATGATGCGTCCGCCGTCGGCCACGGCGGCCAGGGCGTTGTTGAACAGGTTCAGGAAGACCTGCTGGAGCTGGCTGCGGTCGGAGTTGATGCGCGGCAGCTCGGGGTCGATCTCCAGGCGCACGTCGACCTTGCGGTGCATGGCCTCGTTGGAGAGGAACCCGGCGGTCTCCTTGATGATCTCGCCGACGTCCAGGTCCTCGATGCTCACGTCCATGCGCCGGGCAAAGCCGAGCATGCGGTGGGTGATGCCCCGGCAGCGCTCGACAGCGCGCAGGATGCTCTCCACCTGGGCGTCGATCTTGGTCTTGGCCGGAAAGGCGGCCTCCCGGTCCATGATGTCCTTCATGAGCCCGGCCTTCTCGTTGATGATGGCCAGAGGGTTGTTGATCTCGTGGGCCACGCCCGCGGCCAGCCGCCCGATGCTGGAGAGCTTCTGGGAGTGCTCCACCTGCCTGAGCGCCATCTCGCGGCGCTCCTCGGACTCCTTCATGCGCCCGATGAGCACATCGGTGACGCGGTAGGCGGCCACGAACACGGCCACCACGCCCAGGGCGAAGATGAACAAGAGGTCGCCGCGCACGGTGTACCAGCTCTTGAGCACCGAGCCGCGCGGCTTCACGGCCATGAGCACGAAGTCGGCATCGGGGAAGTAGGCGTAGGACATGTAGACGTCACGCCCCAGCGGATCGACCATGGTCAGCACTGCCGGTTCGTAGGTCTGCGGCGGCAGGGCAAAGGACATCTTTTCCAGCACCTTGCCGTAATTGTTGGAGCTGGTCTGCATGATCCCCTGGCCGTTGACCAGGAAGGCGTCGGCGTCCGGCTCCAGGCTCATGGAGGCGATGATGCGCTCGAACTGGTGGGTGTCCAGCGTGGCGCGCAGTATCCAGGTGCGGCCGTCCTCGGTCATGTGCTGCACGGCGATGATGACGTGGGGGAACTTGCGGAAGCCCATGAACACGTCGCTGACGTACTTGCCCTTGATCCGCACTTCCTGGAACCAGCGCTGCTCGGCATAGTTCTTGCCCTTGAGCGAGTAGGGGCCAACGTAGTTCACCTGGGTGCCGTTCTCGTCGATGAGCCCCAGGTCCACGAAGCCCTTGAACTCTTTCTTCATCACGCTGAAGATGCGTCCGAGTTTTTGCTCATCGGCCAGCTCGGGATAGGTGTAGGCCGAGGCGATGAGGCTCACGGTGGAGGAGCGCTCGGTCAAAAACAGCTCAAACGAGCTCTTGGCCTTGTTCACCAGCACGCGCAGCGGGTTCTGGATCTCGCGGGCCATGGTGCTCTGGTGCTCGTAGTAGTTGAGCACGGCCATGGCCAGGAGCGGGATCAGGGTGGCCGCCGCCATGAGCGCGAAGATCTTCCGGCGCAGCAGGGCGTAGCGCACCGGCGACTCGGCTTCGTCCACGTCGCTTTGCAGCCCGCGCAGCGGGTGCTTGATGATGTCGGCGAGCCTAATCATGGCCAAGCCTCGGGAACAGGATGGCGCCGGGTTCAAGTTCGCCGCGCAGGTACAGGGCCAGGGCCTCTCCGGCCAGGCCAGCCACGCCGTCGATGACCTCGACCCTCTTCCAACGAAGATAGTGGTAGTGCTCCTCCTCGATGCCGCCGGTGATGACGGTGGACACCTCACGGTCCAGAACCAGATCGCAGAGGTCGTCGGCGCTGGAATGGGCCAGCACAAGATCCTGCCTGCGCACCTCGTGGCCAGTCGCGTCCACCGTGACCAGCAGCACCTCGGAGCACAGGTCGAAGCGCGGGGCCACTTCGTCACGATATAGCGTGACCATGATCTTTTTGCCCATGACCGCCCCCTACGCCTTTTTCCGGGCGGGCTTGGGCGCTCCGGAGGGTTTGTTCTGGGCTGCGGGCGTCACTGCGGCGTCCCTGGGCGCGCAGGCCTGGGGGAAGCGCAGGGGCAAAGGCAGATGCTCTGGCAGAACCATGTCTCCGGCGCAGACCATCACAGCGTACTCGACCATGTTGCGCAGTTCGCGCACGTTGCCGGGGAAGTCGTAGGCCGAGAGCAGGGCCTGGGCCTCGCCGGAGAAGCCAAGGACCTGCTTGCGGAACTTGGCCGCAAAAATCTTCAGATAGTGCGCCAGCAGGAAGCCCACGTCCTCGCCGCGTTCGCGCAGGGGCGGCAGGTGCAGGCGCACGGCATTCAGGCGGTGGAAAAGGTCCTCGCGCAGGAGCCCGGCCTGGATCATCTCCTCGGGGTCGCGGCCCGTGGCTGCCACCACGCGTACGTTCAGCTGCATGGGCCGGTCGCCGCCGGCGGGCAGCACGGCCTTCTCGTCCAGAAGCCGCAGCAGGCGGGCCTGCTGGGTCAGCGGCATGTCGGCGATCTCGGAAAGATAGAGCGTGCCGTTCTGGGCCAGCTGGAACTTGCCCGGCCTGGGCACGCCGCCCGGGCCTTCGGCCTGGCCGAAGAGCTCGGCGTCGAGCAGCGCCTCGGGCATGGGCGTGGCGTTCACGCGCACAAAGCTTTCGCGCGCTCTGGGGCTTGCGCGGTGCAGGGCCTCGGCCAGGAGGTCCTTGCCCGTGCCGGACTCGCCCGTGAGCAGCACCGGGGAGTCGCTCTGGGCCACGGCGGGCAGGATGCGCAACAGGTGCTCCATGACGGCGCAGCGGCCCACCATCTGCCCTGGACTGGCGCTTACCGACAGCCGCGTCTCCATGTCCTTGAGGGCTGAGAGATCCTCCAGCACGTCCAGGGTGCACAAGAAATTGCCCGCGCGGTCCAGGATGGGCAGGCTGGTCAGACGCACGGGGATCTTGCGGCGGTGCCGGTTGATGAGCGTGCCCTCGCGGGACTCGCTGCAGGCGCCCTGGGCGCAGTCCCCGCCCTGCGGCAGGCACGGGCAGCCGTGCAGGCAGAAGCTGCCGCGCAGCACGTGGCGGCAGAAAACGCCCGCCACGTCTGCGGTTGAAAAGCCGGTCAGGCTCTCCAGGGCGCGGTTCAGGAACAGGGTGCGCCGCTCCGCGTCCAGAACGGCCACCCCGAAGGGCAGCGCGCTCAGGATGCGTGGCAGGTCAGCCCTGTCCAATCCGCTTAAGTTCACAAGTGTGCTCTGATCCAACGCGCGTCCTCCCTGGGGAAACGTTCTGCCTGCGCCCGCCTCCCCGGTGGATGAGGGGAGTCTAGTGCGCGCCCCCGCCCACGATGCCGGAAGCGGCGAACAGGAGCACAAGGATCTCGGCCAGGGCCAGCCCGGCGAAGACGAACTCCTTGCGCTTCAGGAACACCGGAATGAGCGGAATGTAGCAGACAATGGTCATGCCCGCCAGGAGTACTATGCCCAGGAAGTTGAGGAAGTCGCCCTTGAGGATGAGCACGGACCAGCCCCAGCCGGTGGGCACCTTGCCAAGCTCCAGATAGGTTCCCACGGGCTCGGACCACATCAGGGGAATTTGATTCAGCGGAATGTGCGGGGTGATGATGCCGAAGACGTACAGCAGATAGGTCACGGCCATGAGCCCCAGGCCGCCCCAGCAGCCGTAGAAGAGCATGTTGGCGTAAGAAACCTGTTCCGGGGAAGCTTTTCCGGTATGAATGATCTCGCTCATAATATCCTCCGAAATGATGCGTGCAGTGTGCCGCGGATTAGATGCCCAGGCCCTTCAGGAGCGCCTTGCCGCCCGCGAAGAGCAGCACGCCGATGACCATGTAGCGGATGAACGTGGGCTTGGCCTTGGCCAAGAGACGCACGCCGACAAAGGAGCCCAGCATGAGGCCGATGATGCTCGGAATGGCCATGAGCGGGATGACGCAGCCCTTGTTCAGGTAGACCCAGGCCGCGGAGGTGTCGGTGATGGACAAGAGGAACTTGCTGGTGCCCACGGCCACCTTGAGCGGCGCGCCCATCATCAGGTTCAGCACCGGGACGTTGGCCCAGCCCGCGCCCAGGCCGAACATGCCGGCCATGACGCCGATGACGATGAACATCAAAAGGCCCGGCAGGGTGCGGTGGGTCTTCCACTGCACCAGCTCGCCGGTGGCGGGGTCATTGTACGCGCCGTTCATGCCCAGCGCGATGCCCAGGGCGTCGGCCTTGGTCACCACGGGGTGCGCCGAGTTCTTGGAGCACAAGAGCAGGATGGCGATGCCCATGATGGTGATGCCCAGGAAGAGCTGTACGACCTGGGTCGGCAGGGCCATGCCCAAAAACGCGCCCACGATGGCGCAGCTCGAGGCGATGAGCGCCACGGGCAGGGCCAGGCGCAGGGAGGCGAAGTTGCGCTTGAGCAGGCCTGGTCCGGCGGCCAGCGCGCCAGCAAGCGCCACCATCAGGCCCGCTCCGCGCACGAAGTCGAGGTGGAAGGGAAAAAATCCGCTGACCAGGGGCACGTAGAGCACGCCGCCGCCAACGCCAGCCAGCACGGCGATGATGCCGAGCACAAAGCAGAAGAAGAGCAGCACCAGCGGCCAGACCCACCAGGCGACTCCGGTATCCGCGCCAAGCTGCGCTCCAGCCTTGACCATGTCAGAGCCGACCTGGGCGACGGCTTCCGTGCCCGCGTTGGAGGCCCAGGCCAAGGCCGCGAAGAGCAGCACACCCATCAAGGCAATACAGGCGGAGCCCGCCAGCACATGTTTCCGATTCATCGTCATTCCCGCTCCCTTGATCGTCGTTGGATTTGCACTGCGCCCTTGCACGCTCCGGAACCGGCCCGGCGCACGGACACCCCCTCTTATCCAATATCCGTGCCGAAGGTTAACATGTTGTAATGATATGTTTTGTTATAGTTACGGCGCGAATGATGCGGCAAGAACTTGCCGCAAAAGCGGCAAAGAACTGCCTCTGGTGGCACGTTTTCGCCTCAAGGGCCTTGACGGGCAATATTTTGCCGTTTACTGCTGGTGCTGCGGCTGCGGACCGGGCGAAAGCGCCACAGGATTGGACGAGGAGAGGCCATGGGCGTGGACCCGACAACATATGGCGGCAAGTTTTTGCCGCAAGGCGTGGACAGCGATCCCGAGGCGCGCTCGGCCATGCACGAGGCCGGGCTGCTCTTCCGCTCCGAGGCCATGCGCGCCCTGTACCACGTGGCCATCCAGGTGGCCGGGTCCGACGCCCCGGTGCTGCTCACGGGGGAGTCCGGCACGGGCAAGGAGCTCTTCGCGCGGCTGCTGCACACCCTGAGCAACCGTAGCGGGCGGCCCTTCGTTCCCGTGAACTGCGGCGTGCTCACGGGCGAGCTCTTTGCCGACAAGTTCTTCGGCCACGAGCCTGGCGCCTTTACCGGCGCGCTCAGGCTGCAGAAGGGCAGCTTCGAGCTGGCCCAGGACGGCACCCTGTTTCTGGACGAGGTGGGCGACATCCCCCTGTCCAACCAGGTTGATTTTCTGCGCGTGCTGGAGGAGCGCACCTTCAAGCGCCTGGGTGGGGAAAAGGACCAGGGCTTCCGTGCGCGCATCGTGGCCGCCACCAACCGCCTGCTGCCGGAGATGGTCCGGGGCGGGCGCTTCCGCGCCGACCTGTTCTACCGCCTGAACGTCATCCCCATCTCGCTGCCCTCCCTGCGCGAACGCCCGGAGGACATCGCGCCCCTGGCCGAGTACTTCCTCTGGCTCTTCGGCGGCCAGTACCACCGCCCGAACCTGTCCCTGGCCCCGGAGACCATGGCACTGCTCCTGCGCCACTCCTGGCCGGGCAACGTGCGCGAGCTGAAAAACCTCATCGAGCGCGCCGTGCTGCTGCACAAGGGCGAGGGGCTGGTCAAGCCCGAGGACCTGCCGCTGGAGATGCGCCTGGGCATCGGCATGGACACTGTGTGCCCCCAGGGCGACGACAGCGCCCTGGGCCTGAACCTGGACATGGTGGTGCGCGAGGCCGAGATCCGGGCCATCCAGCGCGCCTACAAGGCCGCCAGCGGCAGCAAGCAGCGCACGGCGGAGCTGCTCGGCATCAGCCCGCGCACCCTGCGGCACAAGCTGGCCCAGTACAAGCTGAAGCTCTGATTTTCGGCCGCGAGCGGGCCTGTATTACCTGACGGGGCGCTTGGCGGGACATCCTGCCCCAGCCTGCGGCTGATTCTTGCCGTCTGCCCGCCTATTCCCGCCTATTCGTCGAAATCCAGCAGATCGCCGCGCACGATGGCCCCCTTGCCGAAGCGCCCGCGCACGGCGTCCAGGGCTTGGTCCAGCGCGGCCTTGGGTCTGGCGGGCGTGTCCGGCTCAAGCAGGGAGAGCTGCCTGGGGCGCTCCCCGAACTGCGACACGCCCACGCCGATGAGCCGCAGGTTCTGGCGCAGGCCCAGCTCCCCAAGCAGGGCCAGGGCCGTCTCGAAGATGCTACGGGTGTCGTTCACCGGCTCACTCAGCGTGCGCGAGCGCGTGAGCTTGCGGAAATCGGCGAAGGTGGCCTTGAGGGTCACGGTGCGGCCGCGCACGCCCTGGGCGCGCAGGTCTGCGCCCACGCGCTCGGCCTGCAGCAGGAGCCAGCGTCGCAGCACGGCCGGGTCGCGGGTGTCATGCGCAAAGGTGTTCTCGGCGCTGGACGACTTGGGCGGGGTAAAGGGCGTGACGGGCCGGTCATCAACGCCCTGGGCCAGCTCAAAGAGCCACAGGCCGCGTTCGCCGAGCTGCTGGCGCCAGAACTCCTGCGGATGTTTCAGCACATCGCCCGCCAGGCGCACGCCCAGGCCGTTCAAGATCTCCAGGGTGCGGCCGCCCACGCCCGGGATCTTCTGCACCGGCAGCTGGTCCAGGAACGCCCGCACCTCAGCGCTTCGGATGATGGTCTGGCCATTGGGCTTGTTGTAGTCCGAGGCGATCTTGGCCAGAAAGCGCATGGGCGCGACGCCCACCGAGCAGGTCAGCTCCGTCTCCCGGAAGACCTCGGCGCGGATGGTGGCCGCCAGTTCCTCCGGCGGGCCGAACAGGCGCGCGAGGCCCGTGGCGTCGAGATAGGCCTCGTCCACGCTGGCCTGCTCCACCAGGGGCGAGAA
>MGTN01000043.1:0-6795 GCA_001799475.1 Desulfovibrionales bacterium GWA2_65_9 | reverse complement strand
CCACCGAGCGCGGGCCGTCGCCCACGGCCAGGGGCCGCCCGCGCCACTCCGGGTGGTCCAGCTGTTCCACGGAGGCGAAGAACGCGTCCATGTCGATGTGCGCGATGTAGCGGTCGTGGTCCATACCCAGGCTTTACGGCAGGGCGGGGCGGATGAAAAGGGGGGGCAGGGCGCGGTTCTTGTCGTGGCGGCAACCGCCGTCAGGCCTCTTGTCAGGTTTGTCGACGCTTCCGGCGCAAAAGCTTGTACAGCTCAAACCAGCTGACGCTGGCAACGCCCGCCAGCACGCAGAGGCCGAGGTCCGCAGGCCGCAGCGCGGCCAGGTGGAACAGGTCGCGCAGCGCCGGGACGCTCAGCACCAGGGCCAGCATCACGCCAGCGCCGCCGATGATCCACCAGAGCACGGCGTTGGGCTCCCTGAACATGGCGGCCATGGTGCGCACCCAGGAGCGGTTGGTCAGGATCAGCGCCAGGTTTGCGGCCACCAGCGTGGCGAAGACAAAGGAGCGCCGGGAGTCCGCCTGGGGTTGGCCAAGCTGGCCCGCCATCCAGAACATGAAGAGCAGCGCGGCCAGGGCGCAGCCGCCTTGCAGCACGCTGAGTCCCAGCACCCGCGCGTTGAAGAGCCGCTCGTTGGCTTTGCGCGGGGGGCGCAGCATGATGTTCCTTTCCGCGCCCTCGGCCTCGAAGATGAGCGAACAGGCCGGGTCGATGATGAGTTCCAGAAACACGATGTGCACCGGCAGCAGCAACAGCGGCCAGTCTGTGAAGAAGACCGGGATCATGGACATCCCGGCGATGGGCACGTGGATGGCCAGGGTGTAGCCCACAGCCTTGCGGATGTTGTCGTAGATGCGCCGCCCCAGGCGGATGGCCTGCACGATGGAGGAGAAGTCGTCGTCCAGCAGGATCAGGGCCGAGGCCTCGCGGGCCACGTCCGTGCCGCGCCCGCCCATGGCGATGCCGATGTGCGCGGCCTTGAGCGCCGGGGCGTCGTTCACGCCGTCGCCGGTCATGGCCACGATCCCGCCGTTGGCCTTGAGCGCGTTCACCAGGCGCAGCTTCTGCTCCGGCACCACGCGGGCGAACACATCGACGTCCGGGATGCGCCGCGTGAGCTCTTCGTCGTCCATGGCGTCCAGCTCCGGCCCGGTGATCACTGCCTCCGGCGCGCGCAACCCGATCTGCCGGGCGATGCTCCGGGCCGTGTCCGGGTGGTCGCCGGTGATCATGATGACCCGGATGCCTGCGCTGTAGCACTCCTGGACCGTCCCAGGCACGGCTGGCCGGATGGGGTCTTCCAGGCCCACGAGCCCAAGGAACTCGAAGGAGAAGTCGTGCTGTTCGCCGGGCAGGGTGTCCTGGGCCAGATGTCCCTGGCGTTGTTGGTCCTGGGGCCATGTGGCCCGGGCAATGCCCAGCACGCGCAGCCCTTGCCCGGCCATGCGCTCCACCTGTGCGGCCAGGGCCGCCGCCTGCCCGGCGTCCATGTGGCACAGCTCGGCGATGGCCTCGGGCGCGCCCTTGGTGGCCACGACCAGGGCGTCCACCTCTGTCGTGCGCCAGACATGGGACAGGGCCAGCAGGTTGGGCGAGAGCGGGTAGTCGCGCACCATCTCCCACTGCTCGTGCCAATGCTCCGTCTGGCCGAGATGCTCGCTGCCCAGTTGCCGCAAGGCCCGCTCCATGGGGTCGAAGACCTCCTTCTTGCTGGCCAGCACGCCGTATTCGAGCAGCGCGTGGAAGGCCTCCGGCAGGGTTGCGCCTTCGCTGGCGTTGAAGATCTGGCCGTCCGCATGCATCTGGCGGACGGTCATCTGGTTGAGGGTGAGAGTGCCGGTCTTGTCCGTGCAGAGCACCGTGGCTGCGCCCAGGGTCTCGATGGCGGGCATGCGCCGCGTGAGCACATTGCTGCGCGAGATGCGCCAGGCGCCCAGGGCCAGAAAGATGGTCATGATGACCGGGAACTCCTCCGGGAGCACGGACATGGCCATGGCGATGCCCGCAAGCACGGCCTGGCCCCAGCTCTGCGGCGTGTTGCCGCGCGTGACGCCGTAGGCCACGATGACCACGGCGCACAGTCCAAGCCCGATGCCCGCCAGCTGCTTGACCATGCGTCCCGTCTCGCCCTGAAGCGGCGTCTTCTCCGGCTCGATGGACGACAGCGCCTTGCCGATCTTGCCGAGTTCCGTCTGTGCGCCCGTGGCCGCCACCTCGGCCAGGCCCTGGCCCCTGGTGATGAGCGAGCCCGAAAAGACGTCGGGCAGGTCGTCGCCGCCGGGCTGGCCGGTTTTAAGGGCCGTCTGGGAGCTGGCCTTGCGCACCGGCGCCGACTCGCCCGTGAGCAGGGATTCGTCGGCGTAGAGGTTGAGCGCCTGGCGCAGGATGGCGTCCGCCGGGACACGGTCGCCTTCGGAGAGCAGAAGCAGATCGCCCCGGACCACCTCGCGCCCGGCGATGCGCCGCTGCCGGCCGTCGCGCACGACCAGGGCGCGGGGGCTGGAGAGGTCGCGCAGGGCGTCCAGGGCACGCTCCGTGCGGCGCTCCTGGACGATGGTGATGCCCATGACCACGAAGACGAAGCCCAGGAGCATGAGCGCGTCCGTCAGCTCGCCCATGAACAGGTACAGGCTGCCGCAGGCCACCAGCAGCAGGAACATGGGCTCGCGCATGACCTCGAGCGCGATGGCCAGCACGCCGCGGTTGGCGCTTTGGGGCAGCTCGTTGAAGCCCTCGGTCTGCTGGCGGCGGGCGGCCTCGGCCTCGCTCAGGCCGGTGGCGCTTGCTGGATTAAATTGGTCGGGCGTCATGGGCTGCCTGCCCCTCCTGGGGTCTTTGCGGGTTTGAGGCGAGAGCGGCCCCGGCAGAGCTTGCGCCGCCCTGCTGATCAATGCGTTAGAAGTCGAATAACTCTCCGAGTAGAGACTTTTTCTTCTGATGACCATAGCCATGTTTTCCGCTGTGGTGCTCTCCGTGCCCGCCGAAATGGGGGTGGACAGGGGGCTGCTGGTACACGGGCTGCTGCTGAGGCGCGTAGACCTGCTGGGCAACAGGCTGCGGAGCGGCTGTGGGTGTCGCCCTTTCGATGATCTTGTCGAGCTCGCCCCGGTCGAGCCAGACGCCCCGGCACTGGGGGCAGTAGTCTATCTCGCCGCCGCTGCGTTCCGTCATCATGAGGGGCGGTCATGCATCCTGGTGTGAGTAATGACAGGCCAAGGTGGCCGACATTCGAAATCCTACATACAGGACACCTTGCGTAGATCAAGAACTCTTTAGGATTGCAGTTGAAATCCATTCTCAGTGGGGACGTTTGATGCCTCTCGGATGATTTCCAGGTGCTCGAGGCCATTTGAGCAAAACGGCCCCGTCACGAAAGATGTATGACATCGGCATGGCCGGTATGTGTTTGGCGTCAGGCCGGTGACCTGCCTGTCCCTTTTCGGATCAGTTGAAACTTGAGAGAGTGGCCCTCAGCGAAGAAGGGGGGAGCCATGAGGAAGGGGAGATTTCCCGAGGAGAAGATGGTGGGTATCCTGCGCGGGGCTGACCGGGAGCCGGTGGTCCAGGCCGCCCCTCGCGGGCGGTGCTTGGGGAGAGCCTCTGTTTATGAGGCTTGAAATCAACCAGATATGACGGATTACATCTTTATGGAAATAGCCCTTGACTGCGGGTGCCTGGATGTATAACATTATAAATACTGAAGTGCATCCGTCAGAATGCCCTGGCGGCTTCTCGCCCCTACCTCGCCATGCACTTGTTCACCTGCTCCTTCCCGGTGGGGTGATGTGCCATGGCACAGGAAATCGGCACCGCAAGAACCGTCCAGGGCCAGATGGCGGCCTTGGGAGAAGAGGGCGCGCGTAAGCTCTCTTCCGGAAGCCCAGTGTACAAGGGTGACATCATTACTACGGCCAAAGCCTCGGCCGGCTCCATCCAGTTCCTCGACAAGACTGTCCTCAACGTGGGTGAAGGCTCCAAGGTGAGCCTGGACCAATACGTCTACGACGCGTCCAAGGGCTCGGGCCAGGCCCTGTTCAAGCTGGCCCAGGGCACCTTCCGCACGGTCACCGGCGAAATTGTCAAGCACAACCCGGAGAGCTTCAAGGTCCAGAGCCCCCTGGCCACCATCGGCATCCGCGGCACCGAGACTGCGCACACCATCCCGCCCGTGGGCCAGGGCGACGAGCGGGAAAGCCATCTGGTCATGGTTTTCGACGGCAAGCCCGTCATTGTGCAGCCCTTGGGTGGTGGCGCGTTCCAGGTGCTCTCCCAGTCCGGCGTAAAGGTCGATATTAACAAGTTTGGCGCAGGCCCGATCCTGGTCATGACGCCGCAGGAATATAAGTATTTCCAAGCGCTTACACCAACCGGTATACAGGCTGGCGCGCCAACGGACACGCTCACGACCACGCAGACCTCCGGCTCGAGCACCTCTGGCAGCACCCAGGGGCACAGCGCTCAGGCCGCCAGCGCCAACGCGGCCAGAGCATCTGCGGAAGCACAGGCCAAGGCCGAGGCGGCAGCGGCAGCCAAGGCCGCAGTCGATGTCCTGGTCAAGGCTGCGGCAGAGGCCGTGGCCAAGAACGACACCGTCGCCCTGGCCAACCTTGACCCTCGGGTCAAGGTCGCGGCAGAGGCGGCGGCCAAGGCCGCCCTTGAGGCCAAGGCTGCGGCGACGGCAGCGACCAAGGCCGAGGCGGATGCCTTTGCCTCCCACCAGGCCCAGATCCTGGCGGACGTGGCCAGGGCCTCGCTTGATACCGGGGGCAAGATCGTTTTTGCCACGCTTTCGTTGGGAGCCAACGCCTACCTCGCAGAGCATTCCCAGACCCTGTCGAGCCTGATCTTCGGCGAAGGTACCTCGATCAAGGTCACGCTCTCGTCCCTGTCGCTGGATATCTTCAGCTTTGAGCAGAGCACCAACAACGAGCAGGTCCAGGCCGTCATCAACACGACCTTGGACCTCACGGGCTACCACGAATCCATGTATGCGGACCTCTCCGCCGACCCAGGATTCTACGAGACCAGCGTCAACCACTATATTGACATGGACCCGTTAAAGGTCAGCACCGTCAGTTCCGCCATTGTCAATGTCCTCTGCAGCGACCATGGCGACATCATCTACGGCACAGATGGCGGCAATTACATCCGCGGCGGCGAGGGCAATGATCTGCTCTACGGCCTGGGCGGCAACGACTACATCGAAGACACGGGCGGCAACGACTACATTGAGGAGTCCGTCAGCGGGGTGGTCTACATCAATGGCGGCGAGGGTGACGACAGCATTGACGGCGGCGAGACAATCAACGAAATCGACGGCGTGGACACCATCAAGGGCGGCGATGGTTCAGACAAGCTCTACTTCACGGACAACGGTGCCGGAACCAACGACCTCGACGCTGTCAGGCAAGTGGAGACCATCATCCTTGGCGACGCCACCACCTCCATCCGTTTTCCGTCCACCTACACGGTTACCGACTGGGCCGACATCGGCGGCACGCTCGCCATCGACGCCACAGAACTTGCCCTTGGGCACACCCTGACTTTCGACGGTTCCGCTGGCTCCGCAAGCGGGCAGTTCATCATCTCCGGCGGAGCCGACGCGGACACCATCACCGGTGGGGCCGGGAACGACAGCATCGACGGCGGCGCAGGCGCGGATGTGCTCTCCGGCCTGGGCGGTGAGGACACTCTCATCGGCGGCGTGGGCAACAACACCCTCCTCGGCGGCGATGGGGCCGACCGCATTGATCAGACCGTGGCCAACGTTGCCAGCGTAAGCGGCGGGGCCGGAAACGATACCATCGTCATGGGCTCGACCCTCACCTTGGCTGACACCATCGACGGCGGACTGGGCGACGACACCCTGACCTTCACCACGAACGGCGACACCCACGCACTGGACATTGTTCGCGGTGTTGAAACCGTGACTCTGGGCGACGCCACCACCAGCATAATATTTCCGAGCACTTACACCGTAGCGGACTGGGCCGACATCGGCGGCGTGATGACCATCAACGCAACAGCCCTCACCGCTGACCACACCCTGGACTTCAACGGCTCCGGCGACACTGCGGGTGGCTCGTTCATCATTCTCGGCGGTGCAGGCAGCGACACCCTTGCAGGCGGTGGCGCGCCGGTCAACATCTCCGGCGGCTCGGGCAATGACAGCCTGCTGGGCGGGCTCGGCGCAGACACCCTCTCTGGAGGCGCGGGCAACGACACCCTGGTGGGCGCGGGCGGCGCGGACAGCCTCACTGGCGGCGACGGCAATGACACCTTCGAGGAGACAGTGGCCAGCATCGCCTTCATCAACGGCGAGGCCGGAAACGACACCATCAACATGGGGAATACCCTGAACAATGCCGACGGCCTGGACACCATCCGGGGCGGCGCGGGCACGGACACCCTCACCTTCACGGATAATGGCAACGGCACGGGTGACCTGAACACCGTGCTCGGTGTGGAGACAGTGGTCCTGGGCAACACCACAACCTCCATCACCTTCCCGGCCACGTATACCGCAGGCGACTGGACCGACATCGGCGGCCACATCACCATCAACGGAACTGCGCTCACGGCCGGGAACACCTTGACCTTCAGCGGCTCCGGCGACCTGGCGGGCGGCGTTTTCTACGTCACCGGCGGCGCGGACAATGACACGCTCACCGGCGGCACAGGCGACGACACGCTCTCCGGCGGCGCGGACAACGACATCCTGAGCGGCGACGCCGGTGCGGACAGCCTCATTGCCGGGGCTGGCGTGGACAACCTGAGCGGCGGCGCGGACAACGA
>MGTN01000042.1:13296-16094 GCA_001799475.1 Desulfovibrionales bacterium GWA2_65_9 | reverse complement strand
CTGGCTGGCGATGGCGAGACGGCCTTTGCGAGCATTTCCGACACCCTGGCCGAGACGTTTTCGCGCTATCCGCGCCATGTGTTCATCGGCGCGGCGGGCATCGCCGTGCGCGCCATCGCGCCGCATCTGCGCGGCAAGGCCGTGGATCCGGCCGTGGTCGTGCTGGACCAGGGGGCGCGCTTCGCCATCAGCCTCGTGTCCGGCCACATCGGCGGGGCCAACGACCTGGCGCGCCAGCTGGCGGAGCTCACCGGGGCCACGGCGGTCATCACCACCGGCACGGACGTGGCCGATGTGCCCGCCGTGGACGAGCTGGCGCGCGCGCGCGGCATGGTCCTGGAGAATCTGCCTGCGGCCAAGGCCGTGAGCGCGGCCCTGCTCGAAGGCCGCCCGGTGCAGGTTTATGATCCCGAGGGGCGGCTTTTTGATGGGGAGGACTGCGGCGGGCTGCTGGTCGCCACCGCGCCTGCGGACTGGGACGCTGCTGCGCCCGGGGTCTGGTGCCACTGGAAGACCGGCGGGCTGTTCTCGGCCACCTTCCGGGTCTATCCGCGCTGCCTGTGCCTGGGCCTGGGCAGCCGCAAGAATGTGCCGGCCGGTGAAATCTTTGCGCACATTGCGACCGTGTTTGCGCAGCAGGCCTTAAGTCCGCAGAGCGTGGGCCTGGTCGGCACGGCGAGCATTAAACGTGATGATCCGGGGCTTTGCGCCGCAGCTGCGGCCCTTGGTCCGGAAGTTGTATTCTATGAACTGGAGGCCCTGGCAACGGTTGAGGCCGCAGGGCAGTCCGAGACGGTGAGACGCCGGACCGGCACCGGCAGCGTAAGCGAGGCTGCGGCCCTGCTGCTCTCCGGCGGCGGGGAGCTGATCTCGCCCAAGTCCAAAACCGGACGCGTCACCTGCGCGGTGGCGTGCCAAGCGCGCAAGGGAGCATGAGTTGAACGGACGCATCACTGTGGTAGGGCTCGGGCCGGGCGACGCGGCCCTTCTGCCTCCCCTGGCCAGGGCCGCGCTTCTGCGTGCGCAGGCCATCGTGGGCTACAAGGGCTATATCGAGCTCGTGGAGCCTTCGGTCCTGGCCGGACGCCAGGTCCTGTCCACGGGCATGACCGGCGAGGTGGAGCGCTGCAATGCGGCCATCGACCTGGCGTGTTCCGGGGTCGAGACGGTGGTGGTGAGTAGCGGCGACGCGGGCGTGTACGCCATGGCCGGCCTGGTGCTGGAGCTGGTGGAGACGCGCGCCCTGGCGCAGACCCTCGACGTCGAGGTGGTGCCGGGCATCCCGGCCCTGTGCGCGGCGGCGGCGCTTCTGGGCGCTCCGCTCATGCACGACTTCGCCGTGGTCAGCCTAAGCGACCTGCTTACGCCCTGGGAGGTCATCCTGCGGCGCGTCACGGCGGCGGCCGGGGCCGATTTCGTCATCGTGCTCTACAACCCGCGTTCCGTCCGGCGCAAGGACCAACTGCCCACGGCCCTTGCGGCCATTGCCGCGCACCGGCCGGGGACGACCCCGGTGGGATTGGTCAAGCGCGCCTACAGGCCGGGCCAGGAGGTCATCGTGGCCAGCCTGGAGGTCCTGGACGTGGATGCGGTGGACATGCAGAGCATCCTGGTGGTGGGCAACAGCGCAACCAGGCTCGTTGCCGCAGCCTCGGGGCCGCGCATGCTCACGCCGCGCGGGTATGCCGGGAAGTATGGACTTTTGGGGGAGGAAACCCCTGTCGGCTCGTGAAAAAAATCCTGGAAAAGTGTGCCGCCTCCCTTGCCAGGAAGCGCCGTTTGGGGGTATCTGGCATTTGTTCGTCTCGGAAAGGACCCTCGGCAGTGAGGGGACCGCATTAATAGGCAGAGGATAATGGAGTGTTCACGTACGTGAAAGGAGGATTGAGGAGCATGAAACGTTCTCTCTTTATGACCATGATGGTTGCCGCCCTGGCTCTGGCCCTGGCGCTGCCCCTGTATGCTGCTGCCCCGAAGGCCCCGGCCGAAGGCCTGGCCATGAAGGCCCCCGCTGGCGCCAAGCAGCCTGTGGTGAAGTTCAACCACGGCACGCACAAGTCTGCCAAGTGCGCGGACTGCCACCACAAGAAGGTTGGCGCTTCCGAGTTCGCCAAGTGCGACAGCAAGGGCTGCCACGCCGATTACGCCGCCAAGACCGGCAAGGAATCTTACTACGCCGCTTTCCATGGCGCCAACGCCAAGAGCTGTCTGGGCTGCCACAAGGCAGTGAAGGACAAGAGCCCCAACGCCCCCTCCGCCTGTCCCAAGTGCCACGTGAAGGGCTAGACACGATCCGGTTCACCCGGGGGCTGCGCAAGCGGCCCCCTTTTTTAACGTTTCTCTGTGGAGGAGGAGACTATGACGCCGACTCCCCCCTCTCCTGATGACGATATCCTCGATCTGGCGGGACTTGACATGGCGCCCAAAAAGCCCAAGGCAGCGACCCCTGAGAGTGATTTCGAAAAGGAGCTGGAGGCCCTCTTTGCCGAGGACCTGACCGAACCCGTGATCAAGTCCCCTGTCCCCAGCGGTTCTGCCGGAGAGGACATCCTCTCGCTCGATGATCTGGTGCCCGGACCCGCGTCAGCCCCTGCCCAGGACGACGATGTCCTGGACCTTGGCGACTTCAGCGCCACCCCGGCTCCCGCAGCCCAGGACGACGACCTGCTCGACCTCGCCGCCTTTGCCGCCCCTGCGCCTGCGGAGCCTGTCGGCGCAGACGTAGGCGCAGAGGACGACGTGCTCGACCTCGGTGCGTTCGCCGCTGGCGGCGAGTTGGACATCATCCCGCCCGACGA
>MGTN01000042.1:12152-13272 GCA_001799475.1 Desulfovibrionales bacterium GWA2_65_9 | reverse complement strand
AGCGCCCGCCCGCGAGGCCGAGCCCCTGGCCGAGCCAGCCGAAGAGCTGCTCGAATTGTCCCTGGGCGACCTCGTGGAGGAGCTGCCAGCCGCCGAGCTCCTGGCCGAGCCCGAGCCTGAGCCCGCTCCCGTGGCGGAACTGCCGGACCTGGACATGACCCTGCCCGATATTTCCGATCCGGAGCCTTCGGCCCTGGCGGACGTGGACATGGGCGGAGACCTCAATCTTTCCCTGGCGCCTTTCGGCCTCGACAGCCTGGACGCCCTTGGCGACCTGGACGCCGCCCCGGCCAAGGATGCGAGCCAGCTCCTCGACACCGGCGACCTCGACATCAGCGGCCTGATGGAGGGCGGCATGATGGAGGGCCTGGAGGCCCCGGCTGAAGAGCCCGCTGTCGAAAAGTCCCTGGCCGCAGCTGATTTGCTGGACCAGATCGACGATGGCCCGGACGCCCTTGGGGTTGCCCCCGCGCCTGAGCCCCGGGGAGGCCTGCTGGACGGCATCTCCCTTGGGGACGTGGCCATTGGCGCAGCGGCCCTTGGCGCCGTTGCCGCCGTCGCTCCCCTTGCCGCGCCCCCGGTTACATCTGGGGCCGCCTCTGTTCCGGTCGCAGCCCTGCAGGAGTTGCAGGAGAAGCTCGCGGCCCTGGCCACCCAGGTCATGGGCGGCAGCGTCGCCGTGGTGCGCCTGGAAGGCCAGCTGGCCGAGAAGGACCAGGCCCTGGCCGCCATGGAGCAGCGTTTGCAGTCCTCCCATGACGAGGCCCATTCCCTGCGCCGGGAGCTGTCCGACCTGCGCTCCCAGCTGGAGGAGACCCTGCGCCAGCGCGCCCAGGACAGCGACAAGTCCTCTACCGAACTCAAGGAGCGCCTGGCCCTGGTGGAAGACCGCCAGATCCAGCTCGACCGCGACGTGCGCACCGAGATCGAACGCGCCGTGCCGCGCGAGGCCGCGCGGGTCATCCGCGAGGAGATCGCCGCCCTGGCAGCGTCCATGCACGACGAGTAAGGGGCGCGACGAAGAGCACGCTTCACCGCATTGATTGCACAGGGCCGCTTCCCCAGGGAGGCGGCCCTGTTGCGTGGCGCGCCGGCTGCCCTGGCAGGGGCTTGGCGGCCT
>MGTN01000042.1:11403-12053 GCA_001799475.1 Desulfovibrionales bacterium GWA2_65_9 | reverse complement strand
CGACGGCGATTTCCGTCCCGCGCCGGACTCGACGAGGCCGGGGCGCGCATGCTAGGGTGCCGCGAAACAAAGGGGGAGGGGCCTCACCGGTTTCTTCCTTTTTCCCGCCCGGGGTCCCCGCGTGGTGCGGTCACGGCCATTTCCCACCGGGCGGGTTTTTCAGGTCACCCAGCCGGGCCGGTGTGCCCGGAAAGTGAGAGTAGGCATGGATTCTCTGGAAAAGCAGGCCCTGCAGGTGGCCAAAGAGATCGTGGTCAAGTTCATCGAGGTGGGCCGCATCTCCCCGGCCAACTTCGCCGAGCATTTCGCCGAGATCTACACCGAGATCCTCTCCACCGTGGGCGGCGGCATGGTCTGCGACCCGGCCAAGGCGCACAAGAAGAAGGACAAGGCCGAGTAGCCCATGCAGCGTGCCCCAGCTCCGAGTCAGGACCAGCAGGACCAGCGCGACCAGCTGCACGGACGCCAGGTGGCGGCCATGTTCGGCCGCATCGCCGGCTGGTACGACTTTCTCAACCACACCCTGAGCCTCGGCCTGGACATCTACTGGCGCTGGAGGCTGGCGCGCGCGGCCCGGCCCGAGCCCGGCTCCCTGGTGCTGGACCTGGCCGCAGGCACCCTCGACGTGTCCGTGGCACTCACCCGCCAAT
>MGTN01000042.1:3516-11374 GCA_001799475.1 Desulfovibrionales bacterium GWA2_65_9 | reverse complement strand
TTCGCCCTGCCCATGCTGGAGCGCGGCCAGAAGAAGCTCGCGGGCGGCCTTGCGGGGCGCATCATGCCCGTGCAGGGCGACGGCCGCAAACTGCCCCTGCCCGACGAGAGCGTCAGCGCCGCCACCATCGCCTTTGGCATCCGCAACATCCGCCCGCGCCTGAGCGCGCACCGCGAGGTGCTCCGCGTGCTCAAGCCCGGCGGGCGCTTCTGCATCCTGGAGTTCGGCACCGGCAGGCGCAAGGTCTGGGGCGGGCTGTACAACTTCTACCTGGACTCGGTGCTGCCGGGGCTGGGCAAGCTGATCTCCGGCGACCGCGCGGCCTACCGCTACCTGGCTGAGACCATCCGTGAGTTCCCGGACGAGCGGCAGCTGGCGCGCGAGCTCATGGACGCCGGGTACGCCCGCGTGTTTCACGTTGCCATGCTCTCCGGCATCGTGTACCTGCATGTGGCGGAAAAGGCGGACGGAGTAGAGGCGCAAGCGCCCTCGCAAGCGCCTCCGCAACCGGGCCCGGAAGTGGTCTAGAGAGGTTTTTGCGGAGGTCCTGTTGCAGCGAAGACCCTTGCTACAAGGACCGTCCCAGGGCCACCAGCAGGACGCCCAGGATCATGGACGTCAGGCCCAGGATGCGCAGGGCGCGCGGCGGGCGGCTGGCCAGGGTCAGCAGGATGGCCGGCATGCGCTCGGCCAGGATGAAGTAGGGCAGCCCCTCCAGGAGGAAGGCCAGGCCCAGGGCGATAAAGATGAGTTGCCAGTCGAGTTCCATGCGGCCCCTTGTATCCGCGCAGGCGCGGGTTGTCCACTGGCGGGGCTGGCGGACCGGCGATAAACCCTTGAGGAATGGATGACAACACTGGAAGACTTGAAGGCCCGGCAGGCTAAAATAGCTGTGGTCGGACTGGGTTACGTGGGCCTGCCCCTGGCCGTTGCCCTGGCCCGGCATTTTTCCGTCATCGGCTTTGACATCTCGCAAAAGCGCGTCGACGAGCTCGCCAGCGGGCGCGACCGCACCGGCGAGGTGAGCGCGGATGGGCTCTCCGCCGCGACGGTTGCCTACACCTGCGATCCCGCGCGGCTGAAAGAGGCCGCCGTGGTCATCGTGGCCGTGCCCACGCCCATCGACCTGCACCGCGCCCCGGACCTGACCCCGGTCATCGGCGCCTGCCGCACCGTGGGCGCGAACCTCGCGCAAGGGGCGGTGGTGGTCTTTGAATCCACCGTGTACCCCGGCCTCACCGAGGAGGTCTGCGTGCCGCTCCTGGAGCAGCAATCCGGCCTCACCTGCGGGCGCGATTTCTTCGTGGGCTACTCGCCCGAGCGCATCAACCCCGGCGACAAGGCCCACACCCTGGAGACCATCGTCAAGGTCGTGGCCGGGCAGAACCAGGCCACCGCCGACCTCCTGGCCGGGATCTACGGCAGCGTCGTCACCGCGGGCATCTACCGGGCCTCGAGCATCAAGGTGGCCGAGGCCGCCAAGGTCATCGAGAACACCCAGCGCGACCTGAACATCGCGCTCATGAACGAGCTGGCCATGATCTTCGACCGCATGGGCATCGACACCGTCGAGGTGCTTGAGGCTGCGGGCAGCAAGTGGAACTTCCTGCCCTTCCGGCCCGGCCTGGTGGGTGGCCACTGCATCGGCGTGGACCCCTACTACCTGACCTTCAAGGCCCAGGCCCTGGGCTTCGCGCCCCGGGTCATCCTGGCCGGCCGCGCCATCAACGACGGCATGGGCCGGTTCATCGCCCAGGCCTGCATCAAGGGCCTCATCGCTGGCGGGGTGCTGGTCAAGGGCGCGCGCGTGGGCATTTTGGGCTTCACCTTCAAGGAGAACGTGCCGGACCTGCGCAACACCCGGGTCATCGACGTGGTGGCCGAGCTGGCCGACTACGGCATCTCGGTGCTGGTGCATGATCCCATGGCCGACGGGGACGAGGCGCGCCACGAGTACGGCATCGAGCTCTGCGCGCTGGCCGAACTGCGCGGCCTGGACGCCTTGATCCTGGCCGTGCCCCACGCCCAGTACCAGGGCCTGGATCTGTCCGAACTGCGCGGCTGGTACCGCGACCAGGCGGCTCCGCTGCTCCTGGACGTCAAGGGCCGCTTCACCCAGGCCGAGGCCGGAGCCGCCGGCTTCCGCCTCTGGCGCTTGTAGGCCCGCCGTGCCGCTGCTTGTCATCGCCGCCACAGCGCGGGAGCTTTCCGCCGCCCTGGGCGTCGTCCATGCCGACCGGTTGCAGGGCCAGCAGCAGGGGGCCGTGGTCCCGCTGTCGGCCCATGGCCGCGAGGTGCTGGCCTGCGTCTCGGGCCTTGGCGTCATCAACGCCAGCCTGGCCCTGGGCGCGGCGCTCACGCGCGGTCACGCCAATGGCATTGAGGGCGTGCTCTGCCTGGGCGTGGCCGGGAGCTTCGATCTCTGCGCCCATCCCCTGGGCGCAGTCAGGCTGGTGGACCGCGAGGTCTGGCCGGAATACGGCCTGCTGGCCACGGGCTGGTGCTCGGCCGACGCCACGGCCCTGGGCTTTGCCCTGGGCCAGGCCCCTGGCCCGAACGGGGGGACGGCTCTGTGGGACAGCGTGGCCTGGGAGACCGAAGCCGCCCTGGCCCGGCTGGGGCTCTGCCTCGGCCCCTGGGACACGGCCAAGAGCCTGACCGTGAGCGGCGTCACGGCGGACCCGGAGCGCGCCGGGCTGCTCAGAGCGCGCCATCAGGCGGGCCTGGAGAACATGGAGGGCTTTGCCCTGGCCTATGGCTGCGCCGTGGCCGGCGTGCCTTTTGTGGAACTGCGCACGGTGAGCAACGCCGTGGGCGCGCGGCCGCCCGCAGCCTGGGACCTGCCCGGCGCCCTGGAGGCCCTGGGCCGGGCCACGCAGCGACTTTTTGCCGACCCCGGTTGCGGGGCCAGCCCTTTGTCCAGTCCTGGAGCCAGTCCTGGAGATTGACCAGTCCTGGAGCCAGTCCTGGAGATTGACCAGTCCTGGAGCCAGTCCTGGAGATTGACCAGTCCTGGAAATTGACCTGACACCTCAACGGGCGAGCGGACGAAAGCGATGAACGAACTACGGGCCTATTTCATGCGGGAAATCCCCGGCATCGACGCCTTTCTGGCCGCCGAGGCCGACAAGCTCGACGGCCTGGTGCGCGACGTGGCCCGCCACGTGCTGCTCTCCGGCGGCAAGCGCATCCGGCCCATGCTGACCATCCTCTTTGCCCGCGCCCTGGGGCATCAGGCTGACGACATCTCGCCCATCGCCTGCGCCCTGGAGATGCTGCACACGGCCACGCTGTTGCACGACGACGTGCTGGACCAGGCTCTGGTGCGCCGGGGCAAGACCTCGGCCCACGTGCGCTTCGGCACCACCGAGGTCATCCTGGCCGGCGACGTGCTCCTGGCCCTGGCCAACAAGCTCGGCGCGGACTACGACATCCCGCGCCTGAACGCGCTTTTGGCCCGGGGCATCATGGCCACGGCGGACGGCGAGATCCGCGAGCTGGCCCATACCCAGAACCCCACCGCCGACCGCGGCGCCTACATGGACATCATCATCGGCAAGACCGCGCGGCTCATCGAGACGGCCTGCCGCTGCGGCGCGGCCCTGACCAGCCGCGACCGCGCCCTGGAGGACCTGGCCGGAGAATTCGGCCTGAACCTGGGCATCGCCTTCCAACTGGTGGACGATGCGCTGGACTACACCGTGAGCGAGGACGAGATGGGCAAGCCAGCCGGGGGCGACCTGCGCGAGGGCAAGATGACCCTGCCGCTGATCCTGCACCTGGAAAGCCTGGCCCCGGCAGAGGCCGGTGCGTTGCTGGGCGCGCTCCGGGAAAAACGGTTGACCGCCGTGCAGGCCGAAGGCATAGTGCGAGATGTGCGGGAAAAGGGTCTGGCCGAGAAGACCCGCGAGGCCGCTGCCGACTACATCAAAGCCGCCGTGAAAGAGCTGGAGACATTGCCTGTCTCCCCGGAGCGTGAGGTCCTGGCCCAGGCTGCGGAGTACGTCCTGACCAGGCGCAAGTGACCGGGGGGCCGATGGCCGATAATCTGCTGCTCAACTCGCCGCATCTGCTCCAGAAAATATCACTCTCCCCGGTGATGTTGCGGCTCATGCAGGAGGCCGTCAAGCCCGAGCCGGACTTCGCGGTCATGGCCGAGACCATCCGCCTGGACCCGGCCCTGGCCACAACCGTCCTCAATCTCGTCAACTCCGCCTTCTACGGCCTGCCCCAGAAGGTCACGGACCTGCACCGCGCGGTCTCGGTGCTGGGCAGCCGCGAGCTGCTCAAGGTGGCCGTGGCCATGAGCCTGCAGAAGGATCTGGAGCACGGTTTCCCGGACTGCGAATACGATTTCTTTCCCGACTGGCGGCTCATCGTCTGGTCGGCCATCGCCGCCGAGCTTCTGGCCGCCCGGCTTTGCCCGCGCCAGGCCGATCAGGCCTACCTCTGCGCGCTCTTGAAGGACGTCAGCCTGCTCTTTTTGCGCTGCGCGGCCAAGGAGCTTCTGGCCGATCCGGACCAGCGCGACCGCATCACCGTGCTGGACAAGGGCCAGCTGGAGTCCGAGGAGGAGCGCTGGGGCATGAACCACGGTGCCCTGTCGCAGATGCTGCTGACCCGCTGGGGCATTCCGGCGGACATGTGCGAGAGCATCCGCGCCCACCACGCCATGGAGACTCTGTCCGAGCAGAGTCCGCTGACCCAGGCCGTGATCCTGGCCACCCAGTGGTCGGAGATGGAGCTGGGCCACGCGTCGGGTCCGTTCAGCGTGGTGCAGTTCGAGGTGCTCCTGCGCGGGGTGCTGGGCATGAGCGAGCGCGAGGTGGACGGCCTGCGCAGCGAGTGCCTGGAGAAGTTCCGCTCCATGCTGGAGTCCCTCGGCATCGGCGAGGGCGACCAGAACCGGGCCTACTACCGCCATTCCGTGAAGGTCATGCAGGGCTACTGCTTCCTCAGCATGGACCTCTTAACCGCCGAGGGCGGCCTTTTGTCTGTGGCGCGCACCCTGGGCAAGCACATCAAGCTCAACTGGGACGTGAAGTCCTGGGATTTGGCCCTGCGCACGCCCCACGGCAGTACCTTCAGTCTGTTCCGCCTGACCCCGGAAGGCGTTTTGGAGCAGGCCGAGGGCCGCTCCGCCGAGGGCCGCCTGCCCTGGAGCGTCAAGCGCCCCGGCCTGGAACTGACCAGCTCGGGCATACGCCTGGGCGAGCTGCGTCTGGGCGAGGCCAACCTGCCCCAGGACGAGCTGGACAACTTGAGCCTGTACCTGCGGTTCTTCAGCCAGGGCTACGAGTATTACTGCGCCCGGCAGGCCGTGCTGGAGGAGAAGGCCCTGGCCTTTGACAAGATCCCCATCGGCGTGGCCCGCATCGACGGGGCCGGGGTCGTGGTCGAGGCCAACAAGCGCATCGGCGAGTACCTGGGCCTGGACGCCGCGCCGCGCGGGCAGGCCCTGGCGGAGATTCTGGCCCGCAGGCTCTCCGGCGAGACCGTGGCCGAGGTCGCGGCCTTCCTGGCCGACACTGCCCGCGCGCACTTCGGCAAGATCGTCTATTTCGTGGAGCAGAAGAAGGGCGGGCGCGCAGTCGATGGCTGCCTGTACCTCTCGGCCCACCGGGGCCAGGACGCCCAGAGCCAGGGCGTGCTGCTCCTGCTGGAGGACCTGCGCGAGCTCTCCGAGGTCGAGGTGCAGACCCTGCGCCGCAAGAACTTCCTGGAGCGCCTCGTGGGCTCCATGCAGGAACTGGTGCTCACCGTCAGCGCCACGGGCATCGTGGATTTCTGCTCGCGCCAGGAACTGGGGCTCACAGGCCGGGAATTCTTCAAGGTTTTCAGTCCGCAGCAGCCCTATGCCGGAGTTTGGGGGGTGGAACTCTTCGCTGTGGACCAGCCGGCCCCGGTGGAAACCCAGTTGACCACCCAGGGCGGTTCGGAGCTGCCCTATGAGCTGTCCGTCGCGCCCCTTACGGGCAAGCCGGGCACGGCCCGGGAGTACCTGGTGGTGGGCCGCGACCTGACCCAGATCCGCCGCCTGGAGGCCAAGCTCAAGGTGCGCGCCCTGTTCGACGGGCTCACGGGCCTGTTCAACCACTACCAGTTCCACACCACCCTTGAGCGTGAGGTGAACCGTTGCCGCCGCACGGGGCGGGGGCTGGGCATGGTCTTCTTCGACCTGGACAAATTCAAGGCCGTCAACGACACTCAGGGCCACCTGGCCGGGGACGCAGTGCTCCGGGGCGTGGGGGCCATGCTGCTGCGGCAGGTGCGCCAGGGCATGGACTACCCCTGCCGCTATGGCGGAGACGAGTTCGTGGTCATCGTCACCGAGGTCGACCAGGAGCGCCTGCGGGCCATCGGCCAGCGCATCCTGACGGACGTGCGCGAGCTGTTCAAGGGGCTGGTCACCGTCAGCGTGGGCGCTTCCATGTTGCAGGAGAGCGATACCTCGGAGACCCTGCTGGGGCGCGTGGACAACCTGGCCTACAGATCCAAGACCGCCGGGGGCGACACCCTCTCCGAGGGCTGATCCCAGGGACTAACGACCGCGCCCGGACCTGCCGGGGGCGGATATTTGAAGGAGTGCATCCTATGCTTTTGCGTTTTGAGGTGGGCCTGAAGCCCCATGTGCGCGATGTGGTGGGCGAGCGTGTGGCTCGCAAGATCAAGAGCGAGCTCGGCCTGGCGCTGGCCGGCGTGGGCATCATCCGCGTGTACACGGTCGAAGGCATCGACCAGGCCCAGGCCCGGGCCGTGCTGGACGCTGGCGCCCTGCACGACCCCGTGCTGCACGCATATTCCCTCTCGCCCCTGGCCCTGGCCCAGGCCGGGGACTTCGACTGGGCGCTGGAGGTGGGCTTCCGCCCCGGCGTCACGGACAACGAGGCCCGCACCGCGCGCGAGACCATCGCCCTGGTGCTGGGCCTGCCAAGGGCCGCCAAGACGCTGGCCGTGTACACCAGCGTGCAGTATCTGCTGCGCGCCAAGGCTGGCCAGACCCTGGACGAGAAGACCGTGCTGCATATCGCCCGCGACCTCTTGGCCAACGAACTCATCCAGCGCTTTGAGCTCAAGTCCGCCGCCCAGTGGGCCGAAACGCCCGGCTTTGAGCCCAGGGCCGCGCGCGTCACCGGCCAGGCCAGCGACGAGGTGGCGGTGATCCCGTTGACCACCATGACCGACGAGGAACTCGTGGCCTTCAGCCGCGCCAACACGCTGGCCCTGTCCCTGGGCGAGATGAAGACCATCGTGGACTATTTCAAGGACCCGGCCACGCGCAGCGCGCGCAAGGCTGCGGGGCTCGCGCCCGAGCTGGTGGACAACCCCACCGACGCCGAGGTGGAGGTGCTGGCCCAGACCTGGAGCGAGCACTGCAAACACAAGATCTTCACCGCCAAGATCGACTACGAGGACGCCGAGAGCGGCAAGAGCCGCACCGTGGACAGCCTGTTCAAGACCTGCATCCAGGGCAGCACCAAGGCCATCCGCGCGGCCAAGGGCAAGGACGACTTCTGCCTGTCGGTGTTCAAGGACAACGCCGGCGTCATCCGCTTCAACGACAACCTGAACGTCTGCATCAAGGTCGAGACGCACAACTCGCCCTCGGCGCTGGACCCCTATGGCGGTGCGCTCACGGGCATCGTGGGCGTGAACCGCGACCCCATGGGCACGGGCCTGGGCGCGAACCTGCTCTGCAACACCGACGTCTTCTGCTTCGCCTCGCCGTTCTTTGAGGGCGAGCTGCCGCCCCGGCTGCTGCACCCGCGGCGCGTGCTGGAAGGCGTGCGCGAGGGCGTGGAGCACGGCGGCAACAAGAGCGGCATCCCCACGGTCAACGTTTCCCTCGTCTTTGACG
>MGTN01000042.1:2476-3496 GCA_001799475.1 Desulfovibrionales bacterium GWA2_65_9 | reverse complement strand
CAAGGACGGCATCCACGGCGCGACCTTCTCCTCCGAGGAATTGCACGAGGGCTCGCCAGCCACGGCCGTGCAGATCGGCGACCCCATCACCCAGCGCAAGATGTACGACTTCCTCATGCGTGCGCGCGACCTGGGCCTGTACAACGCCATCACCGACAACGGCGCGGGCGGCCTGTCCTCCAGCGTGGGCGAGATGGCCCAGGACTGCGGCGGCTGCGACCTCGACCTGTCCAAGGCCCCGCTCAAGTACGATGGCCTGAAGCCCTGGGAGATCCTCATCTCCGAGGCCCAGGAGCGCATGACCTGCGCCGTGCCGCCGGACAAGCTGCCCGAGTTCCTGGCCCTGTCCGAGGAGATGGACGTGGAGTCCACGGCGCTGGGCACCTATACCGATTCCGGCACCTTCCACGTGCGCTACGCGGATAAGACCGTGACGCACCTGTCCATGCACTTCCTGCACGAGGGCCTGCCCCAGATGGAGATCAAGGCGCGCTGGGAGCTCCCCAATGTCCCGACGGACCCGCTGCCCCTGGATGTGGACCACGGGGACCTGCTCTGCCGCATGCTCTCGCGCCTGAACATCTGCAGCAAGGAATACGTCATCCGCCAGTACGACCACGAGGTCCAGGGCAAGAGCATCATCAAGCCGCTGGTGGGCGTCAAGCGCGACGGCCCGTCCGACGCGGCGGTGCTCCGGCCGGACTTCGCCACGGACGAGGGCCTGGTGCTCTCGCATGGCATCTGTCCCAAGTACAGCGACCTGGACACCTACTGGATGATGGCCGCGGCCATCGACGAGGCCGTGCGCGGCGCGGTGGCCGTGGGCGGCGACTTGCGCTTCATGGCCGGCACGGACAACTTCTGCTGGTGCGACCCGGTCAAGAGCGAGACCACGCCCGACGGCGAGTACAAGCTGGCCCAGCTGGTGCGCGCCAACGAGGCCCTGGACCACTTCTGCCGCGGCTTCGGCGTGCCCTGCGTGTCCGGCAAGGACTCCATGAAGAACGACTACAAGGGCGG
>MGTN01000042.1:2265-2452 GCA_001799475.1 Desulfovibrionales bacterium GWA2_65_9 | reverse complement strand
CACGGTGCTCTACTCGGTGGTGGCCAAGATGCCGGACGTGCATTGCGCCGTGACCTCGGACTTCAAGGCCGCGGGCGACCTGGTGTACGTCCTGGGCCTGACCAGGGCCGAGCTGGGCGGCTCGGAGCTCGCCAGCGAGCTTGGCGTCTCGCGCGGGGCAGTGCCCCAGGTGGACTTGGTGAGCGCT
>MGTN01000042.1:0-2234 GCA_001799475.1 Desulfovibrionales bacterium GWA2_65_9 | reverse complement strand
TGGGCGCGGAGATCGACCTGGGCGCGGTGCCCCAATGCGGCTGTTCCGGGCCGCTTGAAGTGCTCTACAGCGAGTCCGCAAGCCGCTTCGTGGTCAGCGTGGCCCCGGCCAGGCAGGCCGCCTTTGAGGCCCTGTTCGCCGGGCAGCAGTTCGCCAGAATCGGCGTTGTCGGCGGCGCGGCCCTTGAGGTCGCCGTGGGCGGGTCGAGCCTGTTCTGCGTCCCGGTGTCGTCCCTGACCCAGGCCTTCAAGGCTCCACTTGATTGGTAGTTTCCCCTCAAGTTCTTGAAAATATGTCCGATGAAGTAGCGGCAGTCATGGTGACATGGCTGCCGCATACTTTTTCAAGCGTTTACAAAACTGCAGGGCTTGTGTACTGTCCCGGCAATTCATTTAAAAATGCACTACGTAGTAGGCTTGCGGACCCGTAGGAGGTGCTTGGTGAAAAGGAAAATGATACTCATTTCTGTCCTTGTTGCCGCAGTATTGTCGGCCGGAGTATCGTTCTTGCCAGGGTCGGCCCAGGCCGCAAACTCGTACGTCGGCACAGCCACCTGCGCGGGCTGTCACGACAAGGAATACGCCAACTTCTCCAAGTTCGCCAAGAAGGCGCACTCCGACCGCAGCATCAAGGTCATGGCCAAGAAGCTCACGCCCGAAGAGGTCAAGGAGTGCTACGCCTGCCACACCACCGGCTACGGCCAGCCCGGCGGGTTCGAGAGCTTTGAGAAGACCCCGGATTTGGCCCACGCAGGCTGCGAGGTCTGCCACGGCCCCGGTTCGGCCCACGTGGACGCTGGCGGCACCAAGGCCCTGATCAAGGGCAAGGGCCGCATGAACGTCAAGGAGTGCGAGAAGTGTCACAGTTCCGAGCGGGTCTCCAACTTCCGCTTCAAGCCCATGCTCTATGGCGGAGCCCATTAGGAGGTCTGCATGAAACTTACTGAACGCTTCAACACTTCCCTGACCTTCCGCATCCTGGTGCTCACCTGCGTCGTCTCCGGCGTGGTGTTCCTGGGCCTGTTCCTGGCCACCTCCTTCTGGCAGAAGAAGGCCATGCTCACCGAGGTCAAGGCCAACGCCGTGCGTTCCTCGCAGATGATCGCCATGGCCGTGGAGGAGCCGATGCGCCTGGGCGACAACAAGGCCACCCGGGAGCGCTTCGCCGACATCGGCAAGCAGCACAAGACCATCGACGTCTACATGGTGGACTACGCTGGCAACATCACCTACGCCTCGCAGAACAGCACCGAGCGCAAGGATCTCAAGGACGTGCTGGTCCACGAGGACTGCACCGCCATGGTCGCCCGCAGCCTGAAGGAGAAGTTCGAGGGCGGCGACGTCATGTCCATGAACGGCTCGCGCTTCTACACCGAAGTGAAGACCATCGCCAACGAGCCCGAGTGTCACCATTGCCACGGCAAGAGCAGGCCCATCCTGGGCGCCATGGTCATGCGCCAGGACTTGACCGAGCAGTTCGGCGCCCTGCGTTTGACCCAGATCATGACCGCGCTGTTGTCCCTGGGCGGCATGCTGGCCTTGAGCTTCGTTTTGTTCAGCTTCTTCAAGCGCGTCGTGATCCAGCGCATCACGTCCATTGAGCAGAGCGCCGACAAGGTGCTGCAGGGCGACCTGAACGCCACGTTCAAGGTCCCGGGCGAGGACCGCCTGGCGCGGCTGGCCGACCACCTGGGCGTCATGGTCGGGCGCATCAAGGACCAGCTGGAATACAGCAAGGGCCTGCTCGACGGCATCATCGTGCCCATGTACGTGGCCGACAAGGACGGGAACCTGAACTACGTGAACGCCCCCATGCGGGCCATCCTGGGCAAGCCCGATAACGAGATCATCGGCGTTTCCGTGGCCCAGGTGTTCTACGGCGACGCCAGCCGCATCTCCATGGCCAACAAGGTGATCAGCACCGGCGCGGCGGCCAGCGGCAAGCTCACCTACACGCGGTCCGACGGCGTGGCCTTCCCCCTGTATGCCGAGGCCTCCCCGCTCAAGGACGCCCAGGGCGGTCTGGTGGGTGTGGTCTGCGTTCTGGTGGACCTGACCCAGGAAGAGCAGGCCCGGGCGCGCATCGAGTCCAACCGCCAGAACCTGCTCAGCGTGGCCAATGACGTCACCCAGGTGGCGCACAAGCTGGAGCAGGCCTCCCATGTCATCAGCGGACAGATGGAAGACCTGACCAAGGGCATGGACTCCGCCGCCGACCGCACCACCCAGATGGCC
>MGTN01000041.1:634-11188 GCA_001799475.1 Desulfovibrionales bacterium GWA2_65_9 | reverse complement strand
CAAGCCTTGAGCTATGAATACCGGGAGGTTGTGCGGATGCAAGGCCCCACCATCAAGCGCACCGAGGCTGGCGTCCAGGTGCTGGTGCCCGTGTCCGGGCAGCAGAACGCCACTGCCACTGCACAGCCGCCCGCTGGCCAGGTTGTCTGGCCCGACGCCGGCACCGCCTGCAAGGGCAACCAGTCCCTGCTCTGGCCGGGCCGCTTCTCCACGCAGATCAAACCCGAGGTCCTGAGCGCACCCGCGCGCACCCAACTGGCCGCAGAGGCCGAAAAGGCCGTGAAAAAGGCCCCGGCCCCAGTGGCGACGCTCAAAAGCGCCGGGCAGACAGACAAGAATGACCCGGACTTCGCGGCCTCGCGCCGGGCCTTCCAGGACGCCGACAACGCCGCCAACCTGGCCCTGGGCTTCCGCATCCTGGGCGAGCGCAAGTACCTGGCCCAGGCCACGGCCATCCTGCTGGCCTGGGCCAAGACCAACAAGCCCACCGGCCACCCCATCGACGAGACGCGCCTGGACAAGATGGTCTACGCCTTTGACCTGGTGCGCTGCGAGATGAGCGAGCAGGACCGCGCCAGCGTGCTCGGCTGGTTCGCGCGCATGCGCGACGCCAAACTGGCCTGGCAGTATGGCGAGAAGAGCCAGTTCAACAACTACCGCACCCACCAGCTCAAGCTGCTCCTGCTTTTGGCGCGCGCCCTGGGCGACAGCGCCACGTACGACAAGGCCCTGGCCGAGGCGGCGGCGCACCTCAAGACCAACATCGACGCGGCCACGGGCGAAACCCTGGACCACAAGGAGCGCAACTCGCTGCACTACCAGGCCTATGGGCTGGAGTCCTGGCTGGAGATCGCACTGATCACCGGACACTTCAAGGAGCCCGTGCTCAAGGCCTACGGCTTCCTGCGCGACCACATCGCCAAGGGCGACATCCACTACGAGTTCGCCAAGTCAACAGCCCCCATCGACGAAAAGCGGGCCAAGGCCGGCTTCGAGTACGCCAAGAAGGGCGGCACCTTCGACACGCAGAAGGCCGTGCGCGCCCTGCTGGTCTATCAAACGCTGAACGGCCAGGACGAGACCCCGGCCATGACCGGCCTGCTGGGCGGCGAGGTCACGCCCGTGAACCTCTTCTTCCTCATCCGGCAGCAGGCATGGCACGGATAGCACACCATGGCCCCTTCCGCTGGAAGGCGGAGGAGTTGCTCAAGCTCTTCCTCTACTTCGGCGTCATGGTCGTGGGCTTCCTGACCCTCGACAGCAATATCTGGGACGCCGAACGGGGCCAATGGATCCTGGTCATGGCCTATCTGGGCATCTGGCGCTATGTCTGGTGGACCACCCATTTCACGCGCGCCATCATTTACGGCCGACTCGTCTTCCCCAGGCTGCGCAACAAGGCCGACTACCTCTGGAACCACGGCTGGCGTCCCGAGGAAGTCGTGTTCATGATGACCACCTTCTACGAAGAACGGGTGGTCACCGAGAAGGTCATCCTGTCCATCATCCACGAAGTCCAGCGCGCCGGCGTGCCCGCGCGCATCTTCGTCGGCTCCGGCACAACCGCCGACGAGAAGGTCATCCAGGCGAGCGTGCAGCGCTTCGGCAAAAACATGCAGCTCGAGGTCATCTTTGTGCGCCAGAACCAGCCGGGCAAGCGCATCGCCATCGGCCTGGCCCTGCGGGCCATCTCGCGCCAGAAGATCGCCAGCAATACGCCCGTGGTCTTCATCGACGGCGACACCATCCTGGCTCCCGGTTGCCTGAAGCGCTGCCTGCCCCTGCTGGCGCTCCGGCCGAAGATGCACGCCATGACCACCGACGAGCAACCCATCCTCTATGGGCCGAAGATCTTGCGCCGCTGGTTTGACCTGCGCTTCGCCCAGCGGCACATGGTCATGCAGTCCCACGCCCTGTCGGGCAAGGTGCTCACCCTGACCGGGCGCTTGTCCATCTTCCGCGCCAAGAAGGTCACGGACCTCAAGTTCATCCGCCTCATCGAGGCCGACTGCCTGGACCACTGGCTTTGGGGCCGTTTCCGCTTTCTCTCCGGCGACGACAAGAGCACCTGGTACGCGCTGTTGAAGGACCGCGCGGAGATGCTCTACGTGCCCGACGCCCTGTGCTGGACCGTGGACACCATCAGCGAAGAGGGCATGTACCAGCGCATGATCCAGAACCTGCTGCGCTGGAGCGGCAACATGCTCCGGAACGGCGCCCGGGCCATCGCCCTGGGCCCCCGGCGCGTGGGCTTTTTCATCTGGTGGTGCATCGTGGACCAGAGGATCGCCATGTGGACCTCGCTCGCCGCGCCCCTGGCCATGATCTCCGCCGGATTCATCGTCAGCAAGTCCTATTGGACCTCCTACGTGCTCTGGGTCATGCTCACGCGTCTGTTCTTGTCCTGCCTCATCTTCTACCACGACCGGCGCATCGAGATGAGCTATCCCTTCGTTCTCTACATCAATCAGATGGTGAACGCCGCCACTAAGGTCTACCTGCTCTTCCGCTTGCCCAACCAACGCTGGGCAAACCGCCAGGATCAACGCTACGCACCAGCCGAAGGCCTCAAGTGGGCGGTCAAGAATTCTATTGCGCTCTACCTGACCGTATTATACGTTTCAACCTTCCTATTTGTATTACTAATATACATAGGTGTGTTGCGACCACCCGCATTCGGCACGCTGCTGAGTATCCTGGGCTTCTCCTCCGCGTCCTGAAGAGCGTGTCAGTGATCGCTAAAACAAACTGGAATGCTTATGAAAATCGCAGTTTATGGTCTCGGTTATGTCGGCAGCACCACTCTGGCCTGCCTGGCGGAGATGGGCCACGAGATGATCGGCACCGACCCCAACCCGGGCAAGGTGGAACTCATCAACGCCGGGAAAAGCCCCATGGTCGAGCCGGGGCTGCCCGAGATGCTGGCCAAGCACCGGGCAACGGGCCGCATCCGCGCCACCACCGATGGCCGCGAGGCCTTCAAAGACGCCGACGCCTGCCTGCTGTGCGTGGGCACCCCCCCAATGGCAGACGGCTTCGTGGACCAGCGCGTGCTGGAGAAGGTCGTCCTGGAGATCGCCGACCTGCGCCTGGAGAGCGGACGCACCTGCCCCATGCTGGTGCGCTCCACCGCCCTGCCTGTGGTGCATCAGGACATCATCGCCATACTGGAGGAGCGCCTGGCTGGCCGCCAGACCCCGGCCTATGTCGTGCATCCGGAGTTCCTGCGCGAGGGCAGCGCCATCGACGACTTCTTCCATCCGGCCAAGATCGTCTTCGGCTGCACCGGGGAATGCGGGCGCAACTTCAGCGAAAGCCTATACCCGGGAATCACTGCCCCGACCGTTTACACCGACCCGCTCACAGCGGCGCTGGCCAAATATGCGGACAACTGCTTCCACGCGGTGAAGGTGACCTTCGCCAACGAGATCGGCGCACTGTGCAAGGGCATGGGCGTGGATTCGCGGTTGGTGATGGATGTGTTCTGCCTGGACACCAAGCTGAACATCTCGCCCGTGTACCTCAAGCCCGGCTTCGCCTATGGCGGCAGCTGCCTGGGCAAGGACCTGGCGGCCATGAACGCATACGGCAAGCGCACGGGCATCCACGTGCCCATGCTGGCCAACGTGGAGGAGTCCAACCTGAACCAGATCAGGGCCGTGGCCGACAGGATTCTGGCCACCGGCACGAAATCCGTAGGGCTCTTCGGCCTGGCCTTCAAGGAACGCACCGACGACCTGCGCGACTCGCCCCTGGTCATCCTGGGTGAGAGGCTGGACAAGGCTGGCGTGAAGATCCACATCTACGACCCGGCCATCTACGCCGTGGCTTACAGCGGCAGCCACATGGCCTATGCCCTGGAGCACCTGCCGGACCTGCGCCGGATGATTTCCGACGACGCCCCGAAGGTCATCGGCGCCAGCGACACCATCGTCATCTCGCGCGCCTTCCCCGGCCTTGCCTGGCGCGACCTGCCCTGGCGCGAGGGCCACAGCATCATGGACCTGAACGGCAGCCTGGACCTCGCGGGCGTGGATGTGCCCGTCACCGGCCTGTACTGGTAGCCGCCCACCGGAAACCTGCGGCGGCCCACAGTGGCGTGCAGGCGGCCGAGTCCTTCCCTACCTGCCGCCAAACACCTTCTTCAAGATGTCCGTGGTGCGCGCCGCAGGATTTTCGCGGATGTTCTTCTCTTCCTTGGCGATGAGCGTGAACAGCCCGTCCTGGGCCTTGGCGCCCACGTAGCTGTTCAGGTCCAGCCCGTAGGACTGGGCCAGACTTGCGGCCAGCGGGCTGGCGGTGAGCCGGTTGTAGGCCAAGGCCACGCCCACGCTGTCCATGGCCTTGGTGATGATGGGCTGCATCATCTCGCCGATCTTCGCGCCGCTGGACTTGCGGAAATACTGCGTGGCCGAGTCCTCCGGCCCGGAAAGAATACCCTTGGCGTCCTGCACGGTCATGGCCCGCACGGCGTCGCCCAGGATGTTCGCCGCCTGGGGCACGGCCTTCTCCGCCGCGCGGTTCATGGCCAGCACCAGGTCGTCCACAAGCTTGCCCTGCCCGGCCAGGCGCAGCGGCGTCTCCAGCTGCTGCAGCGACTGGGGCAGCAGGATCTTGACCGCCTCGTTGCCGAAATAGCCGTCGCTCTTGCCCAGGGTAGCCACGGCCTTCTGGGTGCCCTTGGCCAAAGCCTCCTTGAGCCCCGTGCTGGCGTCCAGCTCAGACAGGTTCGCAGAAATGCCGCCGGAAGATCGTGCCGTGCCCGCCGGGACCTGCGACTGCACCTTGTCCAGCACATCCGCCCAACCGGCCAGGGCCGGGGTTGAAAGCACGCTCAACGCCAGGGCCAGGGTCAGGGCCAGGACAATGGTTCGTTTCATGACCGTCTCCGTTCGGGTGCGAGGTGAGTGGGGAGTATTCTCTCTAGCGCGGCGCACCCGGGGAAGCAAGGGCGCTTTCTGCCCGGCCTGCGCCCTGGCCCGGATTCTGCAAGCAGAGAGGCAGACCCCCAGGAGGGAAAATTATGCGCGTCAATCCCAAATTCGCGAACCTGCAGTACATGTATGCCAATGGCGAAACCACCACGAGCCTGCCCGAGGGCACCTACTCCAATCTGGCCGCCACCAAGTATATCAAGGACAACGACAAGAACAAGGACAAGAGCCTCACCAGCGACGAGGTCACCCTTTCCCAGGAGGCCTTTGACAAGCTGGATCAGGACAAGAACGGCAAGATCGACCTGAAAGAGATGAAGAGCGGCCTCAAGGGCCAGGACGACGCCATCGAGGCCTACTACAAGAACAAGAAGAACAAGTCCGGCAGCACCGACATCGCGTCGAGCCTGCTCGGGGACTCTGCGGACTCGCTGGCCGGCGTCTATTCCAATCTGGCCGCTGCAAAGTTCATCAAGGAAAACGACAAGGACAAGAGCGACACCCTCTCCAGCAGCGAGGTGACCCTTTCCAAGGAGACCTTCGACCGGCTGGACCAGGACAAGGACGGCAAGCTCAACCTGCAGGAGATACGGGCAGGGCTCAAGGGCCAGGAAGAAACCATCGAGGCGTTCTACGAGGGCCACGCGACCAGCAGCGACATCACCGGCACGGTGTCGGACCTGCTCAAGAACGCCAAGGCCCCGACGACCGGGGCCATCTACTCCACCAAGGCCGCCACCAGCTACGTCGCAAGCTTGGACAAGGACAAGGACAACAGCCTGTCCCGCACGGAAGCCGGCCTGTCCGCCGCAGCCTTCGACAAGCGGGACACGGACAAGGACGGCAAGCTGAGCCTGAGCGAGGTGCAGACCGCCCTCAAGGCCAAGGAAGAGGCCTTCGGGGTCTATTACAAGAACAACGTGTCCAGCCGGACCATCGCCGGCTTGACTTCGGGCCTGCTCAAGACCATCTAGGGGCCATGCCCAAGAGCGCCAGCGACAACACCATTGAAAGCGCCGAAGGCGCCGCCATCCGCATCTACGGCAAGGACGGCTGCCCGCACACCAAGCGCGCCCGCGAGGCCCTGCCCGGGGCCGTGTTCCTCGACGTGCTCTCCGACCCGCTCCTGCTGGACGAGATGCTCCGGCACTCCGGCGGGGTGCGGCGCATCCCGGTCATCGTGCGCGGAGATGCCGTCGAGATCGGCTACAAGCGCGGGGCCTGACACATCTGAATGCGGGCCGTGCGCCCGCTCCCGCCCTTCGGGTCTGTTTCCAAAAGATGAATTTTGTTCCCTGGCGAGGAGAGAGCCTATTTTGGGGCCAGGGAGTGTACTCACGCGGTACAGCTCTGGACCCAAATCGGCTCGCGCCGTCTTCCAGGCGACGTCCAGGGGGCAAAAGGCGCTTTTCGAAACAGGCCCTAGAAGAACAGAAAGAAACCATTGGCGAAGTAGAGCACGCCCACCGCGCCCACGGCCATGCCCCCGTACCAGAGTTCCTTGCGCTTCATGAGTGCGGACACCGACGAGAGCAGGATGGCGATCTGCAGGAAGATGATGGCCATGCCAAAGGCCCCGGAATGCGCCTGGGCCTGGGCGATGGCGTTGTCGTAGGCCTCGGCCTGGCGCTTGATCTCCTCCTTCTGCACCTCGTACTTGGCAATCTTCTCGGCGTAGGCTGCCACCTTCTGCCCCACGGCCCCGGCGCGCTGGCCTTTGCCCGCGTCCAGCACGGACAGCTCCAGGGCGTCCTTGCTCAGCTCGTGCATGTAGCTCTTGAGGTCCTTGGCCTGGTAGTAGGCCCACTGGTTGGTGGCCTTGGACTGGGAGAGCACCGCGCGCGTGGAGTGCTGTCCGCCCTTGAAGGTGGACAGGGTGGCGCACACGGCGAACAAAATGGTGGTGGTGGCCACATAGCCGAGCCAGTTGTCCTTTTTTCCCTCACTCATCACATTGCTCCTGCGCTGTTGTCGCCAGCTGCGGCTAGACGATTTCCAGACCCACCGGACAGTGGTCCGATCCCTGCACCTCCGGCTCGATCCAGGCGCGCTTGACCCGATGCCGGAGTTCCTCGGACACGAAGAAGTAGTCGATACGCCAGCCCACGTTCTTGGCGCGCGCATGGAAGCGGTAGCTCCACCACGAATAGTGGTCTGGGCCGGGCTCGAAGAGCCGGAAGGTGTCCACGTAGCCGTGGGCCACAAACCTGTCGATCCAGGCGCGCTCGATGGGCAGAAAGCCCGAGGTCTTCTCGTTGGCCTTGGGGTTCTTCAGGTCGATGGCCGTGTGCGCGGTGTTGAAGTCGCCGCCGACCACAACAGGCTTCGCCTGCCTCATTTCCTGCGCCTGGGTCAAAAAGGCTTCATAGAAGCCAAGCTTGTAGCCCAGGCGCTCCTCGTCCTTCTGGCCGTTGGGAAAGTAGATGTTGAACAAGTGGAAGTCCGGGTACTCCAGGTGGATGACCCGGCCCTCGCCCCGGTAGCGCGGGTCGGCGAGGCCGAAGGAGTGCGCCAGGGGCTCGGCCTTGTACAGGCAGGCCGTGCCGGAATAGCCCTTCTTGCCCTTGGACCAGTTCCACAGGCCGTCATAGCCCGCCGGACCGCGTTCGGCCTCGGAGATCTGCTCCGGCTCGGCCTTGGTTTCCTGGAGCATGACCACGTCGGCCCCGCAGGCCGAGAGCCAGTCCACAAAACCCTTCTGGAGCACGGCGCGGTAGCCGTTGACGTTCCACGAGATGATGCGCATGAATCCTCCGTGGCCCAGGCCTTGCCTGCGGCCTTGGTCTTTCGTATAGACAGGTCGCGCCATCAAAGGCGTCGACATCCCCATGTAGCGGGAGGAGGGCCGGGAGCGCAAGCACCCGAACGACTCCCTGCCCAGAGGCCCACTGTCCAGAGGTACAATGTCCAGAAGATCCAACCTGCTCGCCAGCCTCCTGCTCGTGCCCGCCAGCCTGCTCGTGCTGCTGCTGGTCTCGGAACTGTGCTTCCGCTTCATCCTCCCGGCCCCGGACCTGCCCGCGCCCGCCTTCATCGACGGCGTGCTGCGCCATCAGCCGGGCCAGCGCGGGCTATACTGGGCGGGAGATGTGCGCGCGCCCTTCAGCATCAACGCCCAGGGCTGGAACTCGGCCCGCGCGGATTACCCACTTGAGCGTCCGGCCAAGCGAACGGGGGCCCTGCGCATCGCCGTGGTCGGCGACTCCTACGTGGAGGCCCTGCAGGTGCCCCCGGACCAGAGCCTCGCCGAAGACCTGGAGCGGGACCTGGGGCCGGGCGCAGAGGTCTTCCGCTACGGCATCAGCGGCGCGCCGCTCTCGCAGTATCTGCACATGGCCCGCAAGGCCGCGCTATCAGCCAAGCCGGACGTGCTCATCGTGCTCCTGGTGCACAATGATTTCGACGAGTCCTGGCACGAGGCGCCGGGCATGTACACCAAAAGCTTCCTGCACCTGCGCCTGGGCCAAAACGGCTCCGTGGAAGAGATTCCGCCAGCGCCGTACAGCCAGGGCCTGATCTCACGCATCCGCAACCTGAGCGCCACCTGGCGCTACCTGGCCTACGGGCGGCAGATCCGCTTCGAGGCCCTGCGCGGACTCTTCCTGCCGCAGAAACAGCCGGCCCGGTACCAGGCCAACATCGACGTCAGCAGCTTGGCCGGGCGCGAGGCCCTGGACCGCCGCGCCACAGGCTATCTGTTCGGACGTCTGGCCGCAGAATCCGCCCAGGCCGGGGCCAGGCTGCTCCTGGTCATGGACGGGGTGCGCGAGCCCATAGAAGCGGGCAGCCCCCAGGCCCAGGATTACGGCTCGGGCGCGCTGCGCCTGAACCGCATGGCCGCAGAGGAAGCCGCGCGCCTGGGCATCCCCTTCCTGGACCTGCACCCGGTGTTCGCCGAGGACTTCCGCGCGCAGCAGCGCCCCTTTGCCTTCAAGACCGACGGCCACTGGAACGCCCACGCCCATGCCGTGGCTGCCCGCGCCGTGGCGGCGCGGCTGCGTGAGATGGGCTGGACCAAACCACACTGAGCCAAAACCCGCTGAATCAGGGTCCGCGGCATCAGACCCCGCTGAGTCAGCCGCAGCAATGGAAAAGGCCCGCCGAAGCGGGCCCAAAAGATATACGCCTCACCGGCCCGGAGGGCTGGCAAGGAGGCGTGTGCGAGCGGACGGCTTGAAGGCCCCAGGGCCTAGTGGTGCTCGTTCGGACTCGTCATTTTGATGGCGAGAAGACCAGCGATGGTGCCCAACAACCCGGCGAAGAAAAAGAAGAAATCCATGACCCACCCCTCTTGAAGTTTTTGGAGCCGCGCTCCATCCAAGTGCCTAGCACAGTCCGCGGCAGATGGGAAGGGGGGGCGGCCCGGTGTGCGGCTTGTGTTCCCGGCGCGCATCCCCTACAACCGCGCCATGCCCCAGACCAAATCATACACTGACTTCAAGCCGCAAGTCCTCATCCTGGGGGCCGGACCAGCCGGGCTGCTCTGCGCCCTCACCGCCGCCCGCCGCAGCCGCCGCGTGACCCTGGTGGACGCCTCCGCGATCACAGCCCGCAAGCTGCGCGCCTCGGGCGGGGGGCGCTCGAACTGCACCAATCTCGACGCCTCCCCGGCGCACTACCTCTCGGCCAACCCGAAGTTCACGGCCCAGGCCCTGGGGCGTTTCACAGCCCAGGACTTCCTGGCCCTGCTGGGCCAGCTTGGCCTCTCGGCCAGCGAGGAGGACTTTGGCCGCCTGTTCTGCGACCAGGGCGCCACGCCGCTCACCGACGCCCTGGAAGGGGCTTGCCGCAGAGCCGGGTGCCGCTTCCTGCTGAACCGCCGGGTGGAGGAAATAACCCCTGCCCCCACTTCCGAGGGCAGCGGGTTTCACATCGACACCGACAAAGGGCCGCTGGACGCGCCGCGTGTGGTGCTGGCCCTGGGCAGCCCGGCCTGGCCCGCCCTGGGCGGCACGGACTCCACCGCCCGGCTGGCCGGGGCCCTGGGCCTGACGCATGTCCCGGCCCGCCCGGCCCTGACGCCCCTGACCTGCACCGGGGTCATGCTCGCCCTGTGCCGGGAGCTCTCGGGCTTAAGCGTCACCGCCAGCATCTCCTGCCTGGGCAAAACCTACACCGACGGCCTGCTGTTCACGCACCAGGGCCTGTCCGGCCCGGCGGCGCTCCAGATTTCGTCCCACTGGCGCAAGGGCGAGGCGCTCACTATCAACCTCGCGCCCAGCGCCGATCTGAAGGTGCTCCTGCGCGAACCAGCGCGGGGGAAAATCCTGGCCCGCACCGTCATCACAGGCCTCTTGCCACGCCGCCTGGCCGAGGCACTCTTGTCCGAGATGAATCGGGCCACGCTGTCGCCGGAACTCGCCGCCGCCGCAAACCGCAAGTGCGCGGAGCTGTCCAAGGCGCAGATCGAGGCCCTGGCCGGAGTGGTGCACGCCTGGCAGGTGACGCCGTCCGGCACCCTGGGCATGGCCCGGGCCGAGGCCGCCAGCGGCGGGCTGGACACCACGCAATTCTCGCCCAAGACCTTCGAGTGCCGCAAGCTGCCCGGCCTCTTCGCCATCGGCGAGGCGCTCGACGTGGCGGGTGAGCTGGGCGGCTACAACCTGCACTGGGCCTGGGC
>MGTN01000041.1:0-536 GCA_001799475.1 Desulfovibrionales bacterium GWA2_65_9 | reverse complement strand
CGCCGTGCCCGCAGGCCTGGCCTCCTTCCTGTTCATCGGCTTCTTCATGGGCGTGGCCAGCTGCGTCAGCGTGCTGGTGGCGCAATACTCGGGGGCCTGCCACCCGGAGCGCGTCGGCCCGGCGGTGTGGCAGGGCGTGTGGTTCAGCCTGGCCTCGTCCGTCCTCCTGGCCGGCCTGGCCTTCCTGGGCGGGCCGCTCTTCGCCTGGGCCGGGCACCCCGCACAGGTGCGCGCCCTGGAGGCCGACTATTTCTTCATCCTCACTCTGGGCGGCGGCTTCATGGTTCTCTCCACGACGCTCTCGTCGTACTTTTCCGGCCTGGGCCGCACGGTCGTCGTCATGGTGGCCAACCTCCTCGGAGCCGCCGCCAACATCCCGCTGGACTACGCGCTCATCTTCGGCAAATGGGGCGCGCCGGAGCTGGGCATACGCGGCGCGGCCATGGCCACCGTGGCGGGCAGCGCCATCACCTGCCTGCTCTTCCTGGCGCTCATCCTACGCTCGCCCGAGGCCCGGCAGCGCCACAAGATCGCCG
>MGTN01000040.1:40909-41878 GCA_001799475.1 Desulfovibrionales bacterium GWA2_65_9 | reverse complement strand
TCCAAAAAGATCATCAGCGCGGGGCTGACCGCGTCGCGTGCTCGCGAGGCCGCGCGCAAGGCCCGCGAGTTGACGCGCCGCAAGAACGCGCTCGACGGAGGCAGCCTGCCCGGCAAGCTGGCCGACTGTTCCGAGCGCCGCCCCGAGATGTGCGAGCTTTACCTGGTCGAGGGAGACAGCGCCGGCGGCTCCGCCAAGCAGGGGCGCGACCGCCGTTTTCAGGCCATCCTGCCGGTGCGCGGCAAAATAATCAACGTGCAGAAAGCGCGCCTCGACACGTCACTGGGCAACGAGGAAATTCGCACTCTGATTACAGCCATCGGCACGGGCATCGGCGACGATTTCGATCTTGAAAAACTCCGCTACGGCAAAATCATCATCATGACGGACGCCGACGTGGACGGCGCCCACATCCGAACGCTGCTGCTCACCTTTTTCTACAACTACATGCGCGAACTCATCCGCGCGGGCAGCGTGTACGTGGCCTGCCCGCCGTTGTACCAGATCAAGCGCGGCAAAAACGTGCAGTACGCCTACAACGACGCTGAAAAGGATGCGATCATCAAAGAGCACGGCGGCATGAAGGGTGTCGGCATGCAGCGCTACAAAGGTCTCGGCGAAATGGACCCGCAGCAACTTTACGACACCACCATGACTCTGGAAGGCCGCAAGCTGCTCCAGATCAACGAGGGCGACGCCGCCGACGCCGTGGAGATTTTTGACATCCTCATGGGCAGCCAGGTGGAACCCCGGCGCAAGTTCATTGAAGACTACGCGCGCGAAGTCAAGAACCTTGATGTTTAGTAGCGAGTAGCAAGTAGCGAGTAGCAAGTAGCAAGGAAAGACATAAAACGGAACACGGAGATCACAGAGGAACAGAGGTCGCAAAGGAAAGCATTTCAATCCGCAATCCGCAATCATCAATCCGCAATCAGAAAGAGGCCCTGAGAAATGACGAAACACGAAGGC
>MGTN01000040.1:40557-40645 GCA_001799475.1 Desulfovibrionales bacterium GWA2_65_9 | reverse complement strand
GTGCGCATGGCCCAGACCTTCTCCATGCGCGACCCGCTTGTCGATGGCCAGGGCAACTTCGGTTCCATCGATGGCGACTCCGCGGCGG
>MGTN01000040.1:36696-40544 GCA_001799475.1 Desulfovibrionales bacterium GWA2_65_9 | reverse complement strand
CGAAGTGCGCATGTCCAAGCTGACCAGCGAGTTCCTGGGCGACATCGAGAAGAAGACCGTGGACTTCCGGCCCAACTACGACAACACCATGGAAGAGCCCACGGTGCTGCCGGCCAAGGTGCCCAACCTGCTGCTCAATGGCACCACGGGCATCGCGGTGGGCATGGCCACGAACATCCCGCCGCACAACCTGGGCGAACTCATCGCGGCCACGCTCTTTGTCCTGGACAACCCCAACTGCGGGCCTCGCGACCTCTTGCCCATGATCAAGGGTCCGGACTTCCCCACGGGCGGCATCGTCTTCACCGGCCGCGGCCTGGCCGAGGCCTACCTGACCGGGCGCGGCAGCATCAAGATGCGCGGCGTGGTCCACGTGGAGGAGGCCAAGAAGGGCGGCAAGGAAAACGTCGTCATCACCGAGATTCCTTACGCCTTGAACAAGTCCAGCCTGGTGGAGAAGATCGCCGCCCTGGTCAACGACAAGAAGATCGACGGCGTGGTCGACCTACGTGACGAATCCGACCGCAAGGGCATCCGCATCGTGCTGGAGCTCAAGCGCGGCGCCATCCCGGACATCGTCATCAACGCCCTGTACAAGTTCACCCCGCTGGAGAACTCGTTCGGCATCAACATGATGGCCGTGGTCGGCAACCGGCCCATGCTGCTCAACGTCAAGCAGATTTTGTCCTACTTCCTGGAGCACCGGCGCGAGGTCATCATCCGCCGCACCCAGTTCGACCTGGACAAGAGCCAAGCGCGCGCGCACATCCTGGAAGGCCTCAAGATCGCGCTGGACTTCATCGACGAGGTGGTGGCGCTCATCCGCGCCAGCAAGGGCGTTGTCGAGGCCAAGGCCGGGCTCATGGAGCGCTTCGGCTTGACCGAGATCCAGTCCCAGGCCATCCTGGACATGCGCCTGCAGCGCCTGACCAACATGGAACGCGAGAAGCTGCTGGCCGAATACGCCGAGCTCTTGAAGCTCATCGCCTACCTCCAGAGCATCCTGGCCGACGAGACCGTGCTGCGCGGCGTCATCCGCGACGAGCTGATCGAAGTGGGCGAGAACTACGCCACCCCGCGCAAGTCGCAGATCGTGGCCGAGGAAGCCACAAACATCGACATCGAGGACCTGATCCCCGATGAGGAGGCCGTCATCACCCTGTCGCGCCGGGGCTACATCAAGCGCACCAACCTCTCCAACTACCAGCAGCAGAAGCGTGGCGGAAAGGGCATTGCGGGTGTTTCCACCAGCGACGGCGACTTTGTGCACACCTTCCTCTTGACCAGCAACCACCAGCATTTGCTGCTGTTCACCAACCAGGGCCGCATGTACCAGATGAAGGCCCACCAGGTGCCGGAGGCCGGGCGCTACGCCAAGGGCGCGCACATCGCCAACTTGGTGCCCCTGGACAAGGACGAGTACATCGCCACGGCCATCACCCTGCGCGAGTTCCTGGAGGACCGTCAGTTCCTCTTCGTCACCCGCCGGGGCATGGTCAAGCGCACCAGCTCCGCGCTCTACGCCAACAGTCGCGCCAGCGGCATCCGCGCCGTGACCCTCAAGGAAGGCGACGAGCTGATCATGGTCTGCGACGTGCGGGACGAGGCCTACGTTCTGCTCATCACCGAGCAGGGCAAGGCCATCCGCTTCCCGGTCGAGGAAGTCCGGCCCATGGGCCGGACGGCCGCCGGCGTCAAGGGCATCGCCCTGCGCGGCAAGGACCGCGTCATGGCCGGCGTCGTCACTGGCGACCCGGACCGCGAACAGCTGCTCACCGTGAGCGACCTGGGCTATGGCAAGCGCACCCCGCTGGACCAGTACCGGGCGCAGTCGCGCGGGGGCATGGGCATCATCAACATGCGCGTCACCGACAAGACCGGCAAGGTCATGGGCGCGGTGATGGTGGCCGAAACCGACCAGATGGTCGTGCTCTCCAGCGCCAACAAGATCGTGCGCTTCCCGGTGGAGCAGGTGAGCCTGAACCTGGGCCGCGCCACCCAGGGCGTGCGCCTGGTGCGCCTGGCCGGCGGCGAGGTCGTGGCCGGGTTCGACCTGGTGCAGCGCGACGGTCTGGAGACCGTTGAAGGTGTGGAGGAGGAGCTTCCTCCGGTTGAGGAATAGCGGGGCCGCCGTGGGCGTAGTCGCGCGGAGTGTCCTGCTGGCGCTGATGGCAAGCGCCCTGCTCGTCGGCCTCTCCATCCTTGGGGCCTGCGACCGGGGCGCGCCCAGCGGCTCGGCCCTGGACCTGACCATCGCGCGCGACGCCTATGCCGGGGGCTACTTCCTGGAGGCCGAACAGGCCTATGAGCGCTACCTCCAGGCCGATCCCCAGGGCAAGCACCGCCTGGAGGCCTGGACGCGGCTGGTGGAGATCGCCAGCGGCGTCAAGGGCGACAACGGCAAGGCCGTGACGCTGCTGGAGACCGCCACGCTGGAGTACAACAGCAGGCCCGAGGTCAACTGGCCGCTGTTGTTCCGCCTGGGCGAGCTGTACGAGCAGCAGGGGCAGCGCAAGAAGGCCCTGGACTCCTGGGGCCGCTGTCTGGACACCAGCGTAGGCGACGTGGGCAAGGCCGTGCAGGCGCAGATGCGCATGGCCGTGGCCAACCGCGCCCTGGGCAAGCATGACCTGGCCGTGGAGCTGCTGACCCAGTGCGTGGCCCAGGCCAAGGACGTGGAGACACGGAGCCGGGCCATGTACGAGCTGGCCCAGACCCTGTCCCTGTCCGCGCAGTGGGCCAAGAGCATCGTCATCCTGGATGAGATTCTGGCCCTGGAAAAAGCGCCCCAGGACGTCAAGGTCATGAGCGCCTACCTGCTGGCCGACGCCTACGAGGCCCAGCGCAATATCCCCAAGGCGCGCGAGATCCTGCTCTCCCTCAAGGACACCTACCCCAACCCCGAAGTCATCATGGCGCGCCTGGCCACACTGGGCCAGCAGCACACAGCCGCAGCCACGCAGCAGCTTCAGCCCGGCGACGCCATGCCGCCCGAGGTGCCCGACGCAGGCCCCAGGGGCCGCAAGCTGCGGCGATAATATGCCTGCCTCCGGCGGCTGGAGGGCCTGAGGCCCCCCAGACCCCCCCATTACGCCGAAAGGGCTGTTTCAGGAGGAACCTGAAACAGCCCTTTCGGCGTGTGTGGTCATGGGAGAGTTAAGGGGAGGCCTTGGCACAACGCGGGCAGGCTGAAAAGGCCGTGGCACAACCTGGAACCTGGCTGCAACACCCCTGAACCCCCCGAATGGGGCAACCGCGCGCGGGGCTTTTCGGAGTCTTCGACGAAAAAACCTGCGCGCATTGCCAGAGCCAAGCCAACGCATCCGCCCGGGCCACCCCGGCCCAGGCCAGATGAGGGGGTCCGGGGGGCATCATGCCACCCGGCGGGTCCAGGGGCAGCGCCCCTGGCGAGCGGCGGCAGCGCCTCTGGGCTCAGACCTTCCGGCAGACCAGCAGGCCCGAGCCGATGGGCACGATGACTGCATCCACGCGCGCGTCCAACAGCGCATCATCCAGGAAGTCCTGGAATTCTGCGGCGTGGCTGATGGCGTTGTCCACGCAGATAAGCCCGCCCTGGGGCAGCCGGGCCAGCGCCAGCTCAAAGGCCGTGCGGGCCATGCCGCGCTCGGCGTCGATGAAGCAGAACGAGAGCGCTTCGGCGGCTTCCAACCCGGCCAGGGCGTCGCTTTCGTTGAACTCCACCACGTCCAGCACGTCGGCTGCGGAAAAGCTTTGGCGCGCCAGTTCGGCCTTGGCCGGATCCAGCTCAAAGGTGCGCAGCCTGCGGCCGGTTGCGCGGCAAGCCAGGGCCAGCCAGAGCGCTGAGTAGCCCGCGCCTGTGCCCACTT
>MGTN01000040.1:20110-36687 GCA_001799475.1 Desulfovibrionales bacterium GWA2_65_9 | reverse complement strand
CTTCAGATGACCCTGCGTGACCTCAATGGCCTGGGGGATGTCGCGGAACATGGGAACCTCCGGGTGCGCTCGCGTTGTGCGGCCCTCAGGTAGCCGATTTGCCGCGCCAGGGGAAGGGCCACGCGCACGGCAGCCCGTGAGCCTCAGGCCCCACAGCCGCCAGAGGCGACAGGCATCCCTGCTTGCGTTCTTCTGGCAGAATTGGCTATACTTTTTCACATGCAGGCCGATAAGGTTTTCGGGACAGTGCCGTACCGTTGCCGGTTGATTCCGGCTGCATCGATAACAAGGCGGTTTTCCAGTGGCGAAGAAAAAACCAGACGAAGAACCAGCGGCCGATATTGCCATTGAGGGCGAGGCCCCGGCGAAGTCCAAGAAGAAGCTCATCATCATTGCTGGCATAAGCGTGCTGCTGCTTGCCGTGCTCGGTGCGGGCGGCTTTTTTGGCTACAAGTGGTGGATGGGCAAGAAGGCTGCCGCTGGCGGCGACAACGCCACGGAGCAGAAGGCCGAGGGCGGCCATGGCGAGCAGAAGGCCGAGGCCAAGGACGAGAAGAAGGGCGACAAGAATGGCGCCGTTTCCGGCGCTGGAGAGCTGGTGAGCATTCCGCCTTTCCTGGTGAACCTGGCCGATCCCCAGGGGCGTCGCTATCTCAAGTTGGCTCTTGACGTTGAGGTCAGGGACAAGTCTGCGGCGGACGAGCTGAACAAGAACATGCCCAAGATCAAGGATTCCCTGCTCTTGCTGCTGTCCAGCAAGACGTATGAGGATCTTGCCAGCATCGAGAACAAGATCCTGCTCAAGAAAGAGATCGTGGAGCGCATGACCCTGGTGCTGGGCGAGCAGAAGGTTATGCGGGTGTACATCACGGAGATTGTCATCCAGTAGCTCTGTGGCTCCGGCAGGGAACATCCTGTGCGCCCTTGCTTGTGCACGTGTTTTGCAATAGTGACTTGAGCACGGGAGCGACCCGCGCCTTATGGATGAGCGGGACTTCAACTTCACACAGAGAGGTCAGCATGGCCGATGACAAAGACCAGGACGCCCTCGCCGAGGAATGGGCCAACGCCTTGATGAAGGAAGAAGGCGGCGCGGACGCTGCCGCAGGCGCTGATGCCGCAGGCGGCGGGTCTCCTGACGACGCCTTGGCCGACGAATGGGCCAAGGCCCTGGCCACCCAGGAGGTGGACGGGGTCAAGAAGGAGAAGGAGCAGTCCTATCTGCGCACCCAGACCCACGAGCCCGAATTCAAGGACATGACGGCTGAGCACAAGGCCCAGCGCCAGAATCCCGGCACCAAGCGCGATCTGGACTTCATCCTGGACATTCCGCTTGAGGTCTCGGCTGAGCTTGGCCGCACCAAGCTGCTCATCAATGAGTTGCTGCAGCTGGGTCAGGGCTCCGTTGTCGAGCTGAACAAGCTGGCGGGCGAACCGCTGGAGATTTTCGTCAACGGCAAGCTTGTGGCGCGCGGCGAGGCCGTGGTCATCAACGAGAAGTTCGGCATCCGCCTTACGGACATCATCAGTCCCATTGAGAGGGTCAAGCAACTTGCTTGAACTAGATTTTTTTGTCATCATGAAAACCCTTGGGGTGCTCGCGGCCGTTGTGGGCCTGATGTTTTGCATCCTCTGGTTGTTGAAGAAGTTGGTTCCTGGCGTTGCCCGCGGCCCGAATCAGCGCGTGGAGCTGAGCCTGGTGGCGCAGTTGAGCCTTGGTACGCGGCAGAAGGTTGCCGTGATCCGCGTGGCCGACCGTACGCTGGTCGTGGGAGTCACCGAGGGCTCCATAACCACCCTGGCTGAACTTTCGTTGCCGCAGATTGAGCCCGCAGCCCAGAAGGAAGCTGATGACCCGAAAATCTTCGCCGACCTGCTTGCCTGGCGCAAGGACAGCCCGGACACGGTTGCTGAGCCCGCGTCCAAGCCAGCACCAACGCCCACTGGGCCCGCAGAAGACGAAGGGCCGCGCCTCTTCGCCCCTGGCGAGCGTCCCTCTCGCTAGCCTTCTCGCCCTCGGCCTGCTGTTCCTGTTCGTCCTGGCGCCAGCCCTGGCCCAGGCGGCAGCCCCGGCGGCCAATCCGTCCGTTCCCACGCTGACCATGCAGCTCTCCGGCGGCCAGAGCGAGCCCACCAAGGTCGCCGTGGCGCTGGAGCTGATGTTCCTGTTCACGGTGCTCTCCATCGCGCCGTCCATCGTGCTGACCATGACCTCGTTCACGCGCATCATCATCGTCTTCCACTTCCTGCGCCAGGCCATGGGCACCCCGCAGATGCCGCCCAACCAGATCCTGGCCTCGCTGGCCCTGTTCATGACCATTGTCATCATGGGGCCGGTGATCAAGAACGTGAACGACGAGGCGCTCCAGCCCTACCTGGAGGAGCGCATCGGCTTCAAGGAGGCCCTGGACAAGGCCCAGCTGCCCATCCGCGCCTTCATGTTCAAGCACACCCGGGAGAAGGACCTGTCGATCTTTTACTCCATCAGCAAGGAAGCCCGCCCGGAGAACAAGGAGCAGGTCTCGACGATGCTTCTCGTGGCTGCGTACACCATCAGCGAGCTGAAGACCGGCTTCTCCATCGGCTTTCTCATCTACATCCCGTTTTTGATCCTGGACATGGTGGTGGCCAGCATTCTTTTGTCCATGGGCATGATGATGCTCCCGCCAGCCATGGTTTCTCTGCCGTTCAAAATCCTGTTGTTCATCCTGGTTGACGGCTGGAGTCTGCTCATCGGCTCTGTGGTCAACTCCTTTGGTTGACGAGGGCACGCATGGCTATCACGCCTGAATTCGTCGTCGGCTTTTCCCGAGAGGCTATGGAGCTGACCCTGGTCATTTGCCTGCCCATGATGGGGGTGGGCCTTGCCGTTGGCGTGCTCATCAGTGTTTTCCAGGCTGCCACGCAGATCCAGGACGCCACGCTCTCACTTGTGCCCAAGCTTGTGGCCATGTTTGTTGCGTTGATCCTGGCCTTTCCCTGGATCATGGACAAGATGATCACCTACACCACAAATCTCTTCAAAAACTTGCCCGCAATCATACGATAACTCCCTGCCCACTAGGCCACCTTGCCAAGCTGGCGCGCACAGGCTAGGTTCGTACCACGCGCGAAACACCAGGGGTGTCCTTTTCCCTATGAGCATGTGCCACGACATCCACGGCTGCGTTCTGATCGTCAGGAAACGGCGCGACGGCAACGCCTCGGAAACGCAGACGGCTGCTTTTGCACCGGCCCCTTTCGGTCTTCTGGACCTCTTTGGCCCGGATGAGAGCCCCCCCGAGCCCGTATCCGCCCGCAGCACTTATTCCCCGCGCGCCAGGTGACCGCAATGATCCTCAAGACCATCAGCAACTCCATCAAGGCCCGGCCCGGCCGCTGGGCTTTTTGGCTCATCGCCGCGCCCACGCTGCTGCGCTTGTGGTTTGTGGCCACCGGACAGCTCGGCCTGGTGCAGGACGAGGCCCAGTACTGGGATTGGACCCGGCACCTGCAGTTGACGTACTATTCCAAAGGCCCGCTCATCGCCTGGATCATTGCCCTGTTCACGGGGATTTTCGGCAATACCGAGCTCGGCGTGCGCATGGGCTCCATTGTCGGCGCGGCGCTGTTCCCCCTGCTCTTGTGGTGGCTTGTGGCCGGGTTGTGGAAGCGCCCGGTGCTGGCCGTGCTGACGCTGTTCCTGGCCGCTGTGTCGCCGCTGTTCCAGGCCCTGGGCATCCTCATGACCACGGACAACCCCTTCGTGCTCTGCTGGACGCTATCCATGATCGCGCTGTATGCAGCGACGACAGCGGACGACTGCGGCCGCGAGCGCGGCCTGTGGCCCTATGCGCTGCTTGCCCTGGCCTACGGGGTGGGCATCCTGGCCAAGTACACCATGCTTGGCGTGGCCGGGCTGGCCGTGGGTTACGGCCTGCTGCTGCATCGCGGCGGGGTTCTGCCTGCCCGCTTTTGGCCCCGGCTGTGCGGCGCGCTGGCCCTGGGCGTCGTGCTCGGCTTTCTGCCCACGTTCATCTGGAACATGCAGAACGACTACGTGGGCTACAAGCATGTCCTGCACCTCATCGGCGTGTCCGGCGAGGGTTCCAAGACCATGTTCCGGCTGTCGCGCGTGCCCGAGTATGTGGGCGCGCAGCTGGGCTTTGCCCTGCCGTGGTGGTTCTGGCTGATGGCTGTGGCGGGCTACGGCGCTGCGCGCCAGGTCTGGCAGGCAACGGCTGGGCAGGCTTCCGCAACCGTCTCCAACAACGACTCCGGCTCTAGCAATGGCTCCGGCGCGACCTTTGCCCAGTCGGCGCTGCTGGTGGTCTTTTTCTGGCCCATCACGCTGTTTTTTCTGGCCTGGAGCCTGCACACCAAGGTGCTGGCCAACTGGAACACGGTCAGTTTCGTGGCCGGCAGTGTCCTCGGGGCCCTTGAGCTGGAGCGGCTCATCACGTCGAACCCGTCCCGGCGCACGTCGCGCCTGTTGCTCTCCGGCGTCGTGGCCAGCATCGTGCTCATGCTTCTGCTGCATCTGCACCAGCTTTTGCCTGTTCCGCCCTCGCTCAACCCCGCGCACCGGCTCAAGGGCTGGGAGGACATGGGGGCGCGCATGGGCCAGGTGGCGGAGCAGCGCTTCGCTGACCCGAAGCGCGTTTTCTTTATGAGCGACGTCTACGACATCACGGCCTCCCTGGCCTTCTATCTGCCCAGCCAGCCGCGCACCTTTTGTCTGTGGTGGCACGACCGCCGCATGAACCAGTATGACCTCTGGGGCGGTCCTGTGGACAAGCTCGGCTGGGACGCGGTGCTGGTGCTCAAGGGCGACGCAGCGGGCATGCCCCCGGTGCTGACGGACATGTTCGCCAGCGTGACCGGGCCGTACCGCTACGTTGCGAGTTACCGCGGCGCGCCTGTGCGGCCTTTCTACTACTATTTGTGCTACGGCTACAAAGGCCTTTGGCCCCGCCACGAGAACGGCTCCTTCTAAGGGCCTGTCTCTCGTGGCCTCTTTTGCACCCTGGGCGTTGCCTGGAAGTGGGGCGAGCCGATTTGGGGCCAGGGCTGGAGCGCATGAGTACACTGCCTGGCCCGGAAGAGTCCTTCTCCTCGCCAGGGAACACAATCCCTCTTTTGAAACAGGCCCTGAGCCTGCCCAGCCACCCAAGCGCTGAGTGTCAGCGCTTCACTGCCAGCTCTTCAATTCTGCTTGAATTCGTGCATGTTCGAAGACTTTCCGTGCTTTTCTGTGACAAGCGTTGACATTCTTTGACAACGGGTGCATAAGCGAATACATCGGTGTCTTATGATAGACAATGATGTTCACGCGCAGGATGCAGCACCGCTGTTGCCTCGACTTCTGACCCTGAAGGAGGTTGCCAACATCTTGCGCATCCACCCCAGAACAGCGTACAGGTTGGTGCAGGATGGCACGCTGGCCGCGATACGGGTGGGGACACAGTGGCGCGTCACCGAGGAAGCGCTGCATGAGTACGTTTCGCGTGGATGGCGGCACTGGCGGCCAGAGCCTTCCAGGGCCAAGACGCGGCAATACGACCTGCCCTTTGAAGATGAGGAGTGAGCATGAATCAGACGCCCATGGGATTCTCCGGTCTGCCGACCCCGGCCCGGCCCGTCACCCTGCCCAACGACTACGGCAAGCCCATCGCCATGACGGCGAGCCTGGTGGCCGAGGACATCCATTTCAGCACCAGTACGGGCCTGCTCACCGTGGAGAAGCTGTACCGCACGGCGCAGGGTCGGGTTGGCTACGGCATCATTGCCGCCTCTGGCGAGAGCCGCGATCGCCGCGCCTACACCCTGGACGAGCAGGGCGAGACGGTGCTGTGCGACAATGGCGCGTTTACCCTGGAACTGCCCGTGAATGAGCTGCAAGAGCTCTTGTGCATGGCCCTGCAGGCCGAGGACGCCCTCAAGACCGTTGGCGAGCATGCGCATTTCTCTGTGGCCGTGAACGACGAATAGCCGACCATTTCCTGCCTGAAACGACAAGCGCCCGGATTTCCGGGCGCTTTTTTTGCGTTATCGATGCTGAGGTCAGGCCACGGGCTTGTCGCAGTATTGGGCGGCCAAGGCGCCAAAGTCTTCCTGGCCGGTGGACTCGATGACCGCGCGCCAGTAGTCGGACTCGACGTTGAGCATCTTGCGCTTGCTGGTGACGAGCTCCAGCGGCACGTGCACGAAGCGCGACTGCAGGCGGCTGACGACCATGCCGGTCTTTCCGGCCATGGCCGCGTGCACGGCGTTCTGGCCGAGGAAGCCCGAGTAGACGCGGTCGTTGGCGTTGGCCGGCACGGAGCGGATGATGTAGCTCGGGTCGATGAACTTGATGGTGGCCTCCATCTCGCGGGCCTTGAAGTACTCCTTGATGCGCGCGATGAGGATGGTGCAGATGTCGCAGAGCACGGGGTTGCCGGAGGCGTCGGTCCTGCCGCTGGCCTCGCAGAGGTGCTGTCCTGCGCCCTCGGCCACGACGATGACGGCATGGCGGCGCTTGCGCAGGCGCTGCTCCAGTTGCACCAGCAGGCCGTCCGGGCCGTCGAGGCTGAAGCGGTTCTCCGGCACCAGCACGAAGTTGACTTCCTTCAGGGCCAGGGTGGCCTGCGCGGCGATGAACCCGGATTCGCGGCCCATGAGCTTGACGATGCCGATGCCATTGTAGGCCCCAACGGCCTCGACATGGGCGCAGGCGATGGCCTCGGTGGCCTTTTCCACGGCCGTGTCAAAGCCAAAGGACTTGCCCACGAAGTTGATGTCGTTGTCGATGGTCTTGGGGATGCCGATGATGCTGATGCGCGAATTGCGCTTCTTGATTTCCTTGACGATGTTGGCGGCGGCTTTCATGGTGCCGTCGCCGCCGATCATGAACAGCACGTTGATGTTCATGCGCTCCAGGGCGTCCACGATCTCGTCGGCCGGCTGCGGCCCGCGTGAGGAGCCCAGTTCGGTGCCGCCGAAGACATGGAAGCTGGACACTTTTTCCGGGGTCAGCTCCATGATGTCGTGGCCGTACTTGGGGATGAACCCTTGCAGTCCGTAGCGGATGCCGATGACCGAGGCCGCGTGGTAGTGGTGGTAGGCGTCCATGACGATGGCCCGGATGACGTCGTTGATGCCTGGGCACAGGCCGCCGCAGGTGACGATGGCGCACTTGACCTTGGACGAGTCGAAGTAGAGCTTGCCGCGCGGCCCGGCCTTTTCAAAGCGCATGGGCCCGCGCACCGCGCCCAGGAGATCGGCCTCTTCTTCGGTCAGGCTCAACTCCAGCTCTTCTTCCTGGGCGATATAGCGGCAGTAGCGCAGCGGGGTTGGTATCTTGGCCACGCCTAGGATCTGGATGGCGGTGTTCAGGCTGTTTTTCTTGGAGCCAGCGCTCTTGGTCATGGGGACCTCCTAAGGCCGGATGCGGATTTCAGCTTTCTTTCTATCCAATACTTGCCGTGGCGTAAACTCCCCTGGGGCAAATCCTTTGAAATCACTGCAGCGAAAGAGGCCGTGCAGGGGCGTCAGCGGCGATGCCCTGGCGCAAGGGCACGGAAATCGGGCCCATTGTGGAGCTGGAAGGACTTTCCGCAGCCTTCTGCAAGGTGCCTTCAGTGGCCGTAGGCGAAGCCTCGACGTGCAGGGCGAGGTTTGGCGCGGCCTCTGTCCAGAGCACGATCTGGGTCTCTGAAATGGCGCGCACATTCACTTTGCTGTTTCCGCCTGGGCTGGGCAGGCTGTCGAAGATGCGCAGCTGGAGTCCGGGGATCTGGGCCGTGCCATCGTGCTCTACCGCAACCGCTGTCCAGTCATCCGCAAAACACTGCGAACGCACCCGGCCCGTGTGCGCATCGAAATAACGCACCACCCCGTCCAGGTCCGAGAGGCGCAGGCAGGTGGCATGCCTGGAATGGGTCAGTTGCGGCAGGCGTGGCTCGTAGACCGGCTCCGGCCTCCAGGACAGCCCTGGGCGCACGAAGTAGAGCTCCGCGCCCTGGAGCTCCAGCCAGCCTTCGCCCTGGGCCGTGGAGGCCTCTGCTGGCCCTTTCTCGACATCGGCAGGGCGGTTGTGCAGCACGTTCCAGCGCACCAGACGACCGTCTTCGGTCCACAGTCGCGCCTCGGCGCCCTGAAAATCGCCGCGCGCAAAGGGCCCGCCCGGAACCTCCAGGGTGCGCAGACCCTTGCCGCTCCGCGGGTTCCACGATCCGCCCCGGCCCTTGGCGTCGAGCACCAGCAGCACGCCCTCGCCGTCGGAAAAGCCGATGGCCGCAGGGGCGCCGCTCAGGGTTGCCACGACGCGCATTTCGCCGCCGCGCGGGCCGACCCAGACCCGGCCGCCCTCGTCCTGTGCCGCCAGGAAGGCCCCGGAGGCGCTGAGGGTCAGGCTGATCTGACCCTGCATGGCGGCCTCGGTGATGCTGGCCGGGCAGCCTGGGGGGCTTAGGTCGAAGAACACGAGCCTGTTCACGCCCTGGGCCCAGGCCGCGAGGACGCTTCCTTCCTTGGCCAGGGCCAAAGCGTAAGCCGGGTGGTTGCCGGGCATGGTCACGCTGGTGCAGTTGCCGGCCCCGAACAGCCCATCCCCAATGAGGCTGATTCGTCCATCCGCGTGGCTGGCTGCCGCTGCCGAGGCGTCGCCGGTGCTGGCGATGACCTGTGCCGCCAGGAGCACGGAGGCGCGTTCGAGGCGCAGGCTCAGGGCCTGTGCGCCTGCCCAGATGCGTGAGGATGGGTCCAAGAGCTCCGCCACGTTCAGAGTCCCCTGGCGCAGACCGGATTGCAGCGCCTGGCCCGGAGCGCTTCCTGTTTTGGCGTCCGCAGCGTGGTTGAAGACGTAGGCTTCGCCGATTCCTGGCCTGGGGGCTTCCGCAGCAAATCCGGGCCAGGGGGCAACAGCGGCAAACAGACAGGCAAGGCTCGTGCAGAGGGCGTTTCGGAGCAGGGGGGAGGTTGCGGCGAGGCCGAGAGCACAGGCCTGCGCAGGCCTGCGGAGATACTTGCGGAGCCTTGCGGAGTGCTTGCGGCTGGGCTTCTGCATGGCGGCGGCTCTGGTCATTCCCGTGCGGTTTCAGCCCCGGGCTGGAAGATCCTCAATGGCCAGTTCCGGGTGGTTGGCAATGGCCTCGCGCAGGGCTTCGGGCGAGGCCGTGGCCGCGCCCACCTGGGCCACGACGATGCCGGCGGCGTGGTTGGCCAGCACGGCGGAGGAGAGCAGGTCGCCCCCGGCCGCCAGGCCCAGGGCCAGGGTGGCGATGACCGTGTCGCCCGCGCCGGTGACGTCAAAAACCTTGCGCGCAAAGGTCGGGATGCGCTGCGCTTTTTCTGGTCCCTGGAACAGGGCCATGCCCTGGGCGCCCAGGGTGATGAGCAGCTGTGCGCAGCCCAGGCGCTTGAACAACGCGCGCGCGGCAGGACCGGGGCCTTCGGGTCCGGCGACGGGCAGGCCAGCGCCCTCGGAGGCCTCTTTGGCGTTGGGCGTCAGGATGTCCACCCCTTTGTACAGGTCGTAATTGCAGGGCTTGGGGTCCACCAGGATGCGCGGGCGGGTGCCTGATTGGCCCGTGAGCGCCAGCAATCCGGCCATGATCGCGCTGGTCACAACGCCCTTGCCGTAGTCAGAAACAATAATGATGTCGTGCCGTTGCGCGTGGTCGGCGAGCTTCTCCAGCAGGGCTCCAACCACGGACCTGGAGAGCGCGCCGGTGTGTTCGCGGTCGACCCTGACGATCTGCTGATTTTGGGCGATGATCCGGGTCTTGCGCGTTGTGCGGCGGCGATCATCGTGAACCAGGTCGGTCTGCACGCCAGCCTCGCTCAAGAGGCCCGTGAGCGTCTGGCCGTCCTGATCCGTGCCGACAACCCCGATCATCAGGGCTTGACCACCGAGGGCCACGATGTTTCGCGCGACGTTCCCGGCCCCGCCAAGGCGGTACTGCTCGTCGGACACTTGCAGGACGGGCACTGGCGCCTCGGGTGATATTCTCGTGACCGAGCCGAAGGTGTAGTGATCGAGCATGACGTCGCCCACGATCATCACGCGCCGACCCGCCAAGCGATCAACCAATGAGAGCATGTCCAGTGTGATCATCAGACCCCTGCGAAGCGCCAGCCGCTCGCCCGTTGTGTATTATAAGATGTGCAAAACAAGTATGTTGACCGTGATGATGATCTGGTGATTACCGCAATCCTGAAGATGCTTACAGCCCGAGCTTTTGCGCCAGATCCATGAGCTGCTCCAGGGACTGGTAGGGGATGGCGAGCACGCCCTTGTCCTGCGATCCGGTGATCTTCACCGTGTTTCCAAGGGTTTGTGTCAAACGCTCTTGGATGTCGCGCAGGGTTTCGTCGGCTTTTTCCGCTGGCTGGCGGCCATTGCGCGTACCGCGTACGGCCTTGCCCCGGGGCTTGACGCTGCCGTATAATTCTTCCGGTTCCGCCAGTCGGCCATGCTCCTTGAAGAAACTGGCCTCGGCCTCGGCCTGGCGCACGGAGAGGTTGAACTCCTTGATGCGCTCAAACAGCCCGTGGGCCGACTCGCCCTCAACGGCCATGATGGCGCGGCCATGACCGGCGGTGAGCACGCCGGACTGGATGTCCGTCTGGATCACCTCGGGCAGGTTGAGCAGACGCAGGGAGTTGGCCAGGGCCGAGCGGCTCTTGCCCACCTGCCGGGCCAGCTCCTCCTGGTTCAGGCCGAAGTCCTTGAGCAGCTGCTGGAAGCCGCGCGCCTCTTCGATGGCATTCAGGTCCTCGCGTTGCAAATTTTCGATGAGCGCAATGGCCAGGGTTTCCATGTCCGTGAGGGCGCGGACCAGGGCCGGGATCTCTTTCAGGCCGGCCATTTTGGAGGCGCGCGTGCGGCGCTCTCCGGCCACCAGCTCGTAGCCTTCCTTGCCGTCGCCCAGCGGCCGCACCAGGATGGGCTGGAGTACGCCCTGGACCTTGATGGATGCCGACAGGTCCTCCAGCGCCTGGGGGTCGAACTCCTTGCGCGGCTGGTGCGGGTTCGGGACGATGGTGGAGATCGGGATCAGCCGCACCTCCGCCGTGTTCATCGACTCCGGACGGATGCTCCCGAGCAGTGCATCCAGTCCGCGCCCAAGTCCTCTTTGCCCTATGGCCATGCCCGTTCCTCCCAGTATCCTCGCGTTGCGCGCCGGACCCCAGCGGGGGTCTTCTGCGCTCTCGCGTTTGTGCCTTGCCATGTCCGCGCGCGACCTCTATAAGGGCACCACGCCAACGCCAAGGAGTATTTGCCATGAGCCAGACCCACGACATCCCCGGCTTTCAGGAAATTTTCGATGCCCAGGGCCAGCCCCTTGGCGCCATTCTCGGCCCAGAAGCCTGGGCCAGTGTCCGCGAGGTCGTGTTGCAGCACTTTCCCGGGCCAGCCGCCCCAGCCGAAATACTTGAACCTTTGGACGACTGGAGGGCCCTGGTCCAGAACTGGGACTTCCGTTACCCCATTGACCTGGACGTGACCTGCCCGCTCTGCGGCAACCAGTCCGCTGACTGGGAGCACGACTCCCCCCGCAAATTCATGCTCAACGCCGCCAACATGGGCGGTCTGGTCTCTTTTTTGTGCCTCTCCTGCCAGGCCCGCATCATCAAGCGCCACTTCTACGACGTCATCAAGGTCGAGGTTCTGCCCTTCACGCCGGAGAAAAGCCTCCGCAACAAGGGCCGCTCCTTCTAACCTTCGCCTAGTCCCGCACCTTGCTGCGCGCAACTTCCTGGGCCAGGGCCATGTAGGCCTCGGCTCCGCTGGAACGTATGTCGTAGGTGATGACGGGCTTGCCGAAGCTTGGCGCCTCGCTTAAGCGCACGTTGCGCGGGATGATGACCTCGAACAGGTGCTGGGGCAGGGCCTTGCGGACCTCATTCTTGACCTGCCAGGAGAGCTTGTTGCGCTGATCGTACATGGTCAGCACCACGCCCAGCACGCGGAGGTCCGGGTTCAGGCGCTTCTTCACCAGCTCAAAGGTCATGAGCAGCTGCGACAGCCCCTCCAGGGCGTAGTATTCACACTGCAACGGCACGAGCAGTTCCCGCGCGGCGCACAGGGCGTTCACCGTGAGGATGCCCAGCGACGGCGGGCAATCGATGATGATGTAGTCGTACTCGCTCTCCACCGGATCTAGCAGGTCGCGCACGTAGTACTCGCGCCCCAACTTGTCCGCCAGCTCGATCTCCGCGCCCACCAGATCCTGTGTTCCAGGCAGGAGCGACAGGAACGGGATGGCCGTCTGCACGATGGAATTGCGCACATTCTCCGGCTCAAAGAGGGCGGTGTAGATGTTCGGCCTGTCGTCGCCTGGGTAGAAGCCCAGGCCGCTGGAGGCGTTGCCCTGAGGATCGCAGTCCACCAGGAGCACCTTCTTTTCCATAACGGCCAGGGACGCGCCAAGATTCACTGCGGTGGTGGTTTTGCCCACGCCGCCCTTCTGGTTTGCCACAACAATTCTTCGTGCCACGCAGGCCTCCGGGAAGTGTCTCGGTGTGTTTCACGTGAAACACCAGGCGGAGGCCCGGTGCTTTTCGTCGGTGCAACGAGTGAGTGTGCAACCTACTTCCCGCTGGTCGGAAAATCAAGGCGCGAGTGTGTGTGGTGAAGAAAAAAGCCCGCTTTAGGCGATGAAGCCGTGGTCGGGCCGTGGTTTGGTGCTTCGGCCGTGTGGCCGCGAGACGCCTTTGCGCCTTTGCGGTGGCTGGTTACACCTTGAAGTACTCGCGGTACCACTCCACAAAGCGGGCGATGCCGTCCTCGATGCGCGTGGCGGGCTTGAAGCCGACGTCGCGGACGAGGTCGTCGACGTCGGCAATGGTCGCCGGAACGTCGCCCAACTGCATGGGCAGGTATTCCTTGATGGCCTTCTTGCCCAGGCATTCCTCCAGGACCTCGATGTAGTGGGAGAGTTCCACAACGCTGTTGTTGCCGATGTTGTAGATGCGGAACGGGCCGGTGCTGGTGGCCGGGTCTGGCTTTGCCCCGGACCATTCGGGGTTGGGCTCGGCTGTGTGCATGGTCACGCGCACCACGCCTTCCACGATGTCGTCGATGTACGTGAAGTCGCGCCTCATCTTGCCGTGGTTGAAGACCTTGATGGGTTCGCCCGCCAGGATGGCCTTGGTGAACAGGAACAGGGCCATGTCCGGGCGGCCCCAGGGTCCATAGACAGTGAAGAAGCGCAGGCCGGTGGTGGGCAGGCCGTACAGGTGGCTGTAGGTGTGGGCCATGAGTTCGTTGGACTTCTTGGTGGCCGCGTACAGGCTCATGGGGTGGTCCACGTTGTCGTGAACGCTGAGCGGCATGGTGGTGTTCATGCCGTACACGGATGAGGACGAAGCGTAGGCCAGGTGGCCGACCTTGTTGTGGCGGCAGCCTTCCAGGATGTTCAAGAAGCCGACCACGTTGGAGTCGATGTAGGCGCGCGGGTTGTCGATGGAGTAGCGCACCCCGGCCTGAGCGGCCAGGTTCACCACATGGGTGAAGCCGTGGTCCTTGAAGAGCTTGGCCATGCCCTCGGTGTCGGCCAGGTCCAGCTTGGCAAAGGTGAACTTCGGCTCTGGCGTCAGCATGGCCAAGCGCGCGTACTTGACGTCAACGGAGTAGTAGTCGTTGATGCAGTCCAGGCCGACAACCTCGATGCCCATGGAGAGCAGGCGGCGGGAAAGGTGGAATCCGATGAAGCCGGCGGCTCCGGTGACAAGAATCTTCATGGTGCGCATCCTGTTGTGTCGTTGATATTGTTGGAAGGGGCAGGTGTATCCGCAGCGGTGGGCAAAGGCAAGGCTCACGAAAGGGGTAAGGCCTTGAGCACGGCCACGGCGCGGTGCAACTCGTGGGGCAAGAGGCCGAGGAGCTCTTCCGGCCCGGGCAGGGTAAGCACGCGCACCTCGGAGTCGCCTGCACCAGGCGGGAACAGGGCGCTGCCGATGCGCGCGGCCTCTGGCCCGAAGCAGGCGATGTGCGTGACACCGAAACTGAGCACGCCGTTGAGGAAGATGTTGCGGGCCAGGCTTGGCGCAGCGGCAGCGTTTGCCGCGCCAGGCGGAGTGGGCGCATCCGTGCAGGGCCAGAACAGGCTGGTGCCCTGGGGCCAGGCCAAGTAGCTCAGGATGGACTGAAAGAGCTTGCGCCGGGCCGGGTCGGCCTGGCCGGTGCAATCGGCCGTGAGCGATGCGTAAGTGATGATGATCTGAGGCTTGCTGCGCACGCGCGCGGCGATGGTCCGCCAGGGCTCGGGCCAGTGGAGATCGGCTGCGGGAGACGCTTCCGCTGGGGCATGGCCCGGCCCAGTTGCCGCAGGGGGCGTTGCGCCAGCGTGATCGGCAGCGGCAGGCGCGGCGGCGTTTTGACGGCTCGCAGGCGGTGGCTCCGGCAGCCCGCCCGGCAGGAACAGGGCGTCCAGTCCGGCCGCGCGCCAGGGCCGCAGATGGTCGGGCAGGTCTACAGATGCCGCAAAAGATCCCAGACGCGCCACGCGACCTCCGTCTTCGGCAGTTCCGGCCACTGTTCCACCCGGCCCGTGCGGTCCAGCACCGTCACGGTGTTGGTGGCGCCGTCAAAGCCGCTGCCAGGAACGCCCACAAGGTTGGCCACGATGAGGTCCAGGTTCTTTTCGCTCAGCTTGAGCCGGGCCTGGCCCACCAGGTCCTCGGTCTCGGCGGCGAAGCCAATGAGGATCTGGTCCGGGCGCTTTTGCTCGCCCAGGGTGCGCAGGATGTCCGGATTCCCGGTGAGGCGCATGACGAGGTCACCGGTGGCCAGATCGCGCTTCTTGATCTTGCGCGCCGGGTCGACACTCTCGGGCAGCAGCGGGCGGAAATCGCACACGGCCGCAGTGCAGCAGGCCAGGTCTGTGTCGGCCCAGAGGTCCTGGCAGGCGTCGAGCATCTCGCGGGCGCTGGTCACGTTGGTGACCTCGATGCCTGGCGGGAAGTCAAGGTCCGTCGGCCCGGCCACCACGCGCACGCGCGCCCCGCGCATCCAGGCCGAGGTGGCCAGGCACGCGCCCATGAGGCCGCTGGAGGGGTTGGAGAGAAAGCGCACGGCGTCCCAACGCTCGCGCGTGGGCCCGAGCGTCACGAGCACGGTCTTGCCGTCCAGGTCGTTGGGCGAGAGCGCGCGCAGCACATTGGCAAGGATGTGCTCCACGGGCGAGAGCTTGCCCCGGCCCGTGTCGCCGCAGGCCACGTCGCCCACCACCGGGCCGATGCCCACGGCCCCGCGTTTTAAGAGCGTCTGCCAGTTGGCCTGGGTGGCCGGGGCGTTCCACATGGCTGGATTCATGGCCGGGGCCAGCAAAAGCGGCCCGCTAAAGGCCAGGGCCTGGGTGGAGAGCAGGTCGTCGGCCAAGCCATGCGCCAGCTTGGCCAGGATGCTGGCCGTGGCCGGGGCGATGACAAGAGCGCTTGCGCATTGGCCGGGCGCGAGGTGCACAAAGGGATCATCCCCGGCCCCGGGCCCGAACATGCTGGTGGTCACCGGGTCTGCGCCCAGGGCGCGGAAGCTCGAAGCCCCGACGAAGCGCTGGGCCGAGTCGGTGAGGGTGGCGCTGACCGCAACCTGGCATTGGCGCAGCAGGCGCAGCAGCTCCAGGCTCTTGTAGGCGGCAACGCTGCCGGTGACGCCCAGGTGTATGCGTCGGCCCAGAAAGCAGGAGAACTGCAAGTGCGTTGTGGTCAATTGTTGATGTCCTTCTCGGAGAAGCTGCCGCCGCTCCTGGCGGAGGAGCTGGTTGCCCCGGCAGGGGCCTTGGCGGTGCCGGGGCGGCCCTGGGTGCTGGTTCGCCCGGCATAGGCGCCCCCCTTGTATTCGAAGGCGAAGACCGTGGCCTTGGCCTTGAAGCCGTCATTCAACTCGATGATGGCCGCCTTGTTGGCCTTCTCAAAGATGAGGATGCTCTTCTTGGAGCGCACGGCCGAAACCTTCTTCCAGCCGTCCTTGACCATGTTGTTCAGGAAAAAATTGATGAGGTCGTCGTAGACCACACGGCCCTGGAAGATCTGGATGCCGGCCTTGAACTGCTGGGTGTCGAAGGAGAAGTCGTCGTCGGCGGTGTGTTCCATGCCGTTGGGGATCAGGATGTCATCGAAGAGATAGTAGTAGTTGGGATTGTCGTACGTCTCGGCCTGGGACCCGCCGTTGGCTGGAGCCGTCTCGGCGGCGGACTTGGTGTTCAGCCCGGAACAGGCGCTCAGCATCAGGACCAGAGCAAGGCAGAGCAGGGATTTCTGGAAATATGAGTGCATGGCGGGATCCTCCGGATATTCGGCGTGGTGTTCAGCATAGCAAAGGTGTGCATATATGAAGACGTGGGGAATCTCAATGCAGGGCAGGGGCGCGGGGCGGCAAAAAAAGCAGAGGGTTTGGTTCAGGTCGGCAGCCCGTTCAGGTTCTTGATGATGTTCTCCAGGCGCTGGCGGTCATCGCGCAGGCGTTGCAGCTCCACTTCCTGGGCCGAGAGCCTGGCCTTCAAGTCCGCGTTGTCGCTGGTCAGGGTCAGGGTGATTTCTTCCATCACCGCGAGCTTGGGTTCCATGTGGCGCATGCGGTCATGAATGCGCGCGATCTGCGAGACCGT
>MGTN01000040.1:18932-20077 GCA_001799475.1 Desulfovibrionales bacterium GWA2_65_9 | reverse complement strand
GCGACGAGGCCAGGGCCTCGGACAGCGCATCGGACAGGGCCTCGGTCAGCACCTCGGTAAGATTGGCGGGCAGCATGGCCGAGACCTCTGGCGGAACAGCGGGCAGAGCCATCTGTTCGGAGGCCGGGCCGACCTCGATGGTGCGCGGGAACTCGCGGCGCAGGATGTCCTCGATCTCTGTGGTGATCCGGCCCTGACCATAGAGTTCGCTGACGCGCAGGAACACCGGCACCGCCTCCTCGGGATAGCGCGTCATGCGCCCGAGGCGCCGGCCCGAGAAAAAGTCCTTGAACAAAGCAGCGTAGCGGCGTGCTGTGGGTGCGGGAATGCCCGTGCGTCGCGCAATGTCACTTAATGCCATCAGTTCCATACCCTCGACATACCAGGATTGATGCCAAGATCAAGGGAAAACTACCGCCAGCTGCCGATCCGCCATCCGGCGATCGTGCAACGCAAAAGATCATCGACCTGTGCACAGGCCCTGAGCGGATGATGAGCCCGTGGGCGGCACGTGGCTGCGCGGGCGTTGCCCGAAGCCCATAAAAAGCGGTCGGATCAATGCACGGCCTCGGAGCGCTGCTCCACTTGCGTTGGGTTGACGAATACGTAAGAGTGCTCCAAGCATGATGACCCCCCTGAAGTCCATCCCGCCCGACTACGCCCTCGGCAGCTACGTTTACGAGCTGCCGCCCGAGCGCATCGCCCGCAGGCCTGCCGATGCCCGCGACGCCTCCAGGCTCCTGGTGCTCGACCGCAGCGAAACTGCGCCGCCGCCAAACCAACAGGCGGACCTCCAGACGGGCCTGCAGACGGACCTGCACTTCACTGACCTGCCCGAACTCCTGGCGCGCCGTTTTCCCCAGGGCGCGCTTTTGATCGCCAACAATTCCCGGGTGTTCCCGGCGCGCGTTTTTGGCCGCAGGAAGAGCGGCGGCCGCGTGGAGCTGCTGCTCTTGACGCCCCTGCCGCTGCTCGACGTGCGGACCTGTGACGCGGCCCTGGGCGATGGCGGCTGGCTCTGCGCCGAGGCCGAGGGCCTGGTGCGCACGGCCAAGCGCATGAAGGAGGGCGAGGCGGCGGAGTTCGACGCGCCCTTGCGCGTGGTGCTGCTCAAGCGCGGGGAATATGGCCGTTGCCGCCTGCGT
>MGTN01000040.1:16084-18920 GCA_001799475.1 Desulfovibrionales bacterium GWA2_65_9 | reverse complement strand
GGAAGCGTGGCCGCGCCCACGGCCGGGCTGCACTTCACGCCCGAGGTGCGCGCAGAGCTTCAGGCCAAGGGCTTTGACTGGGCCGAGGTGACGCTGTACGTGGGCTACGGGACCTTCAGCCCGGTGCGCGCCGAGGACATCCGCGAGCATGAGATGCACGCCGAGCATGTGGAGGTGCCCGAGGCCACAGCCAGCGCCATCCGCGAGGCCAAGGCGCAGGGGCGGGCGGTCATCTGCGTGGGCACCACCAGCGCGCGCAGCCTGGAGGGCATGCACCAGGCCTGCGGGACAGTGCAGGCCTTTGCCGGGGACACGAAGATCTACATTACGCCCGGCTACGAATTTCAGGTCGTGGACGCGCTGATCACCAATTTTCATTTGCCAGAATCAAGTCTCCTGATTATGGTCTCGGCCCTAGCGGGCCGTGAAAGAATCATGGCCGCCTACAAGGCTGCGCTGGCCCGGGAGTTCCGGTTCTTCTCCTACGGCGACGCCATGCTCATTGTCTGAAAACGCACGACTGGCGCGGGTTTCCCGCCAGTGAAGGGGTCTTGCGATGTCCCGCATTTTGGTAACGGAAGAGCGCTGCAAGGGCTGCCTGCTCTGCACCACGGTCTGCCCGGTTTCGATCATCCGGCAGAGCGAGCGCATCAACCAGCAAGGATACAAGGTCGCCGAGGTGGGCGCGGAAGACATGGACAAGTGCACCGGCTGCACCTCCTGCGCCACCATCTGCCCGGACATGGCCATCCAGGTCTGGCGCAGCAAAAAGACAAAGAAGGCGGCCTAATCATGGCGGGCAAAAATGAACGCATCTTCGTCAAGGGCAACGAGGCCATCGCCATGGGCGCGCTGGACGCGGGCTGCCGCTGCTTCTTCGGCTACCCCATCACCCCGCAGAACGACATCCCGGAGTTCATGAGCAAGGCCATGCCCGAGGTCGGCGGCGAGTTCGTCCAGGCCGAGAGCGAACTGGCCGCAGCCAACATGCTGCTTGGGGCCGGGGCCTGCGGCGTGCGCGCCATGACCTCCTCCTCCTCGCCGGGCATGAGCCTGAAGCAGGAGGCCATCAGCTACATGGCCGGCAGCGAGATCCCCGGGGTCATCGTGAACATGAACCGGGGCGGCCCGGGCCTGGGCGACATCGGCCCCAGCCAGGGCGACTACTTCCAGTCCACGCGCGGCGGCGGCCACGGCGACTACCGCCTGCTGGTGCTGGCGCCGTCCAGCGCCCAGGAAGCCTATGACATGACCCACAAGGCCTTTGACCTGGCCTACGCCTTTCGCAGCCCGGTGCTCATCCTGGGCGACGCCATCATCGGCCAGATGAAGGAGCCCATCGTCCGCCGCGCGGCCACCCTGGCCGATCCGGCCGAGGGCAAGGAGTGGCGGCTGGAGGGCACGGCCGCGGGCCTCAAGGCGAACCAAAAGCCGCGCGCCCACCGCATCATCAAGTCCCTGTTCCTCATGGACGGCGAGCTGGCCGGGCAGAACATGAAGCTCCAGGCCAAGTACGACGCCTGGAAGGACCTGGTGGAGTTCGAGACTTTTGAGGTCAAGGACGCCGAGCTGGTGGTGGTGGCCTTCGGCTCCATCGGCCGCATCGCCAAGAACGCCGTGCGCGTCTTGCGCAAGCAGGGCAAGAAGGTCGGCCTGTTCCGGCCCAAGACGCTGTACCCCTTCCCCGAAAAGGCCCTGGCCAAGCTGGCCCGCGAGGGCAAGCGTTTCTTGACCATCGAGCACAACCTGGGCCAGATGGTGGAGGATGTGCGCCTGTCCGTGCGCCGTGACGCCGACTCCGAACTGTTTTGCGTCTACCCCGGCAACATGCCCAGCCCAGACGATTTCGTGGCGCCCATCCTGCGCGCGCTGGGGAGGAAATAACCATGCCCAAGGCTAAAAGCGCGCCCAAGGCGGCCCCGGCGACCAAGGCCGCAGCGGCCAAGCCCGTGATGGCCAAGACAGTGGCGCCCAAGGTGGCAGCAGGCGAAGAGCTGGTCTTCACCCGCCCGGCCTCCCTGGCCGACCGCGCCACCCACTACTGCCCCGGCTGCCACCACGGCATCGCCCACCGCATGGTGGCCGAGCTGCTGGACGAAATGGACTTGGCAGGGAGAACCGTGGCCGCCAGCTCCATCGGCTGCTCCGTGTTTCTGTACAACTACATCCAGGTCGACACCGTGGAGTCCCCGCATGGCCGCGCTCCGGCTGTGGCCACGGGCATCAAGCGCGCCCGGCCCGACACGTTCGTCTTCAGCTACCAGGGCGACGGCGACCTGGCCTCCATCGGCATGGCCGAGATCATGCACGCGGCCAACCGTGGCGAGCGCCTCACCGTGGTCTTCGTCAACAACACCGTGTACGGCATGACCGGCGGCCAGATGGCCCCAACCACGCTCATCGGCCAGAAGACCACCACCTGCCCCGGCGGCCGCTGCAAGGACCGCGAGGGCTCGCCCATCCGCATGGCCGAGATCATTGCCCAGCTGGGCGGCACGGCCTTTTGCGCGCGCGGCAGCCTGGACTCGGTCAAGAACATCCGCCAGGCCAAGAAGTACATGCGCCAGGCCTTCGAGGCCCAGACCAGGGGCCTGGGCTTCGGCTTCGTGGAGCTCTTGAGCGGCTGCCCCACCAACTGGCGCTTAAGCCCGGTGGCGGCCAACAAGCGCATCACCGAGGAGATGATCCCGTACTTCCCGCTGGGCGTGTACAAGGAGCTTGAGGGCGACGCCACCTGCGGGTCCCTTGTGTCAACAGGGGCCATGGCCGGTGGTGCTGCAGGAGAGAGCAAATGAGCAGATATCTCGACGTGATCATGGCCGGATTCGGCGGCCAG
>MGTN01000040.1:13390-16045 GCA_001799475.1 Desulfovibrionales bacterium GWA2_65_9 | reverse complement strand
AATCGGCCCAAAAGTCTCATCATCATGAACCGCCCGAGCCTGGACAAGTTTCAGCCCAAGCTCGCGGACGGCGGCATTCAGATCGTCAACTCCTCCCTCGTGGACGAGGGCCTGGTGGAGCGTGGCGGTCGCATCCAAAGTGTGCTTGTTCCGGCCAATGAACTGGCCGACAAGGTCGGCAATCCGCGTGCGGTGAATACGGTCATGCTCGGGGCGTTTGTGGCCGCCACGGGCATGGTGCGTCTGTCCACCGTGGAGGCTTGTCTGGCAGAGGTGATGGCAGCCAAGATCGTTGCAATCAACGTCACAGCACTGCGCACTGGCGCGGAGTACGCGATGAAGCAGCTCGAAAAGGCCAAGAAGACCGCACCAGCCAAGAAAGCACCGGCCAAGGCCCCGGCCAAGGCCCCGGCCAAGGCCCCGGCCAAGGCACCTGCCAAGGCACCTGCCAAGGCACCTGCCAAGGCACCTGCCAAGGCCCCGGCCAAGGCTCCGGCCAAGGCCCCTGCCAAGGCTCCGGCCAAGGCTCCGGCCAAGGCTCCGGCCAAGGCTCCGGCCAAGGCGCCCGCCAAGGCACCCGCCAAGGCCCCGGCCAAGCCCGCAGCCAAGAAACCTGCTGCCAAGAAGCCTGCGGTCAAGAAGCCCGCTGCGCCGAAGAAGAAGTAGAACTATTCGTGACTGCGCCATACGGGATCATCGGCTGGCCCCTGGGCCACAGCAAGAGTCCGCTCTTGCACAACTGGGGGCTGCGTACGAGCGGTCTGCCCGGCAAGTACGAGGCCTGGCCCACCGAGCCCAAGAAGCTCAAGGCCTTCATGGCCGAGGTGCGCGCGCGCCACATCAAGGGCGTCAGCGTGACCATCCCGCACAAGCAGGCGGTCATGCCCTACCTGGACGGACTCACCGAGCGCGCCACGCGCGTGGGCGCGGTGAACACCCTGTTCTGGGCCGGGGGCAAGCTCCTGGGCGACAACACCGACGTGGCAGGCATTGTGGCCCCGCTCGCTCCGCACCGGGAGGCCATTGGCTCGGCCCTGGTGCTTGGCGCGGGCGGGGCTGCGCGAGCAGCCTGCGCGGCGCTGCAGGAGCTCGGCGTGGCCGAGATCGCCGTCACGAACCGCACCGCCGCCAAGGCCGAGACCCTGGCCAAGGACTTTGGCATCACAGCCGTTGCGTGGGAGGGGCGCGCCGCACGCCCCTGGTCGCTCATCGTGAACACCACGCCACTGGGCATGAAGGGCGAGCACCAGGGCAAGTCACCCTGGCCGGGCGACGGGTTCGGCCATGTGGGCCTGGTCTTTGACCTGGTCTACAACCCCGTGCGCACGGTGCTCATAAGCGACGCCAAAAACGCCGGGGTGGAGGTGCTTTCGGGCCTGCAGATGTTCTTGCAGCAGGGCCTGGCCCAGTTCGAGATCTGGACCGGCGTGAAGCTCGAGGAAAAGGGCGCGCGCCAGCTCTTGATGATGGACCTGCTGGCCACGGGCGGCTAGGTCCGGCTCAAGACCGGCAGGCCCGGTTCAAAATCCGGAGACAGGCTCCGGCCAGCCCCCCGACCCTGTTTCGGACCCCATCGCGGGCCGAAAGAGGCAAGGCTTGACCTTTGCCGCCATCTGGGGGATGGTTCCGCGATTTTTCGGCCACGGCGCGGACCTCCGCGTCAGGCCATATCCGGAGCAAACGTGACCGACCCCCTGTTCGAAAAAGACCTCGCCCGCGAGACGGCCCGCCGCCGCACCTTCGGCATCATCAGCCACCCGGACGCAGGCAAGACCACCCTCACCGAGAAGCTCTTGCTCTTCGGCGGCGCCATCCAGATGGCCGGCACCGTCAAGGCCCGCAAGGCCGCGCGCTACGCCACCTCCGACTGGATGGCCATGGAGCGCGAGCGCGGCATCTCCGTCACCAGCTCGGTGATGCAGTTCGAGTACGAAGGCTACGCCATCAATTTGCTGGACACCCCCGGCCACCAGGATTTCTCCGAGGACACCTACCGCGTGCTCACGGCTGTCGACTCCGCCGTCATGGTCATCGACTCGGCCAAGGGCGTGGAAACCCAGACCAAGAAGCTCATGGAAGTCTGCCGCCTGCGCGACACACCCATCATCACCTTCATCAACAAGATGGACCGCGAGGGCCGCGAGCCGCTGGACCTCTTGTCCGACATCGAGGAGAGCCTGGGCATCGAGTGCGCGGCCATGACCTGGCCCATCGGCATGGGCAAGGGCTTCAAGGGCACCTGGAACATCCAGAAGAATGAGCTGCACCTGTTCAGCGCCACCCACGGCGGCAAGATTCAGGCCGGCCTGGTCATCAAGGGCCTGGACGACCCCCAGCTGGACGCGCTTTTAGGCTCCCAGGCGGCGGACCTCAGGCGCGACATGGAGCTGGTTTCCGGCGCGGGCTATCCCTTTGACCGCGAACGCTACCTGGCGGGCAAGCAGACCCCGGTGTTTTTCGGCTCGGCCATCAACAACTTCGGCGTGCAGGAGATGCTGAACGCCTTCGTGACCCTGGCCCCGCAGCCCCGGCCGCGCGTGGCTCTCACCTCGGCCCCGGAATCCAGGGAAGTCGAGCCCACGGAAGCGGAGTTCTCCGGCGTGGTCTTTAAGATCCAGGCCAACATGGACCCGGCGCACCGCGACCGCATCGCCT
>MGTN01000040.1:8981-13370 GCA_001799475.1 Desulfovibrionales bacterium GWA2_65_9 | reverse complement strand
ACAACCACGGCACCATCAAGATCGGCGACACCTTCAGCGAAAAAGAGCCGCTCAAGTTCACCGGCATTCCGAGCTTCGCGCCCGAGCACTTCCGCCGCGTGATTTTGAAAAGCCCGCTCAAGGCCAAGCAGCTGCAGAAGGGCCTGGCCCAGCTGGCCGAGGAAGGCGCAGTGCAGGTCTTCCGGCCGCTCATGGGCAACGAGTACATCCTGGGCGCGGTCGGCGTGCTCCAGTTCGACGTCATCATGGCCCGGCTGAAGGACGAGTACGGCGTGGAGGCGCTCTACGAGCCAGCGCAGTACAACTGCGCCCGGTTCATCGCCGCCAGCGACAAGCGCAAGCTGGCCGACTTCGAGCGCGCCCTGCACGGCTCTCTCGCCAAGGACGCCGAGGACAACTTGGCCTACCTCGCGCCCAGCCAGTGGCGGCTGGAGGACACCCAGGAAAAATGGCCGGACATAGCCTTCAACACCACACGTGAACATGAGTAACACCGAATTCTCACCCGAGGCTGCGCCCGCAGCCCTGTCCGAAGCCGCGCCCGAAGCTGCACCCGAAGCTGCGTCGGAATGCCCATCGACTTCCAGGTCCGGCTCCAGATCGGCCCGTAGTTCCAGCAGGCGCACGCGCCAGCCCAAGGCGCCCAAGCCCGTGGTCATCCCGCTGGCCCCGGTGCGCGAGGGCGCGGAGCTGGCCGAGGAGTACCTGCGCACCTTCAGCACCGAGGAGATCGGCGTGCTGCCGCTCACGGCCTTTGTGGGCAAGATCATCTTTGTGGAGTGCGACCGCCAGCTGCACCAGGCCATGAAGGTGCTGCTGGACGAGGAGCTGCTCGGCTTCGACACCGAGACCCGGCCCATCTTCCGCAAGGGGGCCATCCCGCCGCCGGCGCTGCTGCAGCTGTGCGGACACAAGAACGTGTACATCTTCCAGCTGGCCAAGCTGAATGACAAGGCCGTGCTGGCCGAGCTGCTGGCCGCGCGGCACATCATCAAGACCGGCGTGTCCGTGCGCGATGACTTGAAGGGCCTGCGCGAGCATTTCGAGTTCACGGAGCACGGCTTTGTGGATCTGGGCGACGTGGCCAAGAAGATGAACATGCTGACCCACGGCCTGCGCAACCTCACCGCCAACCTCATGGGCCTGCGCATCAGCAAGGGCGCGCAGTGCTCCAACTGGGCGCGCGAGGCGCTATCGACCAAGCAGATCGTCTACGCCGCCACCGACGCCTGGATCAGCCGCGAGCTGTACCTGCGCTTCGTGGACCTGGGCGTGCTGTAGGGCCTTCGGCCCGATCATTGTTTCGTTCCGTACGGATGATGCGGCAGGGGCCGGGGCGTAGGCAAGCGTTCCGGCCCCTGCTGTTTTTGCGTGGCTGCTTGCCCCTCACCAGGCGTTCATGGACGGATTGCTGAAGAAGGGACAGGCGAAGAAGGCTGGAGTCAAGGCAGCGTGATCAGCACCCCGCCAGGGGCTGCAGTGTCAGGTGAATACTAGCTCTGTACACATTGATCGTACAAACAGTGTCTCCAAAGATAATTCCAGCACTCATTTCACACCTCGGTTGTGTTGTTTACTGCACGAACAAAATCCTCGCTATTCTGCAGCGACTTGAATACGTACACCCGGCCGGAAGCAGTAAACTCTATCCAGCTATGCATGCGAACAAAATACGAATTGCACCGGATGACGTCTGCTATTGGTATTTTGACAACAACGAACAGTGACCAATGAGAATATATGTATATATAATCACCAACGATCAGCATCTCATAAAACACATAGGCCATATTATCAAAAAAGTACAGAGATGCAATTGCAAATACAACAAGACCAATTGCATTCGTAGCAAGGAATTGATTTGGAACAACAACGACGATAGCTACAACCAATGATGCAAATACACTATACCCAGCCATGTCAAACAGTAACGAAAGCAAGCTAACCTTTGACCTGTATCGTTCTGTCCCAGCACTGCTAACATGTTTATTAATATTTCTGATTTTCATCAATCTGCCATTAAGTATCCCAGTCACAAATGCTATTGCATATGGGCAAATTACAACAAATGACACTGCAGCCAACACATTCAGCGGGATTACTGTATTGCATATGATCAAGAAACCTTGCACTTTACAACTCCCCATTCTGGATGCTTATCTTGAAAGAGATTGCGTGCATTAATCGCGGATACCACTAGCCAATAGTTCAATTAAGGCGACTTGTCATATCAATATCGTTTGAACCTTTTGCATTCATTCATGCACCGCCACTTCCCGCAACATATGCACCACCTTCCCCGCAAACAGCGTCCGTTTCACTTCCTCCAGCACCTGCTCCCCGCCGCCAAAGGGCGCCACAACCCCCATGACCACCACATGCGCCCCGCAGTTCCACTCCCGTGGCCGGTTGCGGTTGATGGTGCCTTGTCGGCGCATACGTTATCAGCGCATGAATTGGCAAGGTAATAGGCGGAGATAGGGGGAGATCGGCGGAGAGCGGCGGAGAGCGGCGACAAGGGGCGGGGAGGGCTGGAAATCGCTACCCCAACCGGCTCCTGGTCCAGGCCACGATGTCCTTGGCGGGCATGGCCCCGGACACCCGGTCCACCTCGCGGCCGCCCCGGAATAGCGCCAGGGTCGGGATGGACTGCACCTGAAAGCGCGCGCCAAGGCTCTTTTCGCGCTCGGTGTCCACCTTGCCCAGGCGCACGCCCGGGCCGAGCAGCCTTGCCGCCTCCTCAAAGGCCGGAGCCATCATCTTGCACGGGCCGCACCACGGCGCCCAGAAATCCACCAAGAGCGGCAGGCTGTCCTTGGCCAGCAAACGGTCCAGCAGGGGCGGGTCCAGGTGCAGCACAGCCACGCCTGTCAGGGGGCGCGCGCATTTGCCGCACACGGCCTGATTCAGGCGGGACTCGTCGGCGCGGTTCACGGCATGGCAGGCGGGGCAGATGAGGTGTTTCATAACGTAAAAGGATAAGCACGGCCGGACCGGGCGCAAGGCCTTGGGCCGTGGAATCGGGAATTCTGCCCTGCGGCTTGCCAGTGTCACGATCTCAATGTATAATGACGGATGAATGAATATTTTTTGCGGGGCATGCCATGAAAGAGATCACGTTCGACCCTACCAGCGCCGAAATCATTGCGCAAATGCGCTGCATTCCGACCATGTCCGGCCTGGAAGACGGGCTTGTGGCAGAGGTGGTGCGCATGGCCAAGATCCGCAAATACGAGAAGGGCGAGGTCATCATCCTGGAGGGGGCCAGTGACCCGTGGCTTTACTTCCTGGTGCACGGCGAGCTGGACATCAATCACCAGGGCGTAATGCTGCACCAGCTGAACCGCTTCGGGGACATGTTCGGCGAGATGGGCCTGATCGACGGCAGTCCGCGTTCGGCCACAGTCAAGGCCCTTTCCCCGGCCCTCTGCCTGGCCCTGGATGCCTCCCATTTTGATAGCCTGGAGGCCGCCGACAGAGCCGCCCTGAAGAATGCCCTCAACCAGACGATCTGCGTAAACATGGCCGAGCGTTTGCGTGAGGCAAACAAAAAACTGGCCGAGAGCAGCCCCTGGCCGCCGGTCCGTTTGGCCCGTTAACGCCTCGCGCAGATCCCCGCCTTCCCCCCTAGCCTTCCCCCACGCCTTCCCCCTCAGCCGGATCGAGCCGGATGGTCCCCCAACGGCCGGCGCCCACCGGTAGCTGTGTCCTGCTTTCGGCTGGCCTGGGCGCAAGGCCTTAGGCGGTGGAACAGGGAACTTCGTCCTGGCGGCTTGCAACAGCCGCAAAATCCATGTAGGAGTGCAAAGTAAGACTCTTCTCCGTGGAGCGTGCCATGAAAGAATCCACGTTCGGTCCCTCAAGCGCCGAGATAGTTGAGCAAATGCGATATATCCCAGCCATGTCCAGCCTGGGCGACAGGCTGCTCACCGAGGTCGTGAAGATGGCCAAGCTCCGCAGGTACGCTGCGGATGAGGTAGTCATCGTGGAAGGAGCCAGCGACTCCTGGCTTTACTTCCTGGTGCTCGGCGAATTGCTCGTCGTCCACCAAGGCGTTGTCGTGCATCAGCTCGACAGGTTCGGGGAGATGTTCGGCGAGATGGCTCTGGCCGACCACAGCCCGCGTTCAGCCACGGTCCAGGCGATCACCCCGGCGGTCTGCCTGGCCCTGGATGCCTCCCATTTCGACAGCCTGGAGCCTGGGGACAGGTCCGCCTTGAAAAGCGCCCTGAATGAGATCATCTGCGCGAATCTGGCCGCGCGCCTGCGCGAGATGGACAGGAAGCTGGCTGAGATGAGTTCTCGTCCTGCCTAGCCCGCGTACTCCGCGGAGTCGAGCAGGATCGTCACCGGCCCCCAGTTGACGAAATCAAGCAGCATCTCGGCCCC
>MGTN01000040.1:0-8919 GCA_001799475.1 Desulfovibrionales bacterium GWA2_65_9 | reverse complement strand
CCGCCCCGTCCTGTGTCTTGTCTGGAAAAATCCGCAGATCGAGCAGCTTGGCGCACAGGGCGGTCCACGGTGGCGAGCCCGGCAGCGCAAGGGTGTCGGCCTGGCCAAAGCCCGCCAGCACCAGCAGGCCCTGGCCGATCTCGCCGATGCAGGTTTCATCCACCAGCACCCGGGCGCGGCTCACGCGTTGGACAAGCAGGCGCATCAGTCTTCCATATACGTGGCGCGCGAGGTGCCCTTCTCGGACACGCTGACGCTGCGCAGGCGCGCCTGCGGGGCCAGGGCCGCCAGCCGGTCCCTGATCTCCCGGTACAGGTGCCGGGCCAGGTTCTCGCTGGACGGATTGTGCTCGGTGAAGGCGGGCAGGTCGTTCAGGTGGCTGTGGTCCAGCGCGCCCACGGCCTCGCGCGTCAGGCGTTTGAGCTCGCCGAAGTCCACCAGGATCTCCACGGCGGGGTCGAGCTCGCTGCCCTCCACCTCCACGGTGACGCCGAAGTTGTGCCCGTGCAGGTGCTCGCACTTGCCGTTGTAGTTGCGCAGTTGGTGCGAGGCGCAGAAGGCCTCGTCCACGGTGAGCCGCCATTTTCCGGCCATTGTGTATCCTCCCTGGCCGCTTGGGCCGCTGCCTGTGGATATTCGCGGGCGGGCGGGTTTTGTCAACCCGAAGACGGCGGCGAAGGACGGGGCCGTGGTCCTCCGCCGCCGCGTGGGCCGTTAGCTATCGCTTGTAGAGGGACAGGATCGAGGCCTTGGCCAGGCTGTGCTGGCGCAGCATGAAGCCCACCAGGGCGGGCGAGGCGTTGGCGTCCAGGCCCAGGTTGGGCACGTCCAGGGCATACACAGTGAACTGGTAGCGGTGCGGCCCATCGCCCGTGGGCGGGCAGGCGCCGCCGAAGCCGGGCTGGCCGAAGTCCGTGCGCGGCTGGATGCTGCCTGGAGGCAGCTTTCTGCCGTCGGCGGTTCCGGCCCCGGCGGGCAGTCCGGCGGTCGTGGCCGGAATGTTGAAGACCACCCAGTGCCACCAGCCGCTGCCTGTGGGCGCGTCGGGGTCATAGACGGTGACGGCAAAGCTCCTGGTTCCAGCCGGGGCGTTGGCCCAGGTGAGCGCCGGGGAGAGATTGCCGCCCTCGCAGCCGTGTCCCTTCAGCACCTGCGCGTTTTCCAGCACGCGTGTGTCGGCGATGTCCGGGCTTGTCAGGCTGAAGGCGCGGGCCTGGGCTGCAGGGGCGCAGAGCAGCAAGACCAGAAAGACAATAATCGTTTTCATTCGGGGGAACCTCCTGTGTTTTGGAGGTGCTATCTCGATGTCAGACTACGCATTGTCCGGTTCCGGCCAAATCTTCGCCCAGTTCGCCCCGGAAGTGAAGGATGTCGCGTGGGCTGACCCCGAACCGCTCCCTGAACCGGCTGCTGAAGCGCGAGGGCGATTCGTACCCGGTGCGCAGGGCCACCTCCCCCACGGACAGCAGACCCTGTTGCAAGAGTCCCAGGGCCAGGTTCAGGCGGATGTCGCGCAGGAGTTCGCGCAGGCTGGTCCCCTCGGCCTCCAGGGCGCGTCGCAGACCGCGCTCGCTTAGGCCCATGCGCCGCGCGGACTCCTGTGCGGTCCAGGCCCGGTCCGGCTCGGCCATGATCTGGAGCGAAAGCCGCTCCTTGCTTGAGCTGCGGTTGGCCAGGAGCAGGTCGCGGCTCTCGGTGCGCCTGCCGAGCAGCCGCAAGGTGGTTTCCAGGGCCAGGCAGCTCGGGCCGGTGTCGCCGGGGCAGGCTAGGCACAGGTCCAGCAGGTGCTCCACGCTTTGCAACAGGATGGGCTCGGCGTGCTGGATAATGTCCTCCGGGTCCGGGCGGCGCGGGCAGGGCGGCTGCGGGCAGGCTAGGGCGGCGCGGGCGAGCATCTCCGGTGTGTAGGACAGGCAGAGCGCCAGATAGCGGCCCGAATTCCCGGAGGGAACGTTCTCCACAGTGACGCGCCACAGGGCGGGGATGCAGAGCATCTGGCCCACACGGGCGGTGTGGCTGGCATCCTCGTCGTGGAGGATCTTCTCGCCGGAGAGCACGAACACCGCCGTGGGCTGGGGCAGGACCACGTTGCGGATCCTGTGCCGGCTGACGCAGGTCACGAAGCCGAGATGCGCGGGCAGCCCGGCCCCGTCGCCTCCCGCGGCTTCGGCGAGTTTCCGGCGTAGCCGGGCGAGCATGGTGTGGTCTGGGCGGCTGTGTGCGGTCATGGGTGTCCTCGTTGCTGCGCATGCCGGTCCTGCCGGTCGCGCGCGCCCTAAGGCTATCCCAGAGATTCTCCTCGGGCAAGCCTGCGGGGCGTTGCCGCCGCCTGCGCCTAGCCGCACACGTTCGCCGAGGCGGGCCGCCGTTCACCAACGCATGCCCGCCGTTCCCCAGATTTGCATTGAGATTTGACGTCCAAGCTGCCTAGAGGGAAGCATGGACGCGCCAGCCCCAGCCTCCGCACATGGCCCAGCATCAGGCGCCATTGCCGCACAGGACAAGCCGACCCCTGTGGTCGTCATGTCCACGGGCTGCCTGTTCCACCTGCCCCTGCCGCAGATAGCGGCCATTGCCCAGGCGGCGGGCTTTGCCGGGCTGGACCTGGTCATGGGTTCGCCCAAGATCGCGCCCGGCCCGGAGGTCGAGGCCGCCCACGCCCTTTGCCCGGTGCGCGTGGTCCACGCGCCGTTTCGCAACTGGAGCGCCTGGGGCGGGCACCTGAACGCCTGGCATGCCGCCGTTGATCTCGCGGGGGGGCTGGTGTGCGCGGAGAACGGCCACAGCGTGCATGTGACCCTGCACCCGCCCGCAGGCACCCTGCGCGACGCCATCCAGACCCGCTGGTTCTCGCGCGCTGTTGGCCTGCCGCGCCTGCTGGGCGTGGCCCCCGGCGTCAGCCTGTCGCTGGAGAACCTGCCCTGGGCGTCCAATCTCATGGGCGGGGGCGGCGGGCTGTTCGGCAAGGACAATCTGGCCGAGCTGGTGGCCGAGTGCCTGGACAAGGGCCTGGGTCTGACGCTCGACGTCTGCCACCTGGGCGTGTCCGGCCGCGATGTGCTGGGCGACCTGGGCCGGATCCCGGCCGGGCTGCTCCGGCACGTGCACTTTTCCGATGCCCAGGGCTACACCGAGCACCTGCCGCCAGGCCAGGGCGCGCTGCCGCTGGGGCCGTTCCTGGCCGAGATAGGCCGCGCGAATGACGCCGGGTCTTCTGGTGCCGGAGCGTCTTTCCAGGGCACGGTGTCCCTGGAACTGGACCCTTCGCAACTGCCGGACGTTCAGAGCGGCGGGCAACTCAATTACGGCAACGCGCCTGTGGTGCGCGCCCTTGCCGTCCTGCGCCAGGGCATGGTCAGCGCCCTGGCAGGCGACCCGCCCCCGGCCTGGTGCGGCCGCGAGCAGGGTGCCCCCCAGCAGTTGTCCGTGGCCGCCTTCGGCTAGTCGCCCCGGCCCATCGCCACGCTCCTCTGCACCGCGCCCGCGCTTGCCGCCACGCCCCATCCGGGCTACATCGTTCCGGCAGTACCCACACCTTCGCCAAGGAGCGCCCATGCGCCAGAATACCCTGGGCGGCCTGACCTCGGGCCTTGCCCCCTCCGCAGGCCAGCGCCAGCAGACCGAGGCCGACCGCTACGCCCACGGCGGCAACGTGCACAAGCTCGCCGAGCGCGCAGGCGTCCGGCCAGGCGATCTTGTCGATTTCTCCGCCAGCATCAACCCGCTGGGCCCGCCGTCCTGGCTGGCCGAGGAGATCGCCAGCGCCCTGGCCGACGTGGTCCACTACCCGGACCCCGAGGCGTCCGATCTGACCCTGGCCGCCTGCGAGCGCTACAAGGTCTGGCCGACCCAGGCCCTGGCCGGAAACGGCGCGTCCGAGCTGTTGCCCGCGGTCTGCAACCTGGCCGCGCGCATGGGCTGCAAACGGGCCATCATCCCGGTTCCGGCCTACGTGGACGTGGACCGCTGCTGCCGCCTGGCCGGACTGTCCGTGGAGACGCTCGTCTGCCGCGCGCAGGACCTCTTTGCCCCGGACCTGGAGCGCCTGGCCGGCATGCTCGCCATTCCCGGCGCCCCGGCCGTGGTCATGCTCACCAGCCCGAACAACCCCACGGGCGTGGTCATCCCGGCGCGCCACGTGCGCGACCTGGCCCGGGCCTTCCCGGAGAGCCTGTTCGTGGTGGACGAGAGCTTCGCCGACTTTGTGCCGGGCATTGAGAATGAGGGCACGGGCCGCGAGCCCGGCGTGACAGGATCGGCCGGAGGCCCCGGAGGGCCAGGAGGCTCAGGGGGGGGAGCGGGCCGTCTGGTGCGCCTGCGCCCGGACAACGTCATCATGCTGTCGTCGCTGACGAAATTCTACGCCCTGCCGGGCCTGCGCCTGGGCCTGTGCTTTGCCGCGCCCGAGATCATCGCCCGCCTGCGCCGCCGCCTCCCGGCCTGGAACGTGGGCACCTTGGCCCAACGCGTGGGCGCGCGCTGCCTGCGCGACCTGGATTACCAGGAGCGCACCGTGCGCGAGGTGGCCGCGCTGCGCGAGGCGCTCACTGCCGAGCTGCGCGAGATTCCCGGCCTGCGGGTGTTTCCGGGCCACGCCAACTTCCTGCTCTGCCGCCTGGACCGCGTGGGCATGACCGCCCAGCCCCTGTTCGAGCGCCTGCTGCACGAGGGGCTGGCCCTGCGCCTGTGCGCCAACTTCGAGGGCCTGGACGACAGCTACTTCCGCATCGCCGTGCGCACCAGGGACGAGAACGCCCGGCTGGTGGACGCCCTGGGGCGCTTCTCAGGAGTCGTCAAGACACCAACCCTGTTGAAGACCCGCAGGACCCCGGCGGTGATGGTCCAGGGCACCTGCTCCAATGCCGGCAAGAGCGTGCTGGCCGCGGGCCTGTGCCGCATCTTCCTGGAGGACGGCTTCGACGTCGCGCCCTTCAAGGCCCAGAACATGTCCAACAATTCCGCCGTCACGCCCGATGGCCGGGAGATCGGCCGGGCCCAGGCCACCCAGGCCCAGGCCTGCCGCCTGACCCCGGACGCGCGCATGAACCCGGTGCTGCTCAAGCCCACCGGCGACACCGGCTCCCAGGTGGTCGTGCTGGGCCGCGCCGTGGGCCAGATGAGCGTGCAGCAGTACTACGCCTACAAGCCCGAGGCCTGGCGCGCCGCCACAAGCGCCTACGACTCGCTTGCAGCGGAGCACGGGCTCATGGTCCTGGAGGGCGCGGGCTCACCCGCCGAGGTCAACCTCAAGGGCCAGGACATCGTGAACATGGCCATGGCCCGGCACGCCGGGGCCAAGGTGCTGCTCGTGGGCGACATCGACCGGGGCGGGGTCTTTGCCGCGCTCTCCGGCACCTTTGACATCCTGGACCCCGAGGAGCGCGCCCTGGTGGTGGGCCATGTGCTGAACAAGTTCCGGGGCGACGCCAGCATCCTCGCCCCGGCCCTGGACTTTTTGTACCGCCGCACCGGCCGGCCCGTGCTCGGCGTGGTGCCCTGGCTGCACGATTTGGCCCTGCCCGAGGAGGACTCCCTGGGCATCCGCAACACCGTTGCGGACCAGAACAATAAGTTGCCGGATTCGTTGGATATCGCCGTTGTTGTCCCGCAGCGCATCAGCAACTTCAACGATTTGGACCCGCTGGCCGCCGAGCCCGACGTGCGCCTGCGCCTGGTGCGTGATGTCAGAGAGTTGGGCCAGCCGGACGCCGTGATCCTGCCCGGCAGCAAGAACACCATCGAGGACATGCGCGCCCTGCGTGGCGCTGGCTTTGCCGCTGCCCTGCGCGGCCTGCCGGAGGCCACCCGGGTCATCGGCATCTGCGCGGGCCTGCAGATGCTCGGCCTGCGCGTGGACGATCCGCACGGCCTGGAATCCACCCAGAAAAGCGCCGACGGCTTCGGCCTCTTGCCGCTCGGCACGACCCTCGAACGCGACAAGACCCTCACGCGCATGAGCGCCACCTGCCTGCGCACCGGGCTGGCCCTCAGCGGCTACGAGATCCACCACGGCCAGACCGAGACCGTGGACAGCCCCGGACCGCGTGCCGTGCCCCTGGCCCAGGACGCCTCGGGCCGGGCGCTCAGCTTCGGCCTGGACGCCGCGAGCAAGAAGGGTAAGGCCGCCGTCGGCTTGCCGCATGCCCTGCCGCGCGTCTGGGGCACCTACCTGCACGGCGTGTTCGACGAGGACCTGTTCCGGCGCGCCTTTCTGGATGACCTGAGGCGTGTCAAGGGCCTCGAGCCCCTGCGCGACCCGCAGACCCGCTTCGGCCTGGAACCGGCCCTGGAGCGCCTGGCCGCCGCCCTGCGCCAGCACCTGGACATGAAACGCGTGTACCAGGCCCTCGGCCTCTCACGGCCCGGTGGCCTGCTGGGGTAGGAGAGGGACAATGAAACCCCCGAAGGGGGCCTCCGGCGGCCGGGTGGTGAGGATGCCTCCGGCGGCCGGGTGGCATGATGCCCCCCGGACCCCCTCTATGGCCTGGGCCTGGGTGGCCGGGGCGAAGGCGGCGGCTGGGCGGGCTGCGAACTGCACGCGGGTTTTTTGTCGAAGACTCCGAAAAGCCGCGCGCGCGGTTGGCCCTTTTCAGAGGGGTGTCGAGAGGGCAAAGCCGCTCCCCTGTGACTTTCCCATGACCACTCAAAGTGCAGGGTTCCTGTCGGCGGCTTTGTGCCGACAGGAACCCTGCGCGTAATGGGGGCAGGCCTCCCTAGCCGATGAAAAACTCGCTGGTGGCCTCGAAGAGCTGCTTGCTGTCCTTCTTGAGCGTGAACAGGTCCGGGTCGCGCAGGAGGCTGTCCAGGAGGCGGATGAGTACGCGCCGCGTGACCTCGCCCACGAGCACGCCCTGGCTGTCGACCACGGGCAGGGCCGTGATCTTGCGCTCGCGCAGGAGCTGGCGCGCGCTTAAGAAGAAGTCCGTGGCGTGCACCGTGGGCAGGTCCTGGCGCATGATCTCGCGCACGGGCTTGTCCTTGTTGGCCTTGAGGGAATCCAGAAGCGTGTGGATGACCTGAGGCTCGGTGGTCTGGCCACGCTCATGCCTGTCCACCAGTTCCGGCGGGAAATACAGCCCCAGCAGCTCCATCATGGTCACCACGCCTTGGAGCACGCCCTTCTTGTCCACCACATAGGTGTAGCGCGAGCGGTTGCCGGGGTTGGCGTACCAGGCGATGAGCCGGGACACGGGCTCGTCCGGGCCCACGCGGGTGGGGTCGTGGCGCATGATCTGTTCGATGCGCATGTCGGCACCTCCGAGGAAAGGGCTGCGCCAGGGGGGTGGCGATTATGGCTGCATTGTGCGCCCAGTGGTCGGCCGCGTCAAGGGGGTCGCCTGGTTCTTGTCTGTAAGGCGCTGGTTTAAAGTTTGCCCGGCGCTCGTCCAGAATTTACGGAGCCACCAGCCCGCCCGCCCCGTTACAGGGGCACCAGCTCATATTTCCGGCTGCCCAGGCCCAGGGCCTCGGCGTAGTCCAGGCCCATGGCCGGGGGCAGGCCGGGCCGGAGCGCCAGGAACTTGTCTTGCCCGGCCTTGAGGCCCAGGGGCAGGTGGCTGGGCCACAGGGGCTCGGCCCGGTTCACCAGGTCGATGCCCGCCTGGTCGATGGCCACGGGGTCGAGCGAAGCCAGCACGCCGATGTCCGGGCAGATGGGCGCGTCGGAAAAGCCCATGCAGTCACAGTCCGGGGTCACGTTGGTGACAAAGGTCACGTGCAGGCTGGGCTTGGGGCGCGAGAGCAAGAGCGCGGCCGCGTACTCCATCATGCGCTCCAGAAAGGCCGCCACGTCGGTCTGCCAGTTGATGGTCAGCCCGCCGTTCTTGCAGGCCAGGAAGCAGGCCCCGCAGCCCCGGCACAGGGCCTGGTCCAGGCGGATGGTCTGGCGCGGCTTCTCGGGGCTGGCGTCCAGCATATCCTCCAGAGCATCAACCAAGGCTAAGGCCTGGGCCGAGCAGATGCCCGCGCAGGCCCCGCAGCCCTTGCAGGCCGCCGTGTCCACCTGGGGACCGGTGGTCACGTGCTGCTGCATCTTGCCCTGCTTGCTGGCCGCGCCCATGCCGATGTTCTTGAGCGCCCCGCCGAACCCCGCCAGCTCGTGACCCTTCAGGTGGTTGATGGATACCAGCAGGTCGGCCTCGGCGATGTCCGCCGCGATGTAGGCCTCCTTGAAGTGCTTGCCCCCGCGCACGGGCAGGGCCACCTGGGAGGCGCCCTTGAGGCCGTCGGCGATGATTACCGGCGCGCCCAGGAGCAGTGGGTCGTAGCCGTGCCGGGCGGCCTGCATGGCGTGGCTCACGGCCTCGCCGCGCTGGCCCACGTAGAGGGTGCTGGCATCGGTCAGAAAGGGCCTGGCCCCGGCCCGGGTCAGTTCGTCCAGGATGGGCCGGACCATGAGCGGCTGCACGTGGCCCGTGACCCCGCGTTCGCCGAAGTGGATCTTCACCGCTGCCAGCTCGCCGCCCGCAACATGCCCGGCAAAGCCCGTGCGCTCAAGCAGGCGGCGGATGCGCTGGTCGTAGGGGGCTTTCATGCTGGCGCGCAGGTTCCAGAAATAGACGGGGCTGGCCATGACGGTCTCCTTGGTGTTCACGGTGGGGAAATCAGTCGCAGAAGGCCTCGGTGAACTCCAGCCGGGTGGCTGGCGGCTGGCGGGTCAGCGCGTCGTCGCAGCCGGTGCCGCAGACCAGCTCCACCAGGGCGCGGGCGGTCTGGGGGCTCTTGCGGACGGTCTTGGCAAGGGCGCGGGCCATGGCCTCGGAGCTGGCGTCCAGGCAGGCCTTGCTGCTGTCGGCCTTAACCCCCTCACCGTTGCAGGCGCGGTAGAGGTCGAACAGGGCCGGGCAGTCGGCGCTCACGGCCAGGGCCTGCCCCTGCGGATACAGGAGGACCAGGGCCAGCAGCACGGCGGGCAAAACC
>MGTN01000039.1:14373-15907 GCA_001799475.1 Desulfovibrionales bacterium GWA2_65_9 | reverse complement strand
GACTTTGCCTGGCTGGAGGGCGACAACCCCCTGCCCGCCACGGCGCTCGTCAGCTTCAACATCCCGCCCGGCGAGCAGCCGGAGCCGTGGATGGGCCGCATGTACGCGCGCCTCAAGGGGCTCGACGGCGTGGAGCAGGTGACCTACAACCCCACGCAGCTGACGCTCGCCACGGGCTGGATCGCCCTGGTGCAGAAGGCGGCCTGGCCTGCGCTGGGCTTCTTCGCGCTGGTGGTGGGGCTGGTGGTGGGCAACACGCTGAAGCTGATGATGCTGGCGCGCAAGGACGAGGTGGAGATCCTCTCGCTCGTTGGCGCGCGGCCCTGGTTCATCCGCGCCCCGCTCTTCGCCAACGGCGTGGTCCAGGGCCTCACCGGCAGCGTGCTCTCGCTCTTCTGCCTCAAATTTTTGCAGACCTGGCTGCGCGCCGTGCTCGACGTGCCGCCGCTGTTCCTCAAGGTCGAGTTCCTGCCGCTCTGGCAGTCCGTTGCTTTGGTGCTCTGCACCACCTGCGTGGCCGGGCTGGCCAGCCTGATCGCCGCCCGGAAATAGCCGCCCGGAAGTAGCCGCCAGGAAGTTAGCGCCAGGAAGGGACCGCCAGGAAGTGGCGCAGGGCAGGAGCCGTCAGCCAGAGTTGCAGCAGGCCGCTGGCTGAAGAAAGTGCCCGCAGACAAGCTGTGAAGCAAGGCCATGAACACGGCCGAGACATTTCGCCGTCCCCCCCGGCGCCGAACCCTTCAGGAGGATTTCCATGCCCGCCAGCAAGACCAGCAGTAAGACCGCCAGCAAGCCCGTCACCAAGACCAGCAAGAAGATGACCGCGCGCAGCTCCAAGATGACCGGCGGCCTGGAGAAGGCCCCGCATCGCTCGCTCTTGTCGGCCCTCGGCCTGACGCGCGAGGAGATGCGCCGCCCGCTCATCGGCATCGCCAATGCCGCCAACGAGATCATCCCCGGCCACATCCACCTGGACCGCATCGCCCAGGCGGTGAAGGACGGGGTGCGCATGGCTGGCGGCACGCCGCTCGAATTTCCGGTCATCGGCGTGTGCGACGGCCTGGCCATGAACCACGAGGGCATGCGCATGTCGCTGCCCAGCCGCGAACTCATCGCCGATTCGGTGGAGATCATGGCCACGGCGCACCCCTTTGACGCGCTTGTGCTCGTGCCCAATTGCGACAAGGTCGTGCCGGGCATGCTCATGGCGGCGCTTCGCCTGAACATCCCCACCATCGTCGTGTCCGGCGGGCCCATGCTCGCGGGCGAGGTGCGCGGCAAGCGCGTGGACCTGATCAACGTGTTCGAGGCCGTGGGCCAGGCGAAACTCGGCAAGATGGACGAGGTCAAGCTCGCCGAACTGGAGGACAACGCCTGCCCTGGCTGCGGCTCCTGCGCGGGCATGTTCACGGCCAATTCCATGAACTGCCTGTCCGAAACCATCGGCCTGGCCCTGCCGGGCAACGGCACCATCCCGGCCGTGCACGCCGCGCGCATCCGCCTGGCCAAGCAGGCCGGCATGCAGATCATGGAGCTG
>MGTN01000039.1:8729-14278 GCA_001799475.1 Desulfovibrionales bacterium GWA2_65_9 | reverse complement strand
ATCCAGGACCTGCACGCCGCTGGTGGCATCCAGGCGGTCATGGCCGAGCTGGCATCCGCCGGGCGCATCGAGACCGGGGCCATGACCTGCACCGGCAAGACCGTGGGCGAGAACCTGAGCGAGAACAAGTCCCACGTGCGCGACTACGAGGTCATCCGGCCCGTGACCGAGCCCTACTCCCACGAGGGCGGCATTGCCGTGCTCATGGGCAACCTCGCACCCCAGGGTGCGGTGGTCAAGCAGTCGGCCGTGGTGCCGGAAATGATGCGCCGCAAGGCCGTGGCCCGGCCCTTCGATTCCGAGGAGGAGGCCTGCACAGCCATCCTGGCCGGGGCCATCAAGCCCGGCGACGTGGTCGTCATTCGCTACGAAGGCCCCAAGGGCGGCCCCGGCATGCGCGAGATGCTCACGCCCACCAGCACCATCATGGGCATGGGCCTGGGCGACAGCGTGGCGCTGATCACCGACGGGCGCTTCTCCGGCGGCTCGCGCGGGGCGGCCATCGGACACGTCTCGCCCGAGGCGGCCAGCGGCGGCATGATCGGCCTGGTGCTTGATGGCGACATGATCGAGATCGACATCCCGGCGCGCAAGCTGAACCTGCTGGTGGACGAGGCCGAACTGGCGCGGCGCAAGGCCACCTTCAAGCCCAAGCGCAAAAAGATCAATTCGCCCTTCCTCAAACGCTACGCCGCCCGCGTGAGCAGCGCAGCACAAGGGGCAGTGCTGGAATAAGAGAAGAGAAGAGGAAGAGCCTCCGGCGGCCAAGGGGCCTGAGGCCCCTTGGAACCCCCATGACGCAAAGGGTTCCTGTCTGCGCAAAGCCGCCGACAGGAACCCTTTGCCTTGGTGGGTCCGGGGAGAGCCATGGGCAGGCCGTGGCACAACCTGAAGCTTGGGTACACCCACCCTTAAACACCCCGAAGGGGGCGTGCGGGGTTTTGGGGTCGAAGCACAGCCTGCCGTCTCGGCATGCACCCCTGAAACCCCGAAGGGGCAGCCAGCCCGGCCAACGCCTTTGCCCCAGCCGCCCCGGCCCAGCCCTCTGGGGGGCGGAGGCCTACGGCCTCCGCCGGGGTTCAGGGGCCGCGTCCCTGGCCGCCGGAGGCATGCTTGCCTCTGTTTTCCGCACATTCCTGTTGACCCCAGCCCGAATCAGGTGAAGATAGTCCAAACGTGTTGCGCCAGGTTCTGGCTGTTTCCTGTTTTGCCGCCTCCTGGCTCGCGGTTTTCTGAGGTGTCGCCCCAGGCCCTTGTCAGCCCCATGCGTAAATCGTAGATTATGACAATTATGAAAAGCGAAGCCTCCAATTTTGCGTTCCTGAAACAATTGCGCTACCTCAAAAACGTATCCACTTTCAGTAATGATTAAGAATTACAATATGTTACATTGAAAACGCGCTGTTTGGCCCGGCTCTTGCTTTTGTAGGTCCCGTGGCGCACGAAAACGCAGGTGTCCTGACAAATGTGTATCGTGCGGCTGCAAAAGGCCTTGGCCACCTGTCTCTGCCCACAGTCAAGGGCGCTGGCAGGTGGCTTAAGCGAGAAGGCTGAGCGAAATCGAAGTAATTGGGGCGTAGTTTACAATTCTGTGATGGCGTTGCCAGGCCGGGGCGTTAACAGCCGGCAGGGCGTTTTCTTGGACCTGAGAGCAAGGAGGATCCCTCAATGAACGCGGCGGATACTGCATTTGTGCTCATCTGCTCGGCCCTGGTCATGTTCATGACCCCAGGCCTGGCGCTTTTCTATGGCGGCATGGTGCGCAGCAAAAACGTGCTCGGCACCATCATGCAGAGCTTCATCCTGCTCGGGCTGGTTTCGGTGCTCTGGGCCGTGTGCGGCTACACCCTGGCCTTTGGCAAGGACATCGGCGGCCTGATCGGCGGCCTGGACTTCCTGTTCCTGAACGGCGTGGGTCTGGACGCCACCGGCGGCCCGGTGGAGAACATCCCGCACATGGCCTTCATGATCTTCCAGTGCATGTTCGCGGTCATCACGCCCGCGCTCATCAGCGGCGCCTTTGCCGAGCGCATGAAGTTCGGCGGCTTTTTGGTCTTCAGCGCCCTGTGGCTGCTGGTGGTCTATGCGCCCATGGCCCACTGGGTCTGGGGCAAGGGCTGGATGGCTGAGATGGGCGCGCTGGACTTCGCGGGCGGCGCAGTGGTGCACATGAGCTCCGCCGCCGCGGCCCTGGCCGCGGTCATCGTGCTCGGCAAGCGCAAGGGCCACGGCACAACGCCCTTCATCCCCCACAACCTGCCCATGACCGTGCTCGGCGCCGGCATCCTGTGGTTCGGCTGGTTCGGCTTCAACGCCGGCAGTGCCCTGGCCGCCGACGGCTTCGCGGTCAACGCCTTTGTCACCACGCACATGGCTGCCGCTGCCGCTGCCCTGGCCTGGATCTTCATGGAGTGGAGGCATTCCGGCAAGGCCACGACACTCGGCGCGGCCTCCGGCGCGGTGGCCGGCCTGGTGGCCATCACCCCGGCGGCCGGCTTCGTCACGGTCATGCCGGCCCTGCTCATCGGCCTGGGCGGCGGCGTGTTCTGCTTCCTCGGCGTGCTCTTGAAGAACAAGTTCGGCTACGACGACGCCCTGGACGTCATCGGCGTGCACGGCGTGGGCGGCACCTGGGGCGCCATCGCCACCGGTCTCTTCGCCAGCATCAACAAGGCCACCGGGCTTTTCTATGGCAATCCGTCGCAGCTTTGGATACAGTTGGCCTCAGTGGCGGCCACCTGGGCCTTTTGCTTCGTGGCCAGCCTGATCCTCTTCAAGCTCGTGGACGCCACCGTCGGTCTGCGCGCCAGTGAGGAAGAGGAAGTGCGCGGCCTGGACCTGTCCCAGCACAACGAGACCGGCTACCAGGCGTAGCCTGCCCCCCACAAGATCAGAGCAGAGAAGGAGCCATAATCATGAAAAAGGTAGAAATCATCACCCGGACCTTCAAGCTGGATGACGTCAAGGCCGCCCTGGCCGAGATCGGCGTCAAGGGCATGACCGTGAGCGAGGTCAAGGGCTTCGGCCGTCAGGGCGGGCACAAGGAAGTGTACCGTGGCGCAGAGTACCAGGTGGACTTCGTGGTCAAGGTCAAGATCGAGGTCGTGGTGGAGGACGCCCGCGTGACCGACGTCATCAATGCCGCCACCAAGGCCGCCCGCACCGGCCAGGTGGGCGACGGCAAGATCTTCGTCCTGCCCGTGGACGAGGTGGTGCGCATCCGCACCGGCGAGACCGGGGACTCGGCGATCTAGGCCCTCCGCCCGGCGCATCTGCCCAGCGTTGTCTGAACCACGTTGTCCAAACCACGTTGACTGACCGCCGCCGCCGATGACCAGGGAAAACGAAAGCGAACACAACGGACCGGTCCTGCCGCCGTCAGCCATCGCGCTGCGGCAGGGCCGGTCCTCTCTGGCCGAGGCCGCCCGCAAAGGCGACCTCGGCGGCTATCCGGCCGCCGCCTCGAAGCTCATGGACGCCTATTTCCGCGCGCGCCTTGCCGAAATCTCCCAGGCCCCTGGCCAGCCCTCCAATTCCAGCCCTTCCGCCCCCTTCGGGGGCCCATTGGGTTCTTCTGCCGGGTCACCCTCCGGGGGTGGCAAGGCCCCCTCCGCCTCCCCGCCCTATGCCCTGGTGGCCGTGGGCGGCTATGGCCGGGGCGAGCTGTGCCCGGCCTCGGACGTGGACGTGCTGGTGCTCTACGAGGGCGCTGTGCCCCACAGCGCCGAGGACCTCGCGCGCGGGCTGTTCCATCCGCTCTGGGACCTGGGCCTGGACCTGGGGCACGGCGTGCGCTCGCTCAAGGACGGCCTGGCCCTGGCCAAAGAGGACACCCAGGTTCTGACCTCGCTTCTGGACATCCGGCTCATCGCCGCCTCCGGGCCGGAAGGCGCAGGCGTGCTGGAGCGCTTTCAGCGCGAATTTTCGCAGAAGGTGCTCGCCGAGGCCGCCGAGCCCTTCGGCCAGTGGGTGCTGGCCCACAACGCCCAGCGCCGCGCCGAGTATGGCGACTCCTCCGGCCTGCTTGAACCGGAGCTGAAGAACGGGCTGGGGGGCCTGCGCGACGTGCACCAGATCCACTGGCTGCTCGGCCTGCGCGCCAACGTGGCCCTGCCCTTCACCCTCGGCGACCGCGAGCTTTTGGAGCAGGACTACGTTTTTGTGCTGGCCGCGCGCACGGCCCTGCATCTGGCAGCAGGGCGCAAGACCGACCGCCTGTCCTTTGACTATCAGCCCCAGGTGGCCCGGGCCCTGGGCTTTGCCGGGGCCGAGCCCGCAGGGGAACAGCGCGCGGCCCACGCCGAAGGCGAGCAGCCGGACGCCTTGGCCACAGGTCTTGCCGTCGAAGCCTTTCTCTCGCGCCTGCACCAGAGCATGACGCGCATCCGGGCCATGCGTCAGGCCTGCTGGTTGGGCGCCTTCCCGCCGTCGGCCCACGTCCCGGTCCTGCCGCCTGGCACGCCCGAGGGCATTGTCGATACCCCCACGGGCGTGGCCTTCAGGGACGCGGACGGGCCATCCGGCCCGGCCCTCATTTTGGCTCTGTACGTGGCCGCAGCCCAGGCCGCCCGGCCTGTGGCCTGGTCCGCCCTGCGCGCCACGCGCCTGGCCCTGGCCGACCCTCCGTCTGATGGAGGGGCCGATGCCCAGGCCGATGCCCGGCCCGATGCCCATTCCGATAGGGAGCCGCGCGCCGCCTTTGCCTGCCTACCAGGGACACTGAGCGCCCTGACCGCCATTTTTCGAGTCTGCGGCCGCGACGCCGAGAGCTCGCCCTTGTCCCTGGTGTCGGCCTTGGTCTCGGGCAAGCCCAAGCCCGCAAGCGGCCTGGTGCGCGCGCTCAAGGGCTTCTTTGCCCCGGCCAGGGTCCCGGGCCAGGACCCGGAGCCGCCCCAGCCCAGCACCCCGAGCCTGTCCACGGCCCTGCAGTCCATGCTCGACACCGGGCTGTTGGCCGCCCTGGTGCCGGAGTTCGCGCCTGTGGAGCATCTGGTGCAGTTTGACGACTTCCACATCCACCCCGTGGGCAAGCACACCCTGGAGGTGGTGCGCACCCTGGCCGCCATGCCGGGAAGTGAAGACCCTCGGCTGGCCGCGTGCGCCCAGGCCCTCCCGCATTTCGAGCGCCTGCTGCTGGCCGGGTTCGCCCACGACCTGGCCAAGCCCGACCGCGACCACTCCGGCGCAGGCGCGCGCGTGGCCGAACACCTCTTGCACCGCCTGGGCGCGGACGAAGAGACCATCGCCGACGTGGCCTTCCTGGTGCGCGAACATCTGCTCATCCCCAAGACCGCCACCCGCCGCGACCTGGCCGACGAGTCCGTGGCCGCGCGTCTGGCCGAGGTCTGCGGCAGCGTGGAACGCCTGGACATGCTGCACCTGCTCGCCGTGGCCGACTCCAGCTGCACCGGGCCGCGCGCCTGGAACCCCTGGACAGCGTCCCTGTTCACCGAGCTGACGCTCAAGGCCCGGCATCTGCTGACCAGCGGCCCCCTGGCCGAGCCGAGAGCCGTGGAGAACAGCCGCAGGGTGCGCGAGGCTGCGCTGGC
>MGTN01000039.1:6052-8701 GCA_001799475.1 Desulfovibrionales bacterium GWA2_65_9 | reverse complement strand
GTGGGCCAGAAGGGCCAGACGCCTCCGGTGGCCCTCCCGCCGCTCGGCCGCGAGTACGCCGAAAAGTGCCTGGAGCGCATGCCCGCACGGGCCACGCTGGTGCTCGACGCGCCTACCCTGGTGCGGCACATGGAGCTGGCGCGGCGCTTCCGCGCAAGCCTGGACGAAGACCTGGTGCGCAAGCCTTCGAGCCGGGCGGGCATCGGCGTGGTGGAGATCGAGGCCGTGCCGCTGCCTGGGGCCAAGGCCTTTCAGGTCAGCCTGGCGGCCCTGAACCAGCCCGGGCTGTTCGCGGTCATGGCCGGGGTGCTGGCCCTGCACGACCTGAACATCCTCTCGGCCGAGGTGCTCACCTGGACCGGCGTGCCGCCAAGCGTTGGCAACGGCGGGGCCAATGGAAACGGCGGGGGCAGCATGGCGCTGGACATGTTCGTGGTGCAGGAGCCCGCCGAGGGTCTGTACCTGGACGACCTCTGGGCCCGCGTACGCCGCGCGGTGAGCTACACGCTGCTCGGCAAGCTGGAGCTGGAATACCGCCTGGAGCAGAAGCGCACCTCGCCGCTCACCCTGCCCTCGCGCGCGCCCAAGGCCCGCAGCAAGGTGCGCGTGGACTTCGAGGCCAGCGACTTCTACACCGTGGTCGAGATCGCAGCACCGGACCGCCTGGGCCTGCTGCACGACCTGGCGCGGGCCCTGGCCTCCCTGCGCCTGGAAATCCACCTGGCGCGCATAGCGACCAGCGCCGGGCGCATCCACGACTCCTTCTACGTGCGCAGCGAGGGCGGGCAAAAGCTGACCGATCCGGCCCAGGCCGAGGAGATCAAGAAGGCGCTTTTGGCCGCAGCAAAATGAACGCTCAAGGCGGCCAACCCGCTACCGCCTGATCCCCGCACCCCGTTGCCAGGCCCCACAGTTTGCGCTAGTTTGCGAAAATCATAAACCAAGCATCCCCGGAGGCTCCCATGCGCCCGACAAGCACAGCCAGCACCCAGACGATTCCCGCCGTAGCAGTCCTGGCCACCCTCATCGTCCTCGGCCTGCTCCTCGCGCCAGCGCCCGGCCAGGCCTTCAGCCTGGGCGGCCTGTTCGGCAACCGCGTGGACAAGCAGCTCGTGGCCCAGGTTCCCAAGGACAAGCGCGGGGCCATCGACAAAGCCGACTTCGAATTTGCCGTGGCAGGCGAGGAAGTGGCCCTGGCCAAGCTCAAGGAAGAGCTGGCCGACCGCCAGGACGACTACGCGGGCCTCGCCACCAAGCTGGCCAAGGCCCAGGCCACGGCGGCCGAGCTGGCGCTCGACACCGCCCGCATCGAGGCCGTGGACGCCGCCAACCTGGGCTTGCGGGATGACAACCTGAAGCTCATGACCGAGTTGCGCGAGGACCGCACCAAGAACGAGGCCGAGCGCATCCAGCTCAAGAGCAAGCTCGACCAGACCGACGTGTTCGTGCGCGACCTCAAGAACCGCGTGGCCGACAAGGAAAAGACCGTGGCCGCGTTCAAGGCCCGCCGCCCCGGCGCGCCGCCATCCACAGCCGTGGCCCCCACCGCAACGCCCGTTCCGGCCCCGGCCGCGACCCCCAGCGCAGCCCCGAAGGGGCCCCTGCCGGATGAGATCGTCCGCCAGGAGCTCCCGGCTCCGCCCCCGGCCCCGGCCCCGGCGCCCGAGGTGGACCTGAAGAACTAGGGCCGATCGTTCCGCAGGCAGGCCCGGCAGGCTCTCGGCCGGGGCTGCCTGGGCCGTGGCCGCGCCAGCCGAAGCACAACCCGACGATCCCGCCCAGCCGGTGCTTCCTAGCTCCTTCCGCAATGACCTCAACGAAGCACAACAAGAGCAAAATGCGGGCGTCAAAGCCGGAGGGGGGGATGCCTCCGGCGGCCAAAGGGCCTGAGGCCCTCTGGACTCCCCATATGGCCTGGGGCGGGGTGGCCAGGGTAAAGGCGTTGGCTTGGCTGGCGGCAACAATGCGCGCGGGTTTTCGAGCGAAGACGCTCAAAAGCCCCGCGTGCGGGTGGCCCTTTTTGAGAGGGGGGAAGACGAGACAGTCTCTTGAACAGTTTCCCCTGACTCCCCCATTGCGCCGAAAGGGCTGTTTCAGGTACCTCCTGAAACAGCCCTTTCGGCGCAATGGGGGAGTCCAGAGGGCATGCATGCCCTTTGGGGGGGTCCAGGGGCAGCGCCCCTGGCGTTCACACACAGCGGGCAGTTACCCGCCGCGCAAGGCCAGCCCTCGTTTTCCCCTGCGTCGACCATCCACCGATGCCCACCGACCGCCCGCCGAAGTACCGCTGCCCTGACCCTTTACGACGCGCGCTGGCCGGTGTTACGGCTGAAACGTTTCGCTGAAAGCCTGTTCCTTCGGGGGCGCTGCCTTTTTCGGTGATGACGACCCTCGCGGGGGCGAGGTCTTTTCAGGGACGACAAGCAAGGGGGGGCGCAACCCATGTATCTCGGCATCGATGTTGGCGGAACGCACACGGACGCCGTGGCGCTTGATGAGACGGGCATCGCGGCCCAGGTGAAGGTCAAGACCGACCAGGCGGACCTGCTGGCCTCGGTGAACCAGGCCCTGGTCAGCATCCTGAAGACGGTGAAGCCGGAGCGCGTGCGCCAGCTGAACCTCTCGACCACGCTCTCCACCAACGCCATC
>MGTN01000039.1:0-6003 GCA_001799475.1 Desulfovibrionales bacterium GWA2_65_9 | reverse complement strand
GCATAAACCACATCGTTTCCCGTGCCGGCGTAGATCACATCGTTCCCGACAAAACCGGTAGACAGAATGTTCGCGTTGGTTATATTGACGGCATACCCCGGCCCGACCTCCGCCGTCCATTCACTCGTCGCAACGGTGCTGTCCATGTCCCCAAGGATGATGTCGTCTCCGCCCCCGCCCACCATCAAATCGTGACCGGCGCCTCCGAACAACACGTCCCTGGCGTTGGACCCATACTGGTAGTCGTCCCCTTCATTCCCGGACAACAGATCCCCTCGCTCATCGAGACTCGGAGCAATCTCTCCCGCCGCGATCAGCTCCTCCATTTCCCCGGAGGCCTCCCCGAACACCTGATCGTCGCCCGAACCGCCCATTGCGACGTCCGAGCCGGAACCGCCTTCGATGCGATCATTTCCCGCCTGGCCGGATATCCCGTCCAGCCCGTCGCCGCCCAGCAGTAGATCATTCCCGCCTTTATCCGCCCAGATCTCGTCGTTCCCGCCGCCGCCCTCGATCCGGTCGTCCCCCGCGCTGTCGTACAGGCGATCGTTCTTGCCGGCCTGGACGACGTTCAGGTCGGTGATTTCGTTTCCCAAGGAGTCGTACTGGGGGGGAGAGTAAATCGAAGCCCGATCGCCATAGATGGTGTAGGTCGTAACCGGGTCCGTCGGAGCGTCCCTCAAGTGGATCCCGAAATCCCCATCCTGGAAGTTCTCTCCGAGTGTGATCGTGCTTCCGTCCTCAAATACTATGGTCCAGGGCGAGTTGTGGGTGATTTTGATGGTGCTACCGTCAGCCATCTTCCATTCATTTGTTCCGCTTTCAAAGAAAGTACCAAGCACGTGACTCTGTATTTCTACGCCAACTGAATCAAAAATGACTATCCTGCCGTTATTGTCCTCGTCGATGATTCTATCGTTGCCGTCACCAATGCTGTATATGTACGTGTCAAACCCCGTACCTCCAAGGAGAATATCATTCCCTTTACCGCCTTCTATACGATCATTCCCGCCCTCGCCAAAGATGATATCGTCGCCGCCTCTTCCGTTCAGCTGATAATCGCCGGAACTATTATAGTTCGCGTTATTGTCCCCCATCAAGATATCATCATAAGAATCAAGTGTGGGCGGCCTCGGCCCCCAAGCAGAATTCCAATTGTCTAATATTAATTGTTCTGCCGGTCCACTGACGAGATTGCGAAAAACATTTACAGCATCAATACGCGCTTGGGTTTCAAGTAATGTGCTTTCATTAGGAACATACAAGAATGTATAAGCACGCAAAACGCCTTTTGCTTCCTCTAGATCAACTGGCGTATAACCTGTTGCTTCTACAACATTGCTGAAGCGCCGCATAGGATCCCAAGGTGTCTGCCTAGACTGTTTAGTGCGAAAATAAAAGGAGAGCAAGTCATCTACGCCCAACACGCCTTGCTTCGTAATAGATGGATTACCATCCAAGCTTACAGGAAGACCTTGGACGAATTGCTCAAATTTACCACCATCCTCAATGCCATACTGATTTTCGTAATCGCAAAGAAAGAGCTTGCCGAGATCAGTTTGCAAGAATGCCTTATCGGCGCCTGATGTCAAGTTAATTACTCTGTCGGCGACCACAATCAAATCAGTCAAAGTACCGTCCAACGCCCCGTCAATAGCGTTTTTTCCATATGTACTAGATAGCGCTTGGTTTATAAGTCCTCGCTCCGCATCCGTTAGTGAAGCATTACTCTTTATGTAAGCTTTATTGGTTAGGTCAGCCACTTTTTTATCATTGTCTCGATCTGTCGTTGGATCACCATCATCAATAATATAGCTTGCACCATCTGTCGCGTTCTGCAGAATACTCTTAAACAAATCACGCTGGAACTCGTTAGACTTGGAACCTAAATCATATTGAGGGATACCGAATGACCAGCCACTATCACTGTTTTTTGTAGCAAAAAATAGTTCATAGGCAGAACGTCCATTAAGTTCATTCTTCTCTATAACGCTTGCCAATATTGCCTTAAATCCTGTAAAAATCATTCGATTTCCCTCCTTTTTCTGTTCATTAATAATTCATAAAGATCGGCATAAAGTTGTTTCAAGTTTTTATCTCCATCTGCTCGATCACCGTATTTAGCTTCAAACCTACTTAATTCATCCGTGTCCATCCAAAAGAATTTATTGTTCATAAGTTTAGACTTTGTCTGAAAATTCTCATCGAATCGGATGATATGGCCATCGCCATTACGGGAAACCAGCAAAAAAGTTCCATCTTTCAGAGGCAAAAAACCCGCCGCCACCGCACGTACACGATAGTAGAAACTTGGACCATCCATACAAACCGGTGGCTTGGTCTCGTAATACTCCGGTTTGTCAAAAATATACAGCAGGGTTTTGTTACTTATGAGCTTCAACTCCGTCTTATCGTAGATCGCAATATGAAAACGAAGTTGATCGACGCATCCGTAAGATCGCATACCGCCTCCAATTGTCTTAAGAAAATTACCATCCTTGAAGGGAATGCGGGATTTTGCATCATTTGTGTAGTCATTTTTATATATTTCGGCGGGATTAGTGACAACGGACTTCCCGAAAAAAGTGACATATTTCACTACGGCTTTGGCCAAGTCTGGTTCATATGTAATAAGTACGTCCCCATTGTCCATCGCTTTGACACGGACTGATGGCGTTGCAGAAGGATCTAATGATTTATCCGATTCGGGAATTTTCCAATCCCAAACGTCTGAATAAGGGGGATAAGCGGCTTCCTTTTGTACGTTGCTTTTTTGAGGGCTTGCCGGCATCTCGCCAGCCCCTGCAGGCAACGCCAAAAGGCTCAACGTCAAAAGGAAGATTGCTACGATCCGTCGTTTAAGCATATGTGTACCTCCCCCATCTTCCTCGTCCCCCTCGCAAAAAGTCGTTCTTTGGGAACCGGTCATTACAGGAGACTGCTCCCAACCTGTCACCTACCAATACTGGTGGGTGACAAAGCGTATCGAGAGGTGGTCGAGGACAGATTCAATCTGGGTGTCCAGAACCGCCAGGTTGCTCACGACGATTTTCGGTTGAATAGAAAACAGAAGGAAAAAGGATCTGCCCGGAACCGGGTCCCATCGTTTCGTGATCGCACGCGCCCATTGCAACCTCGACCTGCGGCCTTGGTTCAAGACGACCTGCGAACGACTTACCCACGGAACGAATCTGGACTACAGGGATCGCTTTGCAACTGCGGTTCGATAAACCTGCAAGCGATTATCGACTGTGGCCCGGAAAAGTCAAATGATATTCCCGTGAAGATGATTCCCGCTTGCCTTAACCCCTGACAGCCACCAATATATCGACAGAAATCCGTTCGGTGTTCTTTCCACGATCTTGGAGGACACTTTGAAACGAACCCTGTTCCTGGTCACGTTGCTGGCCCTGCTCGCATGCTCTCCGCCTCCCCTGTTGGCCCAATCGAACGCACCCATTCGCATGATCACCCTGCGCGAATGCATGGAAACCGCCCTCCGAAACAACATCGACATCGCCGTCTCGCAAGCAGAGAAGGAGATCGGTGCGTTGGGCGTGCCGATCGAAGAGGCCGCTTTCCTTCCGATGTTTTCGGGAGAATTGAACGCATCCCAGTCCGTCAATCCCAGCGGTTCCGCGCTCGACGATAGGCCTTCCGTGGACCAGCGATTCCTCAAATTCAATCTCGGCGTCACTGAACTTCTCCCCATTGGCACGTCACTCTCGCTCGTCCAGGAAAACCAACGACAGGAAACCAGCTCCGCCGTCTCCCTCCTTTCCCCACAGTACGTAACGGGGCTCACGCTATCGGCCAAACAGCCCCTCCTGAAGAACCGGGGAAAAGAGGTAACCGAAGCTCCGCTCCGTATCGCACGCGCCGGGGCGGAGGAAAAATCGGAAGAATGGAAAACCAAGGTGATGGACATCGTCACCACCGTACGTACGACCTTCCTCTCTTTCGTTGCCGCTGTCCGCGAGGTGGAAGTTCGTAGGACAGCCGTGGAACTGGCCGAGCACGTGATCGTCCACACCGATGCAAGGATTCAAGCGGGCGCGGCCGCCTCCATGGATCTGCTCCCCGCGGAGTCTGCGGTGGCTACCCGCCGCGAAGAACTGCTCCGGGCGGAAGCGGCGGCACGGAGCGCGGAGGTGGATTTGAAGAGCCTCCTCGGCGTTCGTTCCTCCAGGGACTGGGAAGAGCGGTTCGTGCCCGTTCCCTTACAGGAAGATATCCCCCCTCCGGGAGACAATGAAAATTTCGTGGAAGCGATCCGGCGGCGTCCCGAGGTTGCCGCCATGAACGCAAGGAAAATACAGGCCGAGATTCAGGAGGTCGCAACCCGGAACCGGACGCTGCCGGCCCTCGACCTCACCGTATCCGCAGGGATCGCGGGACTCTCCGGCACTCCGAACCCCGACCCGTTATTCGCTGGAAACGCGGACGCATTCTCCGGGAACTATCGGGACAGCGTCGACCGGATGTTTTCGGGCCGGTACTACAACTGGTTGGTGGGCCTCAAGACCGAGCTTCCCTGGGGCTTCCAGCGGGAAAAGGCGGAATGGGCAAGGGCGAAGGTGGCGCTTCGACAACAAAGACTATCGGAAGATGCCGTTTTCCTGCGCATCCGCGTTGAGGTGCAAAAAGGAAGGCTGGACCTTGCGTCCGCACTGGCGAGAATCACCGCGACCCGCGCGGCGACGGCGGCGGCCGTGAAAAAGCTCGAAGCGGAAGAGAGGAAACTTTCCGTGGGCAGGTCCACCACGGTCGAGGTCCTCCGGTTCCAGCAGGACGTCTCCGAGGCAAAGCTTACGGAGGTGCGGGCCCAATTGGACGCATATAACGCACAGACCCGCTTGTGGCGGGCTGTCGGTACGATCTTTGAGAAAGAAGGGATCGAGCTCCGGTAAGCCGAATCACAATATTCATTCACAAGGACGAACGGCCCCCCCCTGTGAATACAACACGGATTCCACGTACACTTCGCACGTCGAGGGGGGAAGCCACAGGATCCTCCCACTGCGGGAAGGTGTGTACGCAGTTCCGCAACATCTGAAATCATTGGCACTGCCCACCCCGGGGGCAATTGTTCTCCGTTCCCGCTCATCTCCACTTCACCTGTTTCCAGAGGTCATGGTTGCGCCAGTCGGCAGGCATGCCCATGGGGGCCAAGGGGATAGCGGGGTAACGATCGAACAGTCCAAAGAGACGGTCTCGCCAGCCGCTTTGGGGTGCAATATGTCGAAGGAGGAAGTGGAGGATCGTCAGGATGGCGAAGATTCGGTTATTTCCGACCAGACTTTCGCCGTACCAGCGGGGGTCGTGTTTCGCATCCGGTATGAGGGGCTTGAGCGCCAGTTCCCGATTCCACAGCCGGGCATGGTGGGCGCACAGGTTACGGACGTAATTCAGCGTCAGGAGCCAGGAAAACAGAACCTTGCCGGTGACGCCATAAGGCTGCGCCAGTGTCTTCTGGGTGTGTTTGCCGCTGATCCGGAAGAGGGTGAACATATTGCCGAAGGTCATGATCTCGGCGGCGGCCCAAAGCGGCAGGTCGGGAAAGTCATCGTAGATCCGCTTAAAATGTTCGACAAACACTTCGCTGCTGCGCTGTGCGCCGTCCCGAAGGTCATCCAGCAGTCGGCGGTGATCATCGGGATTTATGCCGGGAAAAGCGCGCGGATCGAGGTGGGCGAAGGGACCGAAACGTAACGTCAGGCCATTTACCAACGCGGAGCGAAGCGCCACTTCGACGCGTTCGATCGCGTCCATGACCATGAGCCGGAGCTGGCGGTCGAACGTATACCGCTGCCAGACGGTATTGAGAGTCGTGCCGGGAGCAAAGGAATCATCCGGCTGCTTGAAAGGGTGCCAGTAGGCGCTAAGCCGGTAATATCCGACGGCCTGGAGTCGCTCGATCAATAACTGGCGATCGGCCGCCAGACCTCGCGAGAGCACCAGATCGGCTTGCTGTTCGTACGTCAGCGACTGCTTGGTGTATTT
>MGTN01000038.1:11605-11898 GCA_001799475.1 Desulfovibrionales bacterium GWA2_65_9 | reverse complement strand
ACGGAGATCGTGGACAGGGTCTTGACCTTGCGGATCAGGGCTGCGCTTCTTGCCGCATCAAGGTACTCCTTTTGGAAAACGTCGAGCGCTCCCTTGGACACGGCGGCAAAGGCCGTGCGCACCCCGGCCTGGGAGGAGACGACCAGGATCGGCACAGGCGTCGCGAGCATGATCTTCTCAATGGCCTCGATCCCCCCCATGACCGGCATATCAAGGTCCATGGTCACGACATCGGGCTTGAGGGAACTGACCAAGGCCACGGCCTCGGCACCGTTGGCTGCCTCGCCGGCGAT
>MGTN01000038.1:3182-11596 GCA_001799475.1 Desulfovibrionales bacterium GWA2_65_9 | reverse complement strand
CGGCGAGGAGGTCAATGTGGCGATGAGCTGCCTGCGTGTGCTGCTGCTGTCATCGACCACAAGCACGCGGATGGTTTGGCCTGGGCTTGGCACGAGCTAGACCTTGGGTTTCCTGGTGCTGCCGCTCTCGTCTTCCTGGAGCGCGTTTATCTTGAACGTCGTGACCAGGGCCTTCAGCTTGCCGGACAATTCAGCCAGTTCGCTGGCCACGATGTTCGTCTGCCGGGCGGAGTCCGTGGACTGGCGCACCCCCTGCTCGATTTCCCTGATGGACAGGACCACCTGGCTGCTGGCGATCTGCTGCTGCTGGATGGACAGGGATATCTGCCGGGCCGCATCCGTGGCCTCCTCAACGCCGCCGACCATGTCCGTCAGCATGGTCACCGTGTGCGCCGCGGACTCCTGGCCCTCCAGCATCATGACGGAGGTTTTCTCCGAGGACATGACCAGGCGGTTCACGGCGTCCAGGATCTCGGTGATCTTGCCCTCGATCTCTGCGGTGGATTCCACCACGTTGTCGGCCAGCCGCCGGATCTCCACGGCCACGACCCCGAAGCGCTTGCCGGACTCGCCCGCGCTGGCCGCTTCCAACGCGGCGTTGAAGGCGATGAGCCGGGTCTGGTTGGCGATGTCGTTGATGATCTCCATGATCTTGTTGATTTCCTTCGATTTGCGTCCCAGCTCCACGATCTCGGTCAGGTTCGCCTGGATGTCCCGGTTGATGACGTTGATCTTGGCGGTCAGGTTCTCCACCACTTCAGAGCCCTGCCGGGAGTCCGCCAGGGTCTTGTCGGCCAGCTCCACAACGCCCTGGCTGTGCTGCGCGATCTGGCTGGCCGTGGAGGAGAACTCCTCCATGGTCGAGGTCATCTCGGCCACGGAGCTGGAGAGCTGGGCGGCGAAGCTGGTCTGCTGGTTCATGGTGCCGGAGATGGTCCCGGCATGGGCATGCAGCTCCCCCGTGACCTCGGAAACCATCCAGATGACCTGATGGAGCTTGGCGAGGTGCTCGTTGAGCCAGCCTGCCAGTTCGCCCACCTCGTCGCTGGTGGCCACCGGCACCTTGGTGGTCAGGTCGTTGTTGAAGTTCTTCATGGTCCTGGAGATGGCTTCCAGCGGGCCGGTGATGTAGCGATTGACGAAATACGTCGCGAGGACCATGAACAGCGCCGTTATGGTCAGGGCTCCGCCCAGCTGCATTGAGATTGTGCGGATGACATCATTCTTGATCCTGTTCCGTTCGTTGGCCACCTCGGCGTCGATGTCATCGATGTAGAGACCAGTGCCGACGATCCAATTTTTGCTGGGGATGCCCTTGGCAAAGGAAAGCTTGGGCCGCATCGTTTCCTGACCTGGCAGTTTCCAAGAATAATAGAGGAACCCCTCCCCGTTGTAACGGCACAACTTGGTGAGCTCCCGGAGGATGAAGATGCCGTTGGGGTCCTTGAGATTGGACTGGTCCGTCCCGCTCAGGCGGGGGTCGGGGTGGACCAGCATGATGTTGTTGTAGTCCTGGAGCCAGACATAGCCCTTGTCGCCGTAGCGCATGGCCTGGACGGCCGCCGGGACATCCTTGGCGGGCAGGGTCTTGACGATCTTCTCCGCCATCTCCACATAGCCCTTGATCTGCTGCTTGCGTTCGGACGTGAGTGTTTCCTGGTACAGCTTGGCCCGCTCATTGCCACGCGCGACGATGTCCATGGCGGAGAGCGCGGTGATGCCCAGGGATGTCACCAGCACGGACATGAAGATAAGGCCCAGCACCTTTTTCCGCAGCGTGATTTTCATGAATGTCTCCTTGCTCCGTTGTCCGTCAACTCAGGCTTGCCTGCTCTGCACCCGCCAGCCGCTCCAGGTCCACCAGAAGAAACATGCGTCCAAAGCGGGGGCACACCCCCCACAGGCCCTTGCGGCGCGCAAAGGGCTCAAGGACCGCAGGAAAGGGCTGGATCTCGTCCACGCCCACCTCGATAATCTCCTGCATGGCGTCGATGATGACGCTGCAGGCCTCTTGCCCCTTGGGCTTCACCAAAACAGCCGTGGGCTCAATGTATGCCGGATCGCTCGGAAATTCCACCGCCCTGTGGAACCAGAACGGGGCCTCCCCTTGCGCCTGCCCGGGGCCCTTGTACCCGGTGGTGCCGAGCACCTGGTCCGTGGCGACTCCGAAGTGGACCCCGCCAACGGAGAAGAGCAGCAAGGTCAGGGGGAACAGCCCCTGGCGGCCCCCGTGACCGCTCACAGGGTGACCTTGGCCGCCAGCATGTCGATGTTGAGCAGCGTGGCCGTCTGCTCCCCCAGTTCGATTTCCCCGGCAGCCAGTTCGCGCGCAACGCCGCCAAGGCTGGACAGGGGGGGCTTGATGGAGCTCAGGGGCAGATCCAGGACGTCTTCCACCGAATCGATGAGGATGCCGGAGCGGAAATCTCCCCGCACGGCTATGGCGATCAGGCACTTCGTCACATCGGTCTGCTCGCCGCCGAGGAAGTGCCGGATGTCGATGACAGACTCTATGTCGCCGCGCACATTGATCAGGCCCGGCAGGCAGGCCGGCAGGGAGGGCACCCAGAAGATTTCGCGCGGGGGGAGGATTTCCCTGATGTCGCTCCCGTAAAAGGCATAGCGTATGCCGCCGGAGCGGAACACGACGATCTTGACGCGTTCCTCTTCCACATCGACGACATCCTTCTCATGGAGGGCCCTTTTGACTTCGTCCAGGAGCTCATCACTCTTGAGTCGTTCCGTCGACGGCTCCATGTCGTTCTCCTCGTAGGCGGTTATCGTCTTGACCGTGCGTGTGGGAAGAGGCCTTCCCGGCCTGGCGGTTCCTTGACGATGATGGCTGTCCCTTGCAGCGTACAGCATGAAGCGGGGCGGGGCAACGTATACTGACAAGGCCTCGTGTCCAAATAGAGGGAGCAAGGACGCCGCCCTTGTGGATGAGCCGCTTTTCTCCGGTCCCGGTGGCGAGGGGCGTGACCCCCCCCGCTCGCGTCCGGCTTTGCCGACCGGGTGCCTGAGGGCAATGATGGCTGAGCCTGCTCAAACGGTTGACGGTACTTTCCCCTTGGGCATATGCAGGAGGGCGCATACTTTCGAGCGTGTCGCCCAAGAGGAGCCTCCGTGTTTTCAAAAAAGCCCTTTCTCCGCCTCAACATCCGCCGTCGCGTTCTCTTGGGGATGCTGCTCTCGGTGCTGGCCGTGGGCCTTATCGGCACATTCTCCTATCTTTCCCTGGCGCAGATCGAGCGCAAGATGGGCTTCATCGAGATCATCGACGACCTGGGCAACACCATCCTGGAGATCCGCCGCTACGAGAAGAACTACATGCTCTATGGCCACCAGGGGGACTACGACGAGAGCCGCGCCTACGTGGTCAAGACGCGCGACATCCTGGTCCGGCTGGAGGGCAACGCCGCGGAGTTCGGGCTGTCCCAGGAGCACGCCTCCCTCAAGAGCACCCTGACCGCCTACGAGGCCCAGTCCGAGTGGCTCTACGTGAAGCAGAGCAACGGCTCAAACGCGCCCCAGGCCGAGCTGGAGCGCCTGCGCGACACCGGCAAGCAGCTCGTCGACCTCTCGCAGCAGATGGTCATCCACGAGCGTGCGCGCATCCTGACCATCGTGCAGACGCTCAAACATCAGCTGCTCCTCTCCGTTGTGGTGTTCCTGGGCCTGGGCGGCGGGTTTCTCTTCGTGCTCGGGCACAAGACCATCATGGCGCTGCGCCGCATCGAGCAGGCCACCCACGAGATCGCCAAGGGACGCTTCACCGCGCTGGTCCCCTCCGGCTCCGACGACGAGGTGGACCGGGTTGTGGGCGCCTTCAACCACATGATCGCCGAACTGCAGAAGCGCCAGGACCATCTGGTGCGCGAGAAGAAGCTGTCCTCCATCGGCGTGCTCACAAGCGGAGTGGCCCATCAGTTGAACAACCCGCTGAACAACATCAGCACCTCCTGCCAGATCCTCCTGGAGGAGGGCGCCGCGTGCGACCCGGACTTCAGCCACAGGCTCCTGGGCAACATCGACCAGGAGGTGGCGCGCGCCCGCGACATCGTCAAGGGGCTGCTTGAGTTCTCACGCGCCAAGGAGTTCGAGCGCAAGCCCACGGTACTGGCCGTTGTGGTGGCCCGGTCCGTGGCGCTGGTTTCCAGCCAGGTGCCCGCCGGGGTGGAGATCCTGCGCGAGGTGCCCGGCAACATCATCATCCCCATGGACGCCCAACGCATGCAGGAGGTCTTCATCAATCTGCTCATCAACGCCCTGCAGGCCATCAAGGACGCCAGCGGCCGCATCACCATCAGCGCCTCGCGCGACACGGAGCGCGGCCAGGCCGTCATCACCGTGTCCGACTCCGGCGTCGGCATCGACCCGGACGACCAGGCGCGCATCTTTGATCCCTTCTTCACCACCAAGGAGGTGGGCAAGGGCACCGGGCTCGGCCTGTCCATCGTCTTTGGCATCGTGGAACAGCACCAGGGCGAGATCGTCGTGGAGAGCGCGCCGGGCCAGGGGGCCTGTTTCACCCTGCGGCTGCCGCTGCAGGCCCCGGCTGTGACCGATGGCGGGGACCAGGCATGAGCGCGGGCCGCGTGCTCGTGGTGGACGACGAGGCCATCGCCCGTGAGAACCTGGTCCACGCCCTGGTCCGCGCGGGCTATGAGGCCGAACACGCCGCCGACTCCCGCGCCGCCCTGGCCGAGCTGGACCGCGCCCGCTACGACCTGCTGCTGACCGACCTGCGCCTGGGCGAGCAGAGCGAGCTGGACGGCATCGGGCTCATGGAGCGCGCGCGCAAGCTGCACCCCGGCCTGGAGGTCGTGGTCATGACCGGCTACGCCACAGTGCCCGGAGCAGTCATCGCCATGAACCGGGGAGCTTACTCCTATCTGGCCAAGCCGCTCAACCTCGACGAGGTGCGCGCGCTTTCGGCCAAGGCCGTGGAGTCGAGCCGCCTGCGCCGCGAGGTGCTCGACCTGCGCCAGCGCCTGAAGGACCGCGACGCCCCGCCCATGCTGGTGGGCAAGAGCCCGGCCATGGCCGCCTTGCTCAAGACCATCGGCCAGGTCGCGCCCACCGCCTCCACCGTGCTCCTCCTGGGCGAGACCGGCACCGGCAAGGAGCTCGCGGCCCGGGCCATCCACCACGCCAGCCAGCGCGCGGACAAGCGCTTCCTGGGCGTGAACTGCGGGGCCTTCAGCGAAGAGCTGCTGGCCAGCGAACTCTTCGGGCACGAGAAGGGGTCCTACACCGGTGCGGGCGAACGCAAGGCCGGGCTCTTCGAGGCCGCACACGGCGGCACCCTGTTCCTGGACGAGGTCGGCGAGATGACGCCCTCCATGCAGGTGCGCCTCTTGCGCGTGCTCCAGGAACGCAAGATCCTGCGCGTGGGCGGCACTGTCGATATCCCGGTGGACGTGCGCGTCATCGCCGCCACCAACAAGGACCTGGCCGTGGAGACCGAGACCGGGGCCTTCCGCCTGGACCTCTACTACCGCCTGAACGTCATCACCCTGCGCCTGCCAGCCCTGGCCGAACGGCGCGAGGACATCCCGCTTCTGGCCCGGCACTTCCTGCTCAAATACTCCGAGCTGCTGGGCCGCGAGGTGCGCGAACTCTCGCCCGAGGTGCTGGGCATCCTCGCCAGCTACCCCTTCCCCGGCAACATCCGCGAACTGGAAAACCTCATGGAGCGCGCCGTGGTCCTGGCCGAAGGCGACGTTGTCGAGGCCCGGCACCTGCCTCCGGACCTGCAACTGGACCAGCCGCGCCTCAGAACCTCGCGCCAGGGCGGACTGCCCACCCTTGAAGAAAACGAACGCCAGCATATCCTCTGGGTGCTCGAACAGACTGGCAACAACAAATCCCGCGCCGCCGAAATCCTCGGCATCGACCGCGCGTCCCTGTGGCGCAAGCTCAAGCGCGCCGGGCTCAACTCGGGAAGGGAATATGCTCCGCAGGCCATGGGGCCCCTTCGGGGTTCATAACGGCCCCCCGGTCCCCCATCGGCCTGGGCCGGGACTGCGAGGGCGGATGCGTCGGGGAAGGCGAGAGCGGAGACGGTTAGAGGAAGGCCTTGTACGGCATGTCCAGGGCCTTGCCCAGGCGCTTGGCCATTTCCTTGCCAATGGGTCGCAACCCGCGCTCCATTTCCGAGATATTGGGCACATGCGCGTCAATGGCGGCGGCAAGCATGGCCTGCGTCAGGCCGCGCAAGCCCCGAGCGCCACGCAGCACCGTGCCGGGTGTGGATTCCGGAAACACCAAATCCGCCGGGATGTTCGGTTCGGCGGCCTCGGCAATGGCCCGCGCCACGGCGTCCCCCCGCTCCTGCGGCACCACGGCCATGATCTCCACCATGCCGTCAGTACGGGGCTTTCTCGTGAGTTCCAACATATGTCACCTCCACCAGTTGCACGGAGCGTTCCCGGACCTGCCAGACAGCCACATACGTGGGCCTGCCCTTGTTCAAATGGCAGTGGTACACGTCCCCGGCCCTGTTCTTCAGCTTGCCGAAATGCGGCATGGTCGGCTGGAACGGTCCGCCGAATTCAATGGCCTTGCGCAAGGCGTTCAGCCGTTCGGCAATGCGCCGGGGCAGGGTGCGTGTCTGTTTGGCCGCTTTGGCCGTAAACGCCACTGTCCATTGCATGTGTGCATATAGCCAGGGAATGGTTATACGTCAAGAGAGCCTGCCCTGGCCCAACGTCTCCCTCGATTTTTGACGGCCAAGCGACGCTGCTCCGCCCCGGAGGCTATCCCTTTGCTCTAGGCCTTGGCCTCCAGCACCACGTCCACGAGTTCGTCCGCGTCGGTGGCCAGGACAATGGTCAGCTGCGCGCGGATGTCGGCTTCCAGGGCCTCGGCCTCGGGCCGGTTGCCTGCGGGCAGGGCCACGGTGTGCACGCCGCCGCGCAGGGCCGCCAGGATCTTTTCGCGGATGCCGGCCACGGGCAAGAGCACGCCGCCGAGCGACATCTCGCCGGTCAGGGCCACGCCGGGCTTGGCGGCACGTCCGGTCAAGAGCGAGAGCAGGGCCATGAGGATGGTCACGCCGGCCGAAGGCCCGTCCTTGGGGATGGCTCCGGCCGGGATGTGGATGTGCAGGTCCTGCTGGGCGAAGAAGTCCGGGTCCAGGCCGTATTTTTCGGCGTTGCCGCGGATGTAGGAAAGCGCGGTCTGGGCGGATTCCTTGAGCACGGCGCCGAGGTTGCCGGTGAGCAGGAGCTGGCCGGTGCCGCGCATGCGCGCCGCCTCGACGAGCACGATCTCGCCGCCGGAGTCGCTCCAGACCAGGCCGTTGACCACGCCGGGGCGCAACACCGGGCGCGCGGACTCGTGGGTGTGGCGGCGCGGCCCCAGCAGGCTGGTGACCAGGGCGGCGTCGATCTGTGTCGGGTACTGGCCGCCGGTCTGGTTGCCGGTTTGGCCGATGGTCTGACTGTCGGGGCCGGGCTTCATGGCCAGGCGCGCCATTTTGCGGCACACGCCGCCGATTTCGCGGTCCAGGTTGCGCACGCCGGCCTCACGCGTGTAGTCGCGGATGATGGTGCGCACGGCCTCGGGCGCGAAGGTGGGGTAGGGGTGCGTCAGGCCGTGCTCGGCGCACTGGCGCGGCACCATGTGCTTGAGCGCGATCTGCACCTTTTCGGGCTCGGTGTAGCCCGGGAAGTGCACCACCTCCAGGCGGTCCTGCAGGGGCGCGTCCAGGCGCGAGAGGTCGTTGGCCGTGGCGATGAACATGACCTGGGACAGGTCAAAGGGCACGTCCACGAACAGGTCGATGAACGAGCGGTTCTGCTCCGGGTCGAGGATCTCCAGGAACACCGCGCCGGGGTCGCCCCGGAAGTCCTGGCCGACCTTGTCGATCTCGTCGAGCATGAGCACGGGGTTGTTCACGCCCAGGCGCCGGATGGCCTGGATGATCTTGCCCGGCATGGCCCCGACGTAGGTGCGGCGGTGCCCGCGCAGTTCGGCCTCGTCGCGCAGCCCGGCCATGGACATGCGGTGGAACTTGCGGCCCAGGGCCTCGGCAATGGCCATGCCGATGGAGGTCTTGCCCGTACCCGGGGGGCCGGTGAAGCAGAGCACCGGGCCGCGCGCCGGGGCCAGCTTTTTGCGCTGGCCCAGCAGTTCGCGCACCGTGGAGCGCAGGCTGTCCAGGCTGATGGGCTTGGTCAGGTAGTGGGCCGCGCCGGTGCGCATGGCCTCCACCGCGGAATTGACCGTGGCGTAGCCGGTGACGATGATGATCTGCGTGCTGGGCGACAGCCGCCCGGCCTCGGAGAGCAGCGTCATGCCGTCCATCTTGTCCATCTTGAGGTCGCTGACGATGAGGTCGAAGCTCCAGCCGCGTACCAGTTCCAGAGCCTCCAGGCCATTGGCGGCGGTCTGCACGGCGTAGCCTTCCT
>MGTN01000038.1:0-3167 GCA_001799475.1 Desulfovibrionales bacterium GWA2_65_9 | reverse complement strand
CCGGTCGCTTAAGATGCGCTCCACGCGTGCGAAGTCCAGGCAGTCCTCGGTGGCGCTGGTCCACGGCAGGCTGCTCAGCCAGTCGATATAGTTGAGCCCGATGGCGTATTCGGCCACCGAGGGGTCGGTCTTGTCCAGGCGGCCCAGTTCCTTGGCCACGATGGCCGCCACGGATTCCGGCAGGGCCGCGCCCTTCACCTGGCCGCGCAGCTCGTCCAGGCCCTTGCCGGTGGTTGGCGCCTGCTCCTCCTCGGGCTTGCGAAAAAATATCATCCGATGTCCTCCCCGCGCCGTGAGACAGCGCCTGTTCGCGGCCAGTCAGGCCCTGCTTACGCCCGCATTTCCCTTTGTGTCAAAGGCCGCTCCTGGCCCGTGTTCGCTCTGTCTCCATCTCGTGTTGCGATATGCAACTATTTTGCTGAAAAGTGTTGCACGACTTTTTGGCGTACTATTTCAGTCTGTTAATGTTTTAGCCCCACGCCGGTTGTTGCAATCTGCAACGCTTCAGTGCCTCCGCCTTGTCCTTCTCTAAACGCTTTGCCGTATAATTCCAGCATGTTGCAGTTGTGCCGCGCCACGGTATGTCCCTTGAAAGAAGCAGGCCAACTGCAACTTCAACCAAGGGGTCGCCATGAGCACTCTGCGTGACACGATCGAGACAACGTTTGTCGCCGCCGCTTTTGCCGAGAGCAACCTGGAGCAGGAGGCGCTCGCCGCCCTGGGCAAAACCGCCAAAGACCAGCCCAAGGCCGAGGTCGCCCGGCCCGACGCCGCGTCCCGCCGCCAGCGCCCCAGCCTGAAGGCCTAGCCCCGGCTTTCTGAGGCCGCCATGCGCAAATCGATGTCCAAAGTCCGCGAAGGCCTTTCCTTAAGCAGCAAGCCGGGGATCTCCCTGGCGCTGCGCGGTGGCCTGCGCGAGGCCATGGAGACGTATGGCGAGGCCATCTCCATGGCCGAGGTCGGCGAGCTCTCCATCGCCCGGGAGATCATGGGCGATTTCCACGCCGAGCACCGCAAGATTCTGGTGCTGGCAGAGGGCGACGGCGTGCCCGAGGCCATGATCGCCTACGCGGTGAACCTGGCCGAGCGCCTGGGGTTTGATCTGGTGCTGCTGAGCATCGACGACGCCTCCCGCAATGGTTCGTACTTCGAGGACCGTTCACGCCTGGCCGGTCAGCCCCTGCTGGACGAGGCCGCCCGGCGCGGCGTCTCCTGCGCGCACCTGCTGCGCCAGGGCACCCGCGACGAGGTGCTGAACACCGTGAGCGTGGAGCTGCGCCGGGTGGAGTTTGTCATCACCCGCAGGGCCGAGTCCGAGAGACGGCATGCGGCGCTGACCGTGCCGGAGTTCTCGCTGAAATGCTGACAATGCGGCACCGGGAACCGCCGCAAGACCTCATCTGCCCCGCTGGCCGACTGCACCTGCCCGCTGGCCCACTGCACCTGGAGGATGGATGCTGACCAAGATATTGCCCTTTCTTGCCTGGTTCAAGGACTTGAGCATCAAGACGCTCAAACGTGATGCCACGGCAGGCATGACGGTCGCGCTGGTGCTCATTCCGCAGAGCATGGCCTATGCCCAGCTCGCCGGACTTCCAGCATATTACGGGCTGTATGCGGCCTTCCTTCCGCCCATGATCGCGTCACTGTTCGGTTCCAGCCGCCAGCTCGCCACCGGCCCCGTGGCCGTGGTCTCCCTGATGACGGCGGCCAGCCTGGAGCCCCTGGCCACGGCAGGGAGCGAGAGCTTCATCGCCTACGCCATCCTGCTCTCGGTCTTTGTGGGCCTGTTCCAGCTCTCCCTCGGCATCTTGCGCCTGGGGCTGGTGGTGAACTTCCTGTCGCACCCGGTGGTGAACGGCTTCACCAACGCCGCGGCCCTCATCATCGCCTCCAGCCAGCTGTCCAAGATGTTCGGCGTGTCCGTGGACAACGCCGAGCACCACTACGAGACCGTGCGTAACGTCCTGGCCTCCGCCGTGCACTACACCCATTGGCCCACGCTGGGCATGGGCCTGCTTGCGCTGGCCATCATGGTCGGGCTGAAGCGCCTTTCCCCAAAGGTTCCCGCCGTGCTTGCCGCCGTGGTGGTTACCTCGGTCATCTCCTGGGCCACGGGCTTTGAGCGCAGCACCAATGTGGAGCTTTCGGCCATCCAGTCTCCCGCCGCAGCCGCCGCGATCACGACCTTCAACGCGGCAACCACGCGCGTCAGCCAGTTGGCCACGCAGCGGGCGCAGAGCACGGCCGCCCTGGAAGATGCCAAGAGGCAGGGCGACTTCAACGCGCAGATCGCCACGGAGAGCGAACTGATGCGCATCAACCACGACATGGAGCAGCAGAAGCTGGCGGCGCGCCACCAGCGCGCGGCCTTGCGGGCCATGCTGTTCGCCACGGTGCAGCATTCCGCCGGGGCCATCGGGGCCGCCGGAATCAGCGTGTATCCGGCGGATCAACTGCCGAGCGGAGCCGAGACCGATGGGCGCACCTGGCGCCTCAAGGTCGGCAATGCCCCCCTGAACGCGGGCAGTCTGCTGCTCAGCGGCGGCGGCGCGGTGGTGGGGGCCATACCCGAGGGCCTGCCTCGCTTCGCCATGCCGAAGTTCGAGGCCGGCATGGCCATGCATTTGCTGTCCTACGCGGTGATCATCGCCATCCTGGGCTTCATGGAGGCCATCTCCATCGCCAAGGCCATCGCCGACAAGACCGGGCAGCGCCTTGACCCCAACCAGGAGCTCATCGGGCAGGGGCTGGCCAATCTCCTGGGCGCGGCAACGAGCAGCTACCCGGTGTCGGGCTCATTCTCCCGTTCCGCCGTCAACCTGCAGGCCGGGGCGGTGACGGGCATGTCGAGCGTCATCACCAGCGTGGTGGTGCTCGGCGTGCTGCTGTTCTTCACCCCGCTTCTGTACCATCTGCCGCAGGCTGTCCTCGCCGCGGTGATCATGATGGCCGTGGTGGGCCTGCTGAACGTCTCCGGCATCGTCCACGCCTGGCAGGCCCAATGGTACGACGGCGTGGTCGCCGTGGTCACCTTCGCCGCCACGCTCGCCTTCGCGCCGCACCTGGACAAGGGCATCATGATCGGCGTGGCCCTCTCCCTGGGCGTGTTTCTGTACAAGAGCATGCGCCCCAAGGTCCGCTCCCTGTCCCTGGCCGAGGACAAC
>MGTN01000037.1:27483-28173 GCA_001799475.1 Desulfovibrionales bacterium GWA2_65_9 | reverse complement strand
GCATCGGACTTCGCGGGCAACAGCATGGAGAATTCTTCTTACTTCAAACTTAATGCAGTGCAGGCATTAAAAATAAGCACTATAGAGCCTCAATTCGGGGTTTCTCCGGTATACACTTTCAGGCTTGCCATAGGGACAGATAATGATGCCGAGTGCAGGTACGCGCTTGACCTTCCAGGATTAAGCTTTGCAAACATGAACGCCTTCGATTCATCATCCGGAACAAGCCATGCCAAAGCAGCGATAAGCATTCCCGACGGAGACAAAAGCATGCACCGGCTTTATGTCAAGTGCACAGACAGCGAATACAAGACGCAGACGGAGGCAGTCTTTGACGTCAGCGTAGATAACGTAAAGCCAAAAATAATAAGCGCGTTTGCGTCTCCAAACCCAATTGCCGAGATACCCCGGCAGACCACGCTAAAAGTCCAGTCTGACAAGGATACTGTCTGCAAGCTGAGCAAGCAGTCCTCAACCTTTGAGCTTATGGATGTCAAATTCCCAGGATTTGATGAGAATATCTTTTCCGTGTCCCATTTAAGCAACTTTACCGTCGGCTCTGACGGCAGCCATGAGGTTTTTGCCGTATGCAGGGCAAAATCAGGCCTGATATCGGATGTAGGCAGAATATCATTTTCCTCAAACTCGGCCCTTCCTTTGAGCGTTACCAGCACCACGCCAAAATTTTTC
>MGTN01000037.1:25847-27350 GCA_001799475.1 Desulfovibrionales bacterium GWA2_65_9 | reverse complement strand
CCGCGGCCGGGGCCTTTCTGCTCACGGACCACCGCCGGCAGATCGAACGTCTTTTTGAGCCGGACACCGAGATCGCCCTGTTCCGCAACGTGGAGGAGATCCCCGGACAGCTCGAACGCTTTCTGGCCGACCCCGAGGGCCGGAGGCGCGTGGTCAAGGCCGGACGGGCGCGGGTGCTGGCCGAGCACACCTACGAGCACCGTCTAAGTGCGCTCATGGCGGCCATCCAGCAGTCCTTCCCCGGGCGGGTGCGCTAGCATGGGCATCTCCAACGGGCCGATGCTGGTGCTGCAGATGCAGCGCATGGGCGACCTGGTGCTCACCTTTCCGTTGCTGCTCTGGCTCAAGCGCTGTTTCCCGGCCCGCCAGATCCATGTGGTGGCCGAGGAGCGTTTCTTCACCCCGCTTTTGCCCGTGAGCCCGCCTGCGGCCTATATCTCCTGGCCCGAGGCGGCCTCCGGGGCGCTGCACGGCAGGGTCTACAGCCTGATCATCAACCTGAGCATCCGCGAGGACGCGGCCCGGCTGGCCGGGGAGCTGTCCGCAGACGACAAGCTGGGGCCGGTGCGCGAGCCTGACGGCGCGCTCCGGGTGCGCGGGGCCTGGCAGCTCTACCGCACGAGCCTGGTGCAGAACAACCGGCACAACCGCTTCCACTGGGCCGACCTGAACGCCCTGGACCTCGTGCCCCTGCCGATGATGCGGCAGACGCACTTCGGCCCGCCGCGCGAGCCGCAGGGGCAGGAGGCCAAAAGCGTGGGTCTGTTCGTGGGCGCCAGCGAACCGGAAAAGCGCCCGGACGCGGCCTTCTACGCCGGGCTCTTGCGCGAGCTTCTGGACCGGGGCCTCCGGCCCGTGCTGCTGGGCGGCCCGGACGACGTGCCCGTGGCCCAGGCAATCCGCTCCCTGTTCGACCACCCGGCGCTGGACCTGGTGGGCAAGCTCAGCCTGGCCGAACTGATGTCCGCAGGCCGCACCCTGGGCCTGCTCATCACCCCGGACACCGGGCCCATGCACGTGGCCGCCTGGACCGCGCTCAAGACCCTGAACCTGTCCGTGGGCAACGTGAACCCCTGGGACACCGGCCCGTACCAGCCGGGGCATCTGGTGCTGCGCTCCAACGCCTCCTGCGCCCAGGGCTGCTGGGCCTGCACCCGGGGGGGCGGGCTCTGTCGCCAGGGCCTGAGCCCGAGCCGCGTGGCCGCCCTGGCCGCCACCATCCTGCGTGGACCGGCCGAGCGTCTGGAGCGCCTGCAGATGCCGGGGCTGACCCTCTACGGCACCGAGCGCACGCCCGAGGGGCTGTTCGGCCTGCGCAGGCTGGGCCTGCCGGAGTCGGCTGGCGCGCCCTGCGCCGTGGAATTGTGCGGCGTGTTCTGGCGCGCGTTCTTTCTCTGGCGGCTGTCCGGGGCCGAGGCGGCGCCTGTGCGCGCGGCCTGGGAGGCGCTCTGCGCGGCGCAGCCGCGCCTGGCCGAGAGCCTGCGGCGCTCCCTGCCCGCCCTG
>MGTN01000037.1:23455-25813 GCA_001799475.1 Desulfovibrionales bacterium GWA2_65_9 | reverse complement strand
CCCTGGCGGAAACGCTTTGAGCCGGTCGGCTGGATTGGTCCGCCGTCAGCAAGCGGCGCCGTGCGCAAGCAGACTGGACAACAGCATGCAGCAAAGGAAACGTGCATGAATAATGAATTTTTCCGTATTCTCCGCCAGGGGCTGGCCGGAGAGCTTGCCTGTTTGACCGTTGCCGAAGCACTGGAGCATTTCAGGAATCATCAGGCCAATTTCCACCTGGATAGAACGGTTGCGATCTGCTATTTGAACCATTTCCTGTCGGAATACAGCAAGAACGCTGAACCAGGCCTCTGGCCGCTCATCGGGTACCTGGTCAACAAGTGCCTCCATTTGTCACCGTTCGACATCGTCAATCTCTCCACTGACTCCGTATTGAATGATCCCGCGTTGCGTTTGAAGGTCGAGGCGCTGCAGGAAAACAACTTCGCCCCGGAGTTGCTCGCAGACATTGATACGATAAACTTGTTGCGGGATGCATCGAAGATGCGGGACGCCTTGCAGCGGCTCATTGTGGCCCACCCGACCTATGCCCTTGCGGCCGGAAGGCTCCTGGTGGCGGATTTTCTCGAGCGCAAAAGGCCCGACGACTGGCTGCACACGTTTCAGTGCCCAGAGCCCTTGCAGGGCGACTTCAAGCGTATGCTGTTCAACCATTATGCCTCGATGGGTTATGTCGAGGAGGCCGGGCTGCTTTGGAACGCCTTGCCCCAGGCGGACATCGATGAGGTCAACCTCAACTATGCTGCGGAAATTGCCCGGATGAGCGGCGACCTCTCCCGGGCCGTGGAGCTGTATGAGCGCTCGCTGGCCTTGGACAAGGACCAGCCGCCTGTCCGCTTCCGCCTGGAGGAATTGCGCAGGCCGAGCACGAAGCGCCCTGAACTTGTGGGGCAGAAGAAGGTCGCCATCTATCTCTATTCCTACAACAAGGCCAAGCTGCTTGGCGCGACGCTCAAAAGCCTCGCGGGCACGAACATCGGCCCGGCCTCCATCACCGTGCTCCTGAACGGCTGCACCGACGACAGCCTGGCCGTGGCCCAGGCCGCCCAAGGGCTTTTTCCGGGCAACAGCTTCACCATCATCCCGCTGCCTGTGAACATCGGGGCCCCGGCGGCGCGGAACTGGCTGACCAACCTGCCCTCCACCTGGGAGAACGAGTACGTGGCCTTTCTCGACGACGACGTTGAGCTGCCCAGGGACTGGCTGGAATGGTATCTCACCGTCGCCGAGAGCGATCCGAAAATCGCTGTGGTCGGGTGCAAGGTCGTGTACCCAGGGCAGCCAGCAAGGCTGCAGTATTTGTATCGCTACGTCAGTATCGCCAAAGACGATCTATTCAGGCTGAGCCTGTCTGTTGCGCACCACCAATATGACAACGGCTTCTATGATTTCATCCGCGAAACCCGCTCGGTCATGGGCTGCCTGCATCTTTTGCGCACGGAAGCCCTGCGCAAGATCCCAAACTTCGATATCCGCTTCTCGCCTTCGCAGATGGATGACATCGACCATGACCTGTGCCTGTGCCTTGAGGGCTACAAGGTCATGTACTGCGGCCTGGTGACGTGCATCCACCATCAGTCCTCGGGGCTTGCGGCCCGCGCAGAGGTCAGAAGCCCGGCGATGATCGGCAACTGCCTGGGCAATGACGTCAAGATCTTCTACAAGCACCTGGCGAGGATCTCCGAGCTGCGCAAGCTGGACAACCTGAGCCTCATTCCCAAGCGCTTCGCCTAGCCGTCCCCCTGTCCTTTTGCCTGAATCCATGGAGCGTGCTCCGTGGGAGCGGCCGACAGGGCCGGGCGCAGGCGTCGTCTTGCCTGCGGCCCCGTCCAGCCGCTGGATCGTTTCCGCTGTGCGTGCGGGCGCCTTGCCGCATGTTGGTGAGGATTCCCCGGAGCGTCGCATCCGCCCGGCAGGGTGACGCCCGTCGGGGCATCTTTGGTCAGCGCCTGTCGGCGCGTCTTTGGCGAACGCCTGTCGGCTTTGGTCCGGTGGGCGGGCCGCCCGTCGCATGGCCCTCGTGAGTGGCCCCCGGAAAAAATTGCCGGGCCAGCGCTCTCGGATGGACTTTGGCCGGGCGAAAAGAAGAGACCCCGCCTGGTCGGTCAAGCCAGGCGGGGTCATCCTCGGGATGGAGGCTCTCTTAAACTTAGCGCTTCATGGCGATGACTTCGCCGAGCATGCTGTCGGCCGTGGTGATCACCTTGGTGTTGGCCTGGAAGCCGCGCTGGGCGGTGATCATCTGCACGAACTGGCTGCCCATGTCCACGTTGGACTGTTCGAGCGTGCTGGAGGCCACAGTGCCCTTGCCCGGGGAGTTGGCCTCGCCGGTCAGGGCCGGGCCGGACTCGCGCGTCT
>MGTN01000037.1:14449-23389 GCA_001799475.1 Desulfovibrionales bacterium GWA2_65_9 | reverse complement strand
GGTGTCGTAGGACTGGGTGGTCATGGCGTCGATGCTGGGGGTCTTCATACTGGGCAGCCAGCCGACGTTGCTGATGGCGGCGCCCACGGCCGAGGCGGCAGTGGCCAGGGTGCCCTTGGCCTGGGACCAGCCGAGGATGCCGGAGCCGTTGCTGGTGAGGTCCGTGGCGCGGATGCCGAAGTTGATCTCGATGGGCGCGGCATCCGTGTTGGTGGCCAGGGAGGCGTTGGAGGCCTGGATGAAGTTCGGGGTGACGAGGGGATAGCCGGCGGTGGAGAAGTCGGCCAGCTGCCAGGCATCCAGGCTCTTGACGCTGCCGCCCGCATTGCTCTTGAGGGTGTAGGCGCTCTCGGCCACCAGCGCGCCGGCGCGGAAGGTCATGGTGCCCATCATCAGCACGCCTGCGGCGGAGGTGGTGTTGATGGCAAGCAGGGAGCTGCTGGCGCCGGACAGGCTGCGCCCGTCCTCGCTGGGCACGCAGGTGACCATGTATTCCCACACGGTGTTGCCGCCGGCATTGCTAAGGGTCACCTGGTCGTAGTACACGGTGAGGTTGTGGGCTGCGCCGACCTCGTCGTAGACCTTGATGGTGGAGCTGTACCCGTAGGAGGTGCTGGCCAGCGGCGTGGTGGCGGTGCCGTCCCAGTTGTTGAACATGGCGAAGTACGGGTTGGTGCTGGAGTTGGACTTGCTTGTGCTGTTCGGGTCCAGGTTGGTGATGACGCTGACCCGGCTGGTGGCCTCGGGCGGGGACTGGAAATTGTTGATGCGGATGTCCGTGGGGCTGCCGGTGATGGAGTACTCGGTGGTGCTGGAGGTGCTGGTGTTGCCGGTGGCTGCGGAGGTGCTGGCGCGCTGCATGGCCCAGCCCTGCACCACGTAGCCGTGCGGGTCGGTCAGGTAGCCGTCCTTGTCGAAGCGGAAGTTGCCCGCGCGGGAGTAATACTGGTTGTCCGTGTTCTGCGGCTTCACGGTGAAGAAGCCGCTGCCGCCGATGGCCATGTCCGTGGACTCCGTGGTGCTCTCAAAGGAGCCCTGGGCGAAGTCCGAGTAGATGGCGGCCACGCGTACGCCACGGCCAACCTGGGCCACGCCGGCCGAGGTGTACACATCCTGGCTCATGACGTCTTCAAAGTGCATGTTCGCGCCCTTGAAGCCCACGGTGCTGACGTTGGCCAGGTTGTTGCCGATGACGGAAATCTTTTCGCTGTGGGCCTGCAGGCCGGTGATTCCCTGGTACAGTGATGCGGAGAGCGACATGATTGACCTCCTATCCCTTCGAAATGCTGTTCAGACTTGTGTAACGACGGGCCCAGACCGAATTATTGGGTCGTCGTTGTGGACGATGACGCTGCCACCACTTCGCGGACGCTGGAGAGGTCCACGGTGCGGCCGTCGGAGAGCTGGAGCATGGTCGTGCCGTTCTGGGTGACCACTCCGGAAACCACTCCGCTGATCTTGGACTGCACGAGCACCGGGGCCCCGGAGGAGTCCTCGGCGACGATGGCCACGCCGTAGGTGCCGTCGGCCATCTTGGTGCCGCTGGTGTCCTTGCCGTCCCAGGTGTACTGGAACTCGCCGGCCTGCTTGGAGCCGATGACATCGGTGCGCACCAGGGTGCCGTCGCTGGCGTAGACGTTGACCTGCATGTTGGCCACCGCCTCGCCCAGGCTGTAGTAGACGGTGCTGGTGGTGTCGCCGGACTTGCTCAGGTTGAAGCCGTCGGCCTTGACGCCCTTGCCGATGAAGGCCACGGCGGAGAGCATGCTGCCCTGGTTCTGGGCGCTCACAAGGCTGTTGATGCCGGTCTTGATGTTGGTCAGCTGCTCCAGGCTGGAGAACTGCGCCAGCTGGCCGGTCATGTCCTTGTCGTCCATGGGGTTCATCGGGTCCTGGTGTTCCAGCTGGGCCACCAGGAGCTTCAGAAAGTCATTCTGATCCAGGTTGGTCTTGTGCTCGGTGGTGGTGGCGTTGGTCTTCGAGGCCTCGTACTGGCCAAGGATCCCGGAATTGCTGACGACGCTCATGTGCTGCCTCCGTTTTAGGCGATGACGTGCAGGCCCTGGTCGGAAAGAATTGCCTGCATGCCAGCATTGTGCATTTCCTGAGCCAGCCCATTGTTGTCCGAGCGGAGCATCTTGAGCCGTGAGAAAAGATTCGAAAGGTCCTGGCGTTCCTGGGCCTGGTTGTGCTGGTCGGCGCTGAAGAGCTGTTGGTCCTGGCGCGAGGCCAGGCCGGTCTGCACTTCCAGGTTCTGAACCTTAAGGCCCTGATCTTCCAGTGCCTTCTTGATCGTGTCCAGCTGTCCGGTGAGCATCTTCGCGGTCTCGGGGTCGTCGGCGCGCAGGGTGGCGGTGACCTCCTTGCCCTTGACCTGGAGCATGATCTGCAGCTTGCCCAGGTTCGCCGGGTCGAGTTCCAGGGTCATCTGCTTGCGACCCTGGCCCAGGTCCTTGAGCAGGGCGTCCTGGACCTGGCTGAGCAGCTTCGGCGCGGCAACTTTTTCCCAGGCCTTGGCCTGCTGGCCGGACTCGGTCCTGGCCTGCTGCGTGCCGGGCTGGCCCTGGGCCTTGCCCAGCAGGGCCTCGAGGGAGTCCTTGGCGCCCTGGCCGCCAGCGCGGGCCTGGCTTGCGCCATCCTCGCTCTTCACGCGGGCCATGAACTCACGCCAGGAGGCGTCCTCGCTGCCCGGGTGCTTCTGCTGATCGTGCTTGTCGAACCACTTGGTGTCGTTGCGGTCCGGGGCCTTCACCGCCACCGAGATGTGCGGCTGATCGGCGTTCTTGCCCTGCTCCTTGCCGTCGGTGCTCGTGGGCAGCCCGGCCTCGCGGCGGACCTTGTCCACGTCCTTCTTCATGGCCTTGGCCACGGAGCGCAGCAGGTCCGTGTCCTGGGACTCGCCCTGGGCGCGCTGCTGGAGCATCTCCTGACCGACCAGGTCCAGGGCGCCCTTGAGTCCGGCCACGGTGGTGTCCGAATTGAAGAGCTGGGCGAGCTTGTTGGCCGAGCCCTCGGGCAGGCGCAGGGCCTTGAACAGGGTGGCCATTTCCTTCTTGTCCAGGCCCAGGGTCTGGTCGTCTGGCATGGTGGAAAGCTTTTGCTGGAGCTGGGTGAGCACCTTGACGCCGTCGCCCTTGGCCATGTCGGCCACCAGGCCCTTGGCCGAGTCCGGGGCGAAGCCGAGCTTCTGGAACAGCGACTGCAAATCAAGGCCCTGGCTGGCGGACAGGTCCACGGGCTTCTTGGCCCCGTTCATGCGTCCGGCCAGGGTGTGCACCAGCTTGCCCCAGGTGAGCTGTCCGGCCTGGGTGCTGGCGCTCAAGTCTTCAATTTCCTTGTCGGACAGGCCGAGGCGGGTCAGGGCCGGGCGCATCTCTTCAAAGGCCTCGCGCGAGACCGGAACATTTCTGGCGGCGCTTAAGCGCGAGTCCTGGGTGTTCGTCTTGGCCTGGGCTGCGGTCTGCACGGTCTGGGCCGCGGTCTGCGCGGTCTGGGCCGCGGCCTGCACCGCCTGGGCCGGGGCTTCTGCGGCCAGGCGCACGGTGCCGACGGCCTCCTGGACCGCCTGGGCGTCCAGCTTCTGGGGCAGGGGGTCGGGGCGCTGCGGGGCGTCCTGGAGCAGGTTCAGGTCACTGGCCTTTGAGCCGGAAGCGGACTTGTCCGCAAGGGAGCGGTCCATCAGGCCCAGGAAATCGGAGAAGGCGCGGGACTGGGAGGACATGTCCACCAGCGCTGCGGAGCGCAGCTGGTCGTAGATGTCAGTGGATGTGGCCTTGACGGCGGGAATTTCCTGCATGGCGTGCTCCTTTGGATCGCCATGTTTCAATACCCGTGCCAATTCTGTTCGCAATAATTTCAGCTAGTTGCGTGCGGAGCGGGCCGCCTCTGGGGGGAAAATCCTGCCACCTGGGCCCGGGCGCGGGGTTGAATAAGAGAAAGGCCCGCAAGACTTGCATCTCACGGGCCTCTGACTTTTGGCTCCCCGGCACGGACTTGAACCGCGAACCTAGTGGTTAACAGCCACCCGCTCTGCCGATTGAGCTACCGGGGAAAAGCCGCTCATGCGGCGGAGGCTTCTTTAAGCAAAAGTCCAGCGCAGGGTCAAGGATTTTCTCGCCTCCGCGTTGCGAGTCCGCCAGCCCTTTTGCTGCGCCATCTTTGGCTTTGACTTCGCCTGCGCCCCGGCGTATCTCCGCCTTGACTGCCAGGGGCGGATGGCTTAGGCAGACTTCCAGCGCAGGCGCTTTGTTTGAGACTTTTTTTAGAGTCCCCACATCCCAGGGAGATACCCGTTTTGGCCGACAAAGAACAACGCAACGGCGGGGCAGACAGCCGCGCCGGGTCGATGCATGCCGGGCGCTTCAAGCCCTTGGCGGATGCCCTGGCCGCGCGCGATGAACTGAACGACGTGCTCAAGGGCCGCATCGACAAGGCTTGCGCCCTGCTCGACGAGAACGTGCCCCTCTATCCCAACACCTTCCGCAGGGACATCGACCTGGCCGACATCGCTTCCGGCTACACGGACCTGGACGACGAGGGGCTGGCGGCTGTGGGCCGCGTCTTCTCCGTGGCCGGGCGTGTCCGGTCCCTGCGTTCGTTCGGCAAGGTCACCTTCATCAAGATTCAGGATTCCACTGCCGCCATGCAGATCTTTGTCGCCCGCGACGACCTGGGCGTGGAGGCCTACCAGCTTTTCAAGAAGTACGACATCGGCGACATCCTGGGCATCACCGGCGATCTCTTCCGCACCAAGACCGGCGAGCTCACCCTGCGCGCCAAGACCATCGTCCTGGTGACCAAGTCCATGCGGCCCCTGCCGGAGAAGTACCACGGGCTGAAGGACATGGAGACCCGCTACCGCCAGCGCTACGTGGACCTCATCGTCACCCCGCGCACCAGCGAGATCTTTCGCAAGCGCACCATGATCGTGCGCGGCATCCGCAACTATCTCGACGCCAAGGGCTTCCTCGAGGTCGAGACGCCCATGATGCAGCCCATCCCCGGCGGCGCCACGGCCCGGCCCTTTGAGACCCACCACAACGCGCTGGACATGAAGCTGTACATGCGCATCGCCCCGGAGCTGTACCTGAAGCGCCTGCTCGTGGGCGGGTTCGAGAAGGTCTACGAGATCAACCGCAATTTCCGCAACGAGGGCATCAGCACCCGGCACAACCCCGAGTTCACCATGCTCGAGTTCTACTGGGCCTATGCCGACTTCACCGACCTCATGGACCTGACCGAGGACATGCTCTCCATCGTCGCCCGCGACGTCTGCGGCAGCACCATCGTGCACTACCAGGAGCAGGACATCGACCTGACTCCGGGCAAGTGGACGCGCATCAGTTTCCACGATTCGCTGGAGAAGATCGGCGGCGTGGACCCGGCCGACTACAAGGACTACGACCGTTGCGCCGCGCTGGTGCGCAGGAGCGGCGAGAAGGTCGTCAAGGGCGAGAAGCTGGGCAAGCTCCAGGCCAAGCTCTTCGACATCTTTGTGGAGCCCAAGCTCATCCAGCCGCACTTCATCTATCATTATCCGACAGACATCTCCCCGCTCTCGCGCCGCAACGAAGAGAACCCGGACATCACCGACCGCTTCGAGCTGTTCGTGGTGGGCCGCGAACTGGCCAACGCCTTCAGCGAGCTGAACGACCCCGTGGACCAGCGCGGCCGCTTCGAGGAGCAGGTGCAGGAAAAGGTCGCCGGCGACGACGAGGCGCATTTCATGGACGAGGACTACGTGCGTGCGCTGGAGTACGGCATGCCTCCGGCGGCCGGGCAGGGCATCGGCATCGACCGCCTGGTCATGCTTTTGACCGACTCCCCGTCCATCCGCGAGGTCATCCTGTTCCCGCTGCTCAGGCTGGAGAGCACCTCCGGCGGAACCTCATCCGGACCTGCCGGTCCGGCCACCGGACCGGCATGAACTTCGAGCTGTTCATCGCCCTGCGCTACATCTTCGCGCTCCGCAAACAGTCCTTCATCGCCATCATCTCGCTGTTCGCCGTGTGCGGCGTGGCCCTCGGCGTGGCCGCGCTCATCGTGGTCATCGGGGTCATGAACGGGTTCACCAAGGACCTGCGCGACAAGATCCTGGGCGTCAACGCCCACGTGCTGGTGAGCGCCTTTTCCGGCGGCATCCGCCAGCCCCAGGAGCTGGCCGAGCTGTGCCGGCAGGTGCCCGGCGTCACCGGCGTCACGCCGTTTGTGTACTCCGAGGTCATGCTGTCGGCCAAGGGCGGCGTCAAGGGCGTGGTCCTGCGCGGCATCGATCCGGCCACCGCCGACCAGGTCTTGAGCCTGACCCGGGACATGGTTTCCGGGAGCGTCAATGATTTGGAGGACAAGGACGAGATGCCCGGGGTGATCATCGGCGCGGAGATGGCCAAGCGCCTGGGGCTTGGCGTGGGCGAGATGGTGAACCTGCTCTCACCCACGGGAACCCAGAGCGCAGTAGGCTTTACGCCCAAGGTGCGGGTGTTCCGCGTGGCCGGCATCTTCAAGACGGGCATGTTCGAATACGACGCCACCCTGGGCTACGTGACCATTGACGCGGCGAGAAATCTCCTCGGATTCAAGGGGGATATCGTCTCCGGGCTGGAGGTGCGCCTGGCGGATGTGTACGCGGCCGGGACCGTGAGCGACCAGATCCGCAGCAAACTGCATGATTTTCCTGTCTTCGTGCGCAATTGGCAGGAGATGAACGCCAATCTTTTCGCTGCCTTGGAGCTTGAGAAGACGGCCATGTTCATCATCCTGGCCATGATCGTGCTGGTGGGCTCGTTCAGCATCGTGACCATGCTGGTGATGCTGGTGATGCAGAAAACCAAGGACATTGCCGTGCTCATGGCCATGGGCGCGGACGAGCGCAGCATCCGGCGCATCTTCATGTACCAGGGCACGTTCATCGGCGCGGTGGGCACGGCGCTGGGCTACGGCATCGGCCTCCCGGTGGCGCTGCTGCTCAAGAAGTACCAGTTCATCAAGCTGCCGAGCGATGTCTACCCGGTGGACTATCTGCCTGTGCGCCTTGAGTTTTTGGATATGACGCTGATCGGCGTGGCGGCGCTGGCCTTGTGCTACCTGTCGACGATCTACCCGGCCCGGCGCGCTGCGGCGCTTAAGCCCTCGGATGCCTTGCGTTATGAATAAAGAGCCGCTATACCGCCTGAACAACGTTGGCAAGGAATTTGCTGGGCCAGGGGAGCGCCTGCGGGTGCTTGACGGGATCGATCTGACCGTGGCCCCTGGTGAATCCATTGCCATACTAGGCGCCTCGGGTTCCGGGAAGACGACCCTCCTGCACCTTCTGGGAACCCTGGACACGCCCTCAAGTGGAGAAATTTTCTTCTCCGGGGAGAATCTAGCGGTCCTGGACGCCAGGCGCAGGGCCGTAATACGCAACAGGGACATGGGCTTTGTCTTTCAGTTCCACCACCTGTTGCCGGAATTTACGACCCTGGAGAACGTCGCCATGCCCGGCATCATCGCCGGGAAGCCCAGGGCTGAAGCCCTGGAACTGGCCCGAGAGGCTCTGGTGATGGTGGGAATGCGGCAGCGTATGGACCACGCGGTGACGACCCTGTCCGGCGGCGAACGCCAGAGGGCAGCCATCGCCAGGGCCATCCTGCTCCGCCCGAAGGCCCTTCTGGCCGACGAGCCCACCGGAAATCTGGACGAAAAAACGGGCAGAATGGTTGGCGAACTCCTGGTGTCCCTGAACAGGGACTTGGGGATGACATTCGTGGTCGTAACGCATAACATAGAACTGGCCGGCGTCATGGGACGGCGGTTCGAGTTGCGTTCGGGAGTTCTCTATGCCCAGGGGTAGCAGCAAAAAATATTTCCTCGCGCTGGCGCTTTTGACGGTCTTGGTGGCCGTTTTCGCCGCGCCACGGCCCTCTCACTCCGCAGTGACCTCGCCCCGCGAGGTCACCATCGTCGTGATGCCGTTTGAGGTGAACGCCGGAGAGGACCTCAAATACCTCCGCCAGGGCTTGCCGGACCTTCTGTCCGACCGTCTGCGCGAGGCGGGCTTCTCCGTCATCGCCAAGGATGCCGTGGATGCCGCCCTGGCCTCCAAAGGGCTTTCCGCCGCTTCTCCCGCCGCTGCCAAAGAGGTCGGTCTTTTGACCAACGCCGGCTATGTCATCACCGGCAGCTTCAGCAAGCTGGGCGAGACCCTGTCCATCGACACCCGCGTCATCGACCCCTTCGGCTTGAAGCCCCCGGTGCCTGTGTTCACCTCGCGCGAGGGGCTGATCAACCTGCTCCCTGCCGTGGACGCCCTGGTGGCCAAGATGAAGGGCGACCTGCTTGGCCTGGATCGCATCGTGGACATCGACGTCGAGGGCACCAGCGCGCTGGACAAGGACGTGGTGCTCTTGCGCCTGGCCACCAAGAAGGGCGAGGTCCTGGACGCCAAGGTCCTCAACACGGACCTCAAGACCGTGTACGACCTGGGATATTTTGACGATGTGAAGATCGTCCTGCGCGAAGTGAACGGCGGCAAGAAGATGATCGTGCAGGTGGTGGAGAAGCCGCGCATCCTGGCCTTGGGCGTCAAGGGCGCCAAGGAGAAGAACTCCGACGACATCCTCAAGGTCGCCAACTCGCGCAAGGGCGCGGTGCTGAACCCCAAGGTCCTGGCCGAGGACATGAGCGCCATCCGCGACCTGTACCGCAAGGACGGTTTCTACAACGCCAAGGTCATCCACGAGATCGAGTCCGCAGGCCAAGGCCAGGCGCGTCTCAACTTCGTCATCGATGAGGGCAAGAAGCTCTACATCCAGAAGATCACTGTCGAGGGGGCCAAGCAGATCTCCGAGGGCGACCTCAAGGACGACATGGTGCTCAAGGAGCGCGGGCTGTTCTCCTGGTTCAGCCAGGGCGGCATCCTCAAGGAGGACATGCTGGAGCGCGACACCTCCGCGCTGGCCG
>MGTN01000037.1:7614-14442 GCA_001799475.1 Desulfovibrionales bacterium GWA2_65_9 | reverse complement strand
CATCGCCGATGCGGACAAGCTCCTGGAAAAGACCAAGGTGCGTGTGGCCGCAGACAAGAAAGACTACCTCGACCGCTCCCTGGTGCGCGAGGACCTGAAAATCTTGACTGAATACTACAACAACTTTGGCTACGCCTACGCCGAGGCCAATGTGCGCATGAACGACCACCCGGAAGAGAAGACCGTGGATGTGATCTATGTCATGCGCAAGCTGCAGAAGGTGCACATCCGCCGGGTGCTCGTCGAGGGCAACACCAAGACCCGCGACAACGTCATCCTGCGCGAGATGCGCCTGGCTGACGGCGCCCTGTTCAATGGTGAAAAGCTCAAGCGTTCCACCGAGCGTCTGGACAAGATCGGCTACTTCTCTGCCGTGGATATTGAGCCGGTGCCCACGGGCAACCCGGAAGAGATGGACCTGAAGATCAAGGTCAAGGACAAGGACACCGGCAAGATCGGCGGCGGCATCGGCTTCTCCACCTACGAGGGCGTCTACTTCGCGGGCACCCTGGACGAGCAGAACATGTTCGGCAAGGGCTGGGGCGCCAGTCTTGCGGGGCAGTGGAGCAAGAAGAGGACGAGCTACACCTTGAGCGCCTTCAACCCGCGCTGGGATGACAGCAAGCTTGGCGTGGGCGTCCAGGCATACAGCAAGGACGAAAACCTCACCGACTACCAGCGCAACACCATCGGCTCTACGCTCAACTTCGTGTACCCCATCGGCGAGTACACCAGCCTGCTGTGGAATTATCGGCTGGACCGCTACACCATTTACGATGTGGCGGCCACCTCCGCCCAGGCGATCCTCGACGCCGAGGGCTCGCACATCGCCAGCGTGGGCTCGGTCTCGGTGTCGCGCAACACCACCAATGGCGGGGGCATGACCCTGCCCACCGAGGGCACGGTGAACACCGTCAGCTTCACCAACGGTGGCGCCATCCTGGGCGGCAACGACAACTTCATCAAGCTCGGCTATGACTTCAGCATGTTCAACAGCCTCATCGGCGACTTTGTGCTCAAGTCCCACGGTGCGGCCAGCTGGATTGGCCAAAACTGGGGCAGCAGCACTATCCCCCTGGGTGAACGTTTCTATCTGGGCGGCATGGGCAGCGTGCGCGGCTACACGCAACGCAAGATCTCGCCCCTGGATGACGCGACGGGTGCGCCCGTCGGCGGTGACAAGACGTTCTTCGGCAATTTGGAATTGCTCTACCCCTTGAGCAAAAAGATGGGCATCATCAGTTCCGTGTTCTTCGACGCGGGCAATGCCTGGAAAGAGGGCGAGATGTGGTTCAGCAAACCCACGCGCGGTCAACTTGCGTCGCCGCCTCTTGGCCTGTACAAGAGCGTGGGGGTTGGCCTCCAGTGGTTCTCGCCCATGGGGCCGCTGAAGCTTGAGTTCGGGCATGGGTTGGACGAACTTTACGACAGCAGCAGGAACAAGGTGGAGTTCAACATGGGCCAGACCTTCTAGCGGTCTTCCTGTGTGGACTGATTTGTAAGCTATCAACAACTGGTGAAAGGAGTAGTTACATGCGTAAGTTTCTGGCCCTTGCCGTTGCTCTTTTCCTGCTTCAGTCCGTGGCCTTTGCCGCCGGGGCCGGAGCGGTCAAGTTCGCCGCGTTTGATCCCAACGAGGCCGTGAAGAATTCCGAGCCTGGTGCTGAGGCCCTGAAGCAGCTTGAGGCCAAGTTGAAGCCTGAGAGCGACAAGATCGAAAGAGAGCGCAAGGAATTCATCAAGCTCCAGGAAAACTTCCAGAAGCAGGCCTTCGGCCTGGCCCCGGACGCCCGCCAGGACAAGGAGCGCGATCTTCGGCGCAAGGAATTCGAACTGACCGAGAACATGCGCCGCTTCCAGAGTGCCGTCAGCCGCGAGCAGAACAGCAAGCTGGCCGAGATCGAGCAGGTGCTGGGCGAAGTGGTGCGTGAGTATTGCGCCAAGAACGGCGTGACCCTGCTCCTGGCCAAGGTGCCGGGCATCACCTATTACGTCGAGCCTGCCAGCGACATCACCAAGGTTGTGACTCTCGAGCTGAACAAGGCCTGGCAGAAGCGGCCCAAGAAGTAAGCCGGAGCCTGACAATGCGTTTGTCCGAAGTGGCCGGGAAGGTCGGTTTGACCTTCTCCGGCCACGACCTTGATATCTCCGCAGTGAATACGCTGGCCCTGGCTGGACCGGCTGAACTCGCCCCCCTGCTGAACCGCAAGCACCTGCCGGAGCTTGCCCACAGCCAGGCGGGCGCTGTTTTGTGCGAGGAGAAGTTCGCCTCCGAGGGGCGCACCTGCCTGCTCAGCAAGAACGTCAAGCTCGACTGGGCGCGCGTGGTGGCGCTCTTCGCCAGGCCCCAGGGCTGCCTCAGCGGCGTGAGCCCCCAGGCCTTTGTTCACCCCGAGGCCCGGCTGGCCCCGAACGTCACCGTGTATCCCTTCGCCTTTGTGGGCGCACGGGCAACGCTGGGCGAGGGCACGACGCTCTTCCCCGGCGTCTACGTGGGCGAGGACTGCGTTCTCGGCCGGGACTGCATCCTCTACCCCAACAGTGTGCTCCTGGCCGCAACCGTGCTGGGCGACCGCACCATCGTTCACGCCGGGGCCGTGCTCGGCAGCGACGGCTACGGCTACGCCCAAAGCCCAGGCGGCCACGTGAAGGTCCCGCAGGTGGGCGTTGTGTCCGTCGGCAGCGACGTGGAGATCGGGGCCAACACGACCATCGACCGCGCTGCCCTGGACGCCACCAGAATCGGCGACGGCACCAAGATCGACAATCTGGTCCAGATCGCCCACAATGTGCAGATCGGCAGGCACTGCCTGCTCATCGCCCAGGTGGGCATCGCGGGCAGCGCAAAGCTCGGCAACGGCGTTGTCATGGCCGGGCAGGCGGCCCTGCGCGACAACATCAGCCTGGGCGACGGCGTCCAGGTGGCCGGGCAGTCCGGCGTGGGCGTTGATCTGCCCGCCGGCGCCATGGTTGGCGGTTCGCCCGCCATGGATATCGCAACCTATCTCAAGATGTCCCTGACGCTGCCCAAGCTGCCGGACCTGGCGCGCCGCGTGCGCAGACTGGAGAAGGCCCTGGAAGAGCGCCAGGACGAGACCAAGGAGAACAGCCATGAGTAGCGCCCCGACCCCAGGCAGCGGCACCGCCTACGTTGACGACGTCCGCTGCATCATGGAGATGCTGCCGCACCGCTACCCCTTCCTGATGGTCGACCGCGTGGTCAGCTTCGAGGCTGGCGTGGGCATCACGGCCTACAAGAACGTGACCGTGAACGAGGGCTTCTTCCAGGGGCATTTCCCCGGCCAGCCCATCATGCCCGGCGTGCTCATCATGGAGGCCCTGGCCCAGGCCGGCGGCATCTTCGTGGTCAAGACCCTGGGCATAGACTCCTCGGACAAGCTGTTTCTGTTCACCGGCATCGACGCGGCCAAGTTCCGCCGCCCCGTGGTGCCCGGCGACCGCCTGAACCTCGAGGCCAGCCTGGTCCGGCGCAAGATGAACATCTGGAAGATGCAGGGCCGCGCCACAGTGGACGGCGAGCTCGTGGCCGAGGGCATCTTCACCGCAGCCATAGTCGACAAGGGGAAGATGTAGTGCCCACGCAGATCCACGCCACCGCAGTGGTGCATCCGGGCGCCCAGCTCGGAGCCGACGTCATCGTCGGCCCCTACTGTGTCATCGAAGAAAAGGTAGAGATCGGCGACGGCTCCATCCTCGACGCCTTCTCCCAGGTCAAGAACTACACGAGCATGGGCCCGGGCAACCATGTCCACTCCTACGCCTGCATCGGCGACGCCCCCCAGCACCTGGGCTTCAAGGGCGAGGAGACCTGGGTGCGCATCGGCGAGAGCAACCATTTCCGCGAGTACGTCACCGTGCACCGGGGCACGCCCCAGGGCCTGGGCGAGACGACCATCGGCTCGTTTTGCCTGTTCATGGCCTATGCCCATGTGGCCCACGACTGCCGCATCGGCGACCACGTCATCGTGGCCAATGCGGTGAGCATGGCCGGGCACGTGGACATCGGCGACCATGCCATCGTCTCGGGCATGGCCGCAGTGCAGCAGTTCGCGCGCGTCGGCGAGTACGCCTTCCTGGGCGGGCTCTCCGGCTACAGCAACGACGTGCCGCCGTACATGCTGGCCCAGGGCACCCGGGCCAAGCTCTACGGCCCGAACCTGATCGGACTCAAGCGCAAGGGGTTTTCCAGCGCCACCATCGGGGCTCTCAAGAAGGCCTACCGCATCATCTTCCGCTCCGGCCTCATGCGCGAGGAGGCCTTGGCCAAGGCCCTGGACGAGCTGCCGGGCGTGCCCGAGGTGGCGCGGCTGGTGGAGTTCATGCGCGACACGGTGCGCGGCATCACCAGCGACGCCGGCAAGAGCACCAACGGCGACGATTAGACGGCGACGATTAGACGGCGACGATTAGACGGCGACGATTGGCGGCAACGAGTAGCGGCGACGACGTGAGCCGGGGCGCGCGGCCCCTTGCCTGAGGCCGCAGCCGCGCAGGGGGATCAATGAGCGCAGGGGCCAAGGTCGTCGGACTCATCAGCGGGGGGCGCCAGTTCCCGGTGCTGGTGGCGCGCGGGGTCAAGGACGCCGGGCACCGCCTGGTGGTGGCCGGGTTTGCGGGCCACACCAACCCCGAGGTCTATCCCCTGGCCGACGTCTTCTGCGAACTGAAGCTCGGCCAGCTGTCCAAGCTCGTGGACTTCTTCAAGCAGAACAAGGTCGAAGAGGCCATGATGGCCGGGGCCATCAACAAGCCGGGGGTCATGGACATCCGGCACCTCGACGCGCGCGCCGTGAAGTTGTTGTTCTCGCTCAAGGGCCGGGGCGACGACGCCATCCTGAGCGCCTTCACGGCCCTGCTGGAGTCCGAAGGCATCACTGTGCTCCCGCCCCAGGCCTATGCGCCCGGCCTCATGACCCCGCCGGGCGTGCTCACCAGGCGTGCCCCGGACGAGCGCGAATGGGCTGACCTGCGCGCCGGGGCGGTCATGGCCCGTGAGCTGGGGCGGCTCGACATCGGCCAGTGCGTCATCCTGCGTGAGGGCATCGTGGCCGCCGTGGAGGCGCTGGAAGGCACGGACGCGGCCATCCGGCGCGGCTGCGAGCTCGGCGGGGCCGGTTGCGTGGTGGTCAAGGTGGTCAAGCCCGGCCAGGAGGAGCGCGTGGACCTGCCGAGCGTGGGCCTGGACACCGTGCGGCTGATGGCCCAGGGCAAGGCCACCTGCCTGGGCGTGGAGGCGGGCAAGAGCCTGTTCTTCGACCTGGAGTCCACCGTGGCCTTTGCGGACAAGGCGGGCATCGCCATTGTCGGACTTGACGGGATGGGGTCCGATGAAAGCGGACTCGGCGAGAGCGGCCCCGGCGAAAGCGGGCGTGCGACCTGATTTTAGCTTTGCGCCCTGAAGCGAGCCTTGTCCGGGCGTTCTTGCCGGGGCGGCGCAAACCCGCTATACGCCTAGTGCGGGCAGCCATCCGGTCCCGCAATCGACAACCGTAGCTGAGGCACAAGGCGGGCTGAAGCCCATGCGCCGTAAACTCATCCTCATCCTCCTGGCCGGACTGGCCGCGCTCGTGCTCCTCACCGGGGGCGTGGTCCTTTGGGCGTCGCACTACATGAGCACCCCGGAGTTCCGCACCGAGTTCGCCCGGCTCTTGCAGGACGCCACAGGCCAGGAGGTCAGGCTGGAGGGCGAGCTGGGCGTCAGCGTGTTCCCCTGGCTGGGGCTGTACGCGCGCGGCATCACCCTGGGCAATGCGCCCGGCTTCGGCCCGGAGCCCATGCTCACGGCAGAGTCCCTCTCGGCGCGCATCCGGGTCCTTCCGCTCTTTTCGCGCCGGTTGTCCCTGGACATGGTGGAGTTCAAGGACGCCAACGTGTCCCTGCGCATCGACGCTGCGGGCCTGGGCAACTGGGAGGCGCTGGTCAAGCGCATCCGCGAGGGCGAGAGCGCCCTGGGCGCCCAGGACACCCACTTTCGCAAGGCCGTCATCCGGGGCGTGCGCATCGTCGGCGGCAAGGCCACCCTGGTGGACGACAAGCGCGCCCAGTCCTACGTGCTCTCGAACCTCACCTTGAGCACCGGCCGCATCGAGAGCGGCCAGCCCCTGGCCTTTGCCCTGAACTGCTTCTTCTACTGGCCCAGGCCAGGCCTGGACAGCCGTCTGGAAGTCACGGGCAAGATGCACTGGAATGAGGCTAAAGGCCGTCTCCAGTTCAGCGAGACCGTGGCCCAGGGGGTCGTGGGCGGCACCTTCCTGCCGGAGAAGTCTCCCTGGGCCGAGGTGGCCGCCAGCGTGAAGCTGGTGGATGACGAGCGCAGCCTGCACCTGTCCGGGCTGCGCATCAAGGTCCTGGGCGCAGACCTCGCGGGCGAGCTGACCTTCGTCGACTTCCTGGACCGCTTCGAGATGCGCGGCCGGGTCTTGGCCACGCGCGTGAGCCCGCGCGGGGTCATCAATGCCTATTTCCCCAACGCCCTCCCGGCGGAGTCCCAGGGGGTGCTCAACAGCGCCGAAGGCCCGGTCGAGCTCTTCGCCAACGAGGACGAGCTGACCTTCCGCAGCGACGGGCTTAAGCTCGACGTCTCGCGCCTCCGGGGCAAGGTGCGCCTGGGCTTTGGCGACAGGCCGGGCCTGGATTTCGACCTCGCGGCCGACCGCCTGGACGCGGACGCCTACGCCAGCGCGCTGAACGCCAATGCCACGGGCAAGCCCCTGCTGGCGGGCGACCTGCCCCTGGCCTATCTGCTCGACGTGGTTGGCCAGGGCCGCCTCAATGTGGAGACGCTGAAGCTGGCTGGCGTCACGGCCC
>MGTN01000037.1:5146-7584 GCA_001799475.1 Desulfovibrionales bacterium GWA2_65_9 | reverse complement strand
CGCCTGGAGGGCGCGGACGCGCGCCAGGTATCCTGGCTGGGCAAGCCGGACAGCGGCCTTTCCGGCCGCACGGACCTGCGCCTGCGGGCCGAGGTGCGCAAGGCTGCCCTGGCCCCTGCGGAAAAGGTGTCCCAGGTGCTGCGCCGGGCCACGGGCGAGGCTTTGCTGAACATCAGCCCAGGCAGCCTGGACTGGGGCAGGACCGTGGTTCCGGGCAAGCCTGCGCCCAAGGGCAAGAGCATGGCCTTCTCCTCCCTGCTGGCCCAGGCCAAGCTCAGCCCGTCCCAGGCCGGAGGGGCTGACTGGGCCGTGCAGGCCGACGGCAGCCTCGCGGTGGCGGGCACCAAGCCCCTGCTGAACCTGGACGGAAGATTCTCGGCCCTGGCGCGTCCCGGTCAGCGCGGCGGCCTGGCCCTGGCCAACTTAAGCCTGTCCGGGCGGCTCAAGGGCTGGTTCTTGCCCAAGCGCGAGAACGAGGCCAGCTTCACGGGCAAGGGCAGCGCGGATTTCTCCACCCAGACCCTGACCCTGCCAAGCGCCACGGCGCAAGCTTGCGGCCTGAACCTCGCGGGCAGCCTCGGCGGCACGCAGATCCTGGGCGCGAATTACAGCCTGGGCGGGCACGTGCGCTGCCTGGACGGCGACCCCAAGCGGGTGCTCTCGGCCCTGGACATGAGGCCGCTCAAGCCGTCGGACCGCCGGGTGCTGACCCGCATCAGCGGCGAGGCCGACCTGTCCCTGAACGCCAAGGGCGTGTTTTTGACCAACATCACCGCCCAGGTGGACGATACCGAGGTGCGCGGCAGCTACTCTGTGGGAGATTTCGACGCGCCCAGGCAGTCCTTTGCCCTGCAGGCGGGCCAGCTTGACCTGGACCGCTACCGGGCCGCTCCGGAGCCTGCCGCCAGGGGTACGGGCAGGGCCGAGCAGCGTCCGGCGCCGGAGAACCTGCCGGTGGACGAAGTCCGCGAGCTGGCCCTGGAAGGGGTTTTGAGCTTCCGCAGCCTCAAGTTCCATGGGCTGACCGCGCGCCGCCTCAACGCCACGCTCATGGCCCATGGCGGCACCCTGGCCATCAAGCCCCTGTCCGCCGGGTTCTACGGCGGCGATCTCACGGGCGAGGTGCTGGCCCAGGCCGGGCAGCGCGACATGAAACTGCGCCTGTCCCTGGCGGCCAAGGGTTTCCAGGCCGGGGGCTTCATGCTCGGCTGGGCGGGCAAGGAGTATGTCACGGGCCGGACGGACCTGTTCCTGGACCTGGAGGGCACGGGCGCCACGGACAGCGAGTTCCTGCGCACCCTGGAGGGCATGGCCGGGTTCAAGATCGTGGACGGCTCGTACGCCTTTGCGGGCAACGCCGAGGCCACGCCACAGAAGCGCGCGGTTCCTCCTGGCGCCACGCCCCAGCAGGGCGCGTCGAGTCGCGTGGGCACGCCCTTCTGGGCTGCCAGCGCCAAGCTCACGGTGTCCGGCGGGGTGTTCCAGAGCCGGGACTTCCGCCTGGAAGGCCCGGACAACATCATCACCGGCCGGGGCAGCTTCTCCGTGGCCGACGACACCATCAATGTGAACCTGAACGCCAACATGCCCGGGGTGCCCGACGTACCCATGAAGGTTTTCGGGCGGCTCAAGGACCCGGAGATGAACATTCAGGCCGGGATGCTCATCAACAATACGCTCAAGGAAATCCTGGGCATTCCGCTCAAGCCCATAAAATTCTTCAAGGATCTGCTGTTCTAGGCAGGCCCGCAACCGGTGCAGAGGAAGATCATGGCCAACGGGAGATTCAGCACGGTCAAGGGCCGAGTGGTGCGCCACTTCCGGCAGGACATCTGGAGCCAGGAGCTGGGCAGCCTGGCGCTCTGGCGGAAGCGCGCCTACACCGCGTCGCGCATGCTGTACATGGTCGTCACCGGCTTTCTGGCCGACCATTGCATCATCCGGGCCTCGGCCCTGACCTTCACCACCATCCTGTCCATCGTGCCGCTTTTGGCCGTGGCCTTCTCCATTTCCAAGGGCTTCGGCCTGCAGAACGCCGAGTTCTTCCGCAACTTCCTCATGGGCGTGTCCGCCGGGCGCACCGAGGTGGTGGACAAGATCCTCCAGTACATCGGCAACACCAACGTCAAGACCCTGGGCTGGATGGGCGTGGGCGCGCTTCTGCTCACCGTGTTCACCACCGTGGGCAACGTGGAGCGCGCCTTCAACACCATCTGGGCGGTGAAGAAGGGCCGCACCAACTGGCGCAAGTTCACGGACTTCTTCTCCATCATCATCATCTGCCCGCTGGTGGTGCTCATTGCCGCCAGCTTCACCGTGGCCGTGCAGAAGACCGACGTGGTGCACGCCTTCATCGCCAATCCGGCCCTCGAATGGCTGGAGCGGCTGCTGCTCAAGGGCATATCCCTGGCCCTGGTCTGGATGGGCTTCACCTTCGC
>MGTN01000037.1:4739-5122 GCA_001799475.1 Desulfovibrionales bacterium GWA2_65_9 | reverse complement strand
TTCGCCCAGTTGCCGCTGTTTCTGATCTGGCTGTACATCAGCTGGGTGCTGGTGCTCCTGGGCGCGGAGATCTCCTTTGCCGCCCAGCGCGTGCACGCCTTCGTGCGCCGTGGGCTGTCCGAGGGCCTAAGCCCGCTCTCGCGCCAGAAGACCGCCGTGCTGGCCCTGGCGCACCTGTCCAAGCGCTTCCAGGCCGGGTTGGCCCCGCAGACCCTGACTGAGACCGCCCAGGACCTGCGTGTGCCCGAGGACGTGCTGGGCGGGGTGCTGGGCATTTTGACCGAGGTGGGCATGGCTGTCGAGATTGGCGATGAGGAGTTGCGCGGCTTTGGCCTGGCGGTGTCCCCGGAGCTGATCCGCGTGGCCGACGTGGCGCAGGCCGT
>MGTN01000037.1:357-4723 GCA_001799475.1 Desulfovibrionales bacterium GWA2_65_9 | reverse complement strand
GGGGATGAGTGCAGCATGCTCATGGCCGACGACGGCCGCGTGGACGCCTTGTTCTCGGCCTTTGGCCAGGCCATGCGCGAAAGCCGGGCCAACGTGACCCTGGCGGAGTTTGTGCGTGCGGATGTGGAGGCCTTGCGGGCCGGGAAGGCTGTATCCGTTTTATCCGAGGACAGGGGCGGGGCCGGGGCTTAGTAGGAGAACGGGTACTTGCGCCCGTCCTTCTCGTAGGTCTTGGTCTTGTCGAAGTCGAAGTCCAGAAGCTCCAGGTCGTGCCCCTTCTTCGGCTTGCGCGCCAAGCGGCAGGCCACGAGTCCCAGGGCGATCACCGCGCCCAGCACCCAAAGAGAGAGTTCGATCATGGTGGCTTGTTCCTCCGCTTTACCGCCCTGCGGCGTACGGTGTCACTACACCCCAGGCCGGGTGGCCTGTCAATGGCTTCCGGGCCTTTGGCCGGGAGAAATCAGGGGCCGGGGCAGCATTGACAGCGGGCCGGAGCATTCTCTATGAGTCAAGCATGAGCGCCGCACCACACCAGACCGCCCGGCAGACCCCGCATGAGGTCTTTGCCGGCTATCTTGCGGCCAACCGCCTCAAGATCACCCCGCAGCGCAGGCTCATCCTGGACATCTTCCTGGCCGAGGCGGGGCATGTGTCCTCCGAGGAGCTCTACGCCAAGATCAAGCGCCGCGACCCGGCCATCGGCCAGGCCACGGTGTACCGCACCCTCAAGCTGCTGGCCGAGTGCAGCCTGGCCCAGGCCGTGAGCTTTGCCGACGGCATCACCCGCTACGAGCCGCACTTTGGCGTGGAGCACCACGACCACCTCATCTGCGAGGTCTGCGGCCGCACCATCGAGATCGTGGACCCGGTCATCGAACGCAGGCAGGAGGAGCTGGCCGAGCGCTACGGCTTCTCGCTTGCGCGGCACAAGATGGACCTCTACGGAGTCTGCCCGGATTGTCGTCCGGGTGGTCGTCCGGGTGGTCGTCCGGGTGGTCGCCAGGACAGACAGAAGCCTTCCCGCTAATTCCCTCAGTTGGCCGCTGCCGGGCGCGAGCGGAACGGCGTGCCCAGGAAGTGGAACACGAACTTGGCCACCTCGCTGACCACGGCCCCTGACGAGCCCTGGTGCCTCCACCAGAGGGTGTCGAAGCGTTGGTAGGGCGTGGGCGACATGATCAGCTCATGCTGGCCCAGGATGCCGGACAAGATCATCTTGGCCCGGCGGCAATGGTTGGGCGAGGTGACCACGAGCAGGGTCCTGGGCTTTGGCCCCAGCTCCCGGTCCAGGCTCTCGGCCTCCTCCACGGTGCTCATGTGGTCCTGGCCGTAGAGCTTGAGCACGCCCGGCGGCACGCCCTTGGCGCGGAGCACCCGCTCCATGGATTCCTCCTGGGTATAACAGGGGAAGCCCAGGTCGCAGAGCGCGTCGCGGTCGCCTGGGTGCGCCCGGCCGAGCAGGATAACCGGGGCCAGGCCCTGGTGGTAGAGGTCCGCAGCAAAGATGGCCCGGTGGACGTCCCCGGCCAGGATGACGATGGCGTCGGCCTTTTTCGGCGCGTCGTCCATGCGCAGCCACCAGCCCGCCGTGAGCACCAGCGCCCCGCCGATGACCAGTCCGAGCAGCGTCAGCGCGCCCACGGCCTGGAGAAACAGGGCCAGGTGGCGCTTCACGAGTCGGCCCCTGGCCGGAAAATATCGACATAGCGCTGTTTCAGCGCCGCAAAGCGGCCCTGCTCGATGGCCTCGCGCGCCCGGCGCACCAAGTCCAGGAAGAAGCTCACGTTGTGCAGGGAGTTCAGCCGGTAGCTTAAGAGTTCCTGGGCCACGTAGAGGTGGCGCAGGTAGGCCCGGCTGAAGGTGCGGCAGGTGTAGCAGGAGCAGTCGGGGTCGAGCGGGCTGTCGTCCTCGCGGTACTCGGCCCGGCGGATGTTGACCTTGCCGCGTGAGGTGTACAGCGTGCCGTTGCGCGCGTTCCGGGTGGGCAGCACGCAGTCGAACATGTCCACCCCGGCCTCGATGCCTTCCAGGATGTCCAGCGGCGTGCCCACGCCCATGAGGTAGCGCGGCAGGTTCTCCGGCATCTGGGGCGTGATGTGGTGCAGCATGTCGTACATCTCCGGGATGCTCTCGCCCACGGACAGGCCGCCGATGGCCAAGCCGTCGAAGTCGATCGCGCGCAGCTGTTCCAGGCTTTTCTCCCGCAGATCCTTGTAGAACCCGCCCTGGATGATGCCGAACAGGAGCTGCCCGTTCTTGTGCCTGGGGTGGGCCTCGCGGCAGCGCCTGGCCCAGCGTGTGGTCAGCTCGAGCGATTTAGCGGTGTAGTCGTGGTCCGCGCCGTAGGCCACGCACTCGTCGAGCACCATCATGATGTCCGAGCCGATGTTCTCCTGGATGCTCATGACCTTCTCGGGCGAGAAGAAGTGCGTGCTGCCGTCGATGTGCGAGCGGAACTCCACGCCCTGCTCGCTGATCTTGCGGATCTCCTTCAGGCTGAAGACCTGGAACCCGCCGCTGTCGGTCAGGATGGGCCCCTTCCAGCCCATGAAGCGGTGCAGGCCCCCGCGCCGGGCCAGCAGCTCGTCGCCAGGGCGCAGGTACAGGTGGTAGGTGTTGCCCAGGATGATCTGCGCGCCCGCGTTGTCCAGGTCCTGCGGGCACAGGCTCTTGACGGACCCTTGCGTGCCCACGGGCATGAAGATGGGCGTCTGGACCACGCCGTGGGCCGTGGTGAGGCTTCCGCGCCGGGCCTGGCCGTCGCGCGCGGTGATGGTGAAGCGGCCGAGGGCCGCGGCCGAATTCTGGGCGGTGGTCATGTGAGTCCTTTGCGCGGGCAGAGGTCGAGGAGCGGGCATTTTTCCCCGTTGGGCGGGGCGCACTTGGGCTTGCGCGCAGTGCAGACCTCGCGGCCGAAGTACACGAGGTAGTGGTTGATGTCCGCCCACTGGGGGCGGTCGAAAAGCGGCATGAGGTCGCGCTCGATGACCACGGCGTCGTTGCTCGCGGTCAGGCCCAGGCGCAACGCCAGGCGCGTCACGTGGGTGTCCACGGCGATGCCCTCGTTTATGCCGAAGGCGCTGCCGAGCACGATGTTCGCGGTCTTGCGGGCCACGCCGGGCAGGGTCACGAGCTCGGCCATGGTCCGGGGAACCGAACCGTTGTAGGTTTCCATGATCCGCGAAGCGGCGGCCTTGAGATTCTTGGCCTTGTTGCGGAAGAAGCCGGTGGAATGCACCACGACCTCGATGTCCGCCACGTCGGCCCGCGCCAGATCCTCGATCTTCGGCCAGCGGGCGAAGAGCGTGGGCGTGACCTGGTTCACGCGGGCGTCGGTGCATTGGGCGGCCAGCACCGTGGCCACGAGCAGCCCCCAGGCGCCGGTGTAGTCCAGGGCGGGCTTGGGGTCGGGGTAGCGCGCGGCCAGGCGGGCGAAGATGGCCTGGGCGCGGTCCTTTGGTGTGGTCATGGTCGGCTGCTCCCTTGCGCGCTGTGTTTTGGCGTGGGGTAGCATCCGCGGGCTCCAGAGGCAAGAGCGGGGGCAAGAGCGGGGGCCAGGGTGGGGCAAGGGCGGGCAGGCGCAGGCAGGGGCGCTGATTTTCGTTGCCAGCGGGCCGGATATGTGGTTGAAAAAGTCCACCCGGAGCGCTCCACGCGCTGCCGCAGGCATCCACACGCAAGCAGGGAACATAATGAAAAAATTGATGATTGTCGTCGTCTGCCTGTACACGGGCCTGCTGCTCGTGTCCCTGGTCTTCGCCGATGCCGGGGCCGCCAAGCTGGCCGCTGAGCGCTGCTCCGCCTGCCATTCCACGGGCCGCATCTGCGAGAAGCTGGGCAACCGCACGGCCGAGGTCTGGAAGCAGACCGTGCAGCGCATGAAGGGCAACGGGGCCAAGCTTTCCGACGCCGAAGCGTCCACCGTGGCCGAATACCTCCCCACGGCCAAGCCCGGCTCCAAGCCCCTCTGCCAGTAGGCTGGCGGCAGGTTCCGTGCCCGACAGCCCGTCCGCCCGTCCGCCCGTCCGCCCGGTCGCCCGCCTCGTTTACGTCACCGCGCCGAGCCTGGCCGAGGCCGAGAGCCTGGCCCGGCTGGCGGTCACGCAACGGCTGGCGGCCTGCGCCAACATCCTGCCGGGCATGCGCTCGCTGTACTGGTGGCAGGGCCAGCTTGAGCAGGCCGACGAGGTGGTGCTGCTGCTCAAGACCACCGCGGCCCTGGCCGGGGAGCTCACAGCGGTGCTGGCCGAGGCCCACAGCTACGACTGCCCGTGCGTGGTGGTGCTGCCCATCGAGGGCGGCCACCCGGCCTTCCTGGACTGGATTGAGGCAGAGACGGGAAACGGTTGAGGCGGCTTTCCGTTCT
>MGTN01000037.1:0-310 GCA_001799475.1 Desulfovibrionales bacterium GWA2_65_9 | reverse complement strand
GGGTTGTTTTTTCCAGGGCGATGATCCATTTTATCAGGCCCGGCATACCCCCGGACTACTCTGGGGCGGCATCACCCATCGGGAAGCCTGGCCGAAACTGGCCACACTGGATGCCTACCGCTGTATTATCGATTTCCATATCTTGAGTGACGCTTCCCTTCCGGAATTACAAGATGTTTACCGCTATCTGCTCGATCAGGTTCAGATAGCACCGGTCCCTCATTTTTCCCTCATTATCCTCCAGGGTGATCCGAATGGCGGGCCTGTATATGATGATTTTATCTCCGATGCCATGCTGTTGCTGGTACAG
>MGTN01000036.1:9791-15553 GCA_001799475.1 Desulfovibrionales bacterium GWA2_65_9 | reverse complement strand
TGGCGTTCATGGACATGGCGCGCCATGAGTTGCTGGAACAGGCTTGAGCCGACCGCCAGCGCACAAAACAAGGCCGGGTTGCCCCGGCCTCTTGCTTTTCACTCTGGGCGCAAGCCTCTAAACCGACGTTCCCTCGCGCTTCAGGTCGGCCACCAGGCCGCGCAGGTTCTCGGCCTGTTCGGCCAGCTCGTGCAGGGCGATGGTGGTCTGCTGCATGCTGACCGCCGTCTCCGTGGCGATGGTGTTGATCTGCTCCACGGCCTCGTTGATCTCCTCGCTGGCTGCGGACTGTTCCTCGGCCGCGGTGGCGATGCTCGACACCTGCATGGCGGTGCTCTCGCTCATGTGCAGGATCTGCTCCAGGGCCTGGCCGGACTGGCGCACCAGGTCGGTTGATTCGGCGATGGCCCGGCCAGCCTCCTCCATGCCGTGGATATTCTGCTGCGAAACCTCCTGGATGCCCCGGATGGTCTCGCCCACCTCCTTGGTGGCGGTCATGGTCTTTTCAGCCAGCTTGCGGACTTCATCCGCGACAACAGCGAAGCCTCGTCCGGCATCGCCCGCCCGCGCGGCCTCGATGGCGGCATTGAGCGCCAGCAGGTTGGTCTGGTCGGCAATGTCGTTGATGACGTTCATGACCTGGCTGATGTCCTGGGCACGCTGGCCCAGTGCGTCCATGTTCTCCTTCAGGCGCTTGGACAGCAGCAGCAGGTCGTCCATGGACTTGATGGAGCGCCCGACCACCTGGTTGCCCGTGCTGGCGCGGTTCTTGGCCGTGTCCGCGCCCTCGGCGGCCTGGGAGGCGTTCTTGGCCACCTCGAGCACCGTGGCGTTCATCTCCTCCATGGCCGTGGCCGTCTCGGTGATGCGGCCCTTCTGGACTTCCGTTGCGCGGCCGATGTTTTCGGCCTGGCCGGAGATCTCTTCCGAGGCCGAGGACAGGCGCGCGACAACGCTCTCCAGACGGTTGGCGGCCTGGAGCAGGCCCTCGGAACGGGCGCGGATGGCCTGGGCCTTGGCCTCGTTGGCCTCGATGGTCGCCAGCTCGGCGGCGTGCGCCTTGTCTTCGGCCTCCTTGGTCTTGGCCGTGATCTCCTCTAGGTTGGTGGACAAGGTGGCGACCATGGTGCACAAGGCCTTCTCCAGGACGGTGATCTCGTCCTTGCCGCGCACCTCCAGGTCCACGCAGAGGTTGCCGCTGGCCACATCCTCGGCGGCCTTGGCGGCGGCATTGAGCGGCTGCACGATGCTGCGGAAGATGACCAGGGACAGCGGCAGCACGCCCAGGATCAGCAGGGCCAGGACGATGCCCGCGATGGTCAGGCTGGCGGTCTTGACCATGCCGGAGATGGCCGCGTCGATCTTGGCCTTCTCCACGTCGATGTTGTCGATGTAGACGCCTGTGCCGATCCACATCTTGGTGCCCGGAATCAGGGTGGCGTAGCTGACCTTGGGCTGCAGGCCCTTGCCGGGCTTGTCGAAGACGTACTCCACGAACCCGCCGCCCTTGTCGGCCACGTCACGCAGGGCGGTGATCATGTGCACGCCGTTCGGATCGACCAGATGCCCCAGGTCCTTGCCCTGGTTCTCCAGCTTGACCGGGAAGGACACGTTCACCGTGCCCTCGTAGACGAAGAAATACCCGGACTTGTCCTCCCCATACAGAATCGGCTTGGTCAGGGCCCGGATGAGCTCGATCCGCGCGTCCTTGTCCGGCGTGCCCTTGATGGCCTCGCCGATGGACAGGGCCAGGGAGTCCACGGAGAGCTGGAGCTTCTCCTTCTCGCCCTGGAGCATCACCGCTTGGGTCTGCTTGATCGAGTACTGCTTGAGCTGCTGCAGCTCGTAGTAGAACCCGCCGCCCACCAAGGCTGCGAAAAGTACGGCGATGGAGATGAGCAGGATGATGCGTGCGCGGATGGTCATGTTTCTCATGGTGCACCTCGCCATTGTTCAGTTGTCAGCCTGCGCGCGGGTCGCAAACGGTAGCGTGAAGGCTCGAATTCGAAATTTAATAGCACATTTTTAAAAAATGTAAATGGGGGCAAGTCACAAACAGGACTGCCTTTCATGCCATATTTGACATACGCAGGGGGGACTGGGGTCTGTTGCCCAAAGATGGGTTTTGCTCCCTGGCCAGGAGCGAGCCTCTCTGGGGGGCCAGGGAGTGTACTCATGCGGTACACGCCCCTGGACCCAAATCGGCTCGCGCAGATGCCAAGACGACATCCCGGAGGCAGAGACGCTTTTAGAAACAGGCCCTAGTCTTTGTGGTCGATGTCCGCGCAGAGGATGCAGGCCCGGCCGTCCAGATCCTGGCACAAGGCCGAGAGGGTGATGCAGCGGTTGCCGGAGGCCAGTGAGATGTAGGGCTGGGTGGTGAATTTGGGCAGGCCCGCGCGCAGGGGCAGGAAGTATTCCTTGAGCGAGTGGTCCGCACCCAGGCGCGCGGGCTCGTAGATGAAGCGCTTGCGTTTGCGCAGCTTGACCGGGTTGCACACGGTGTCCGAGATCTGCACGCCACGGGCGTTGAGCACGTAGAGGCACTCGATGCTGTCGCACTCGTCGATGAAGGTTGTGAGCATCCGGTCCAGGCCCAACGTGGCCACCGCCGCGAGCCGCTGGCACAGGCCCAGCACCAGGGCGTCGTGGCTGGCGTAGAGCGCCTTCTGGGCGGCGAAGCGCTCCGTGGCGCTCTCCTTGAACTTGGCCGCCAGGTAGTCGATGCGCTCGCTCACGACCTCGGCCTTGGCCATGCGCATGGCCGGACGGCCGAAATAATAGCCCTGGAACACGTCCACGCCGATCTCGAGCAGGCGCAGGATGTCCTCCTGGCGCTCCACGCCCTCGGCCAGGGCCAGGGCCCCCAGGCGCGAGGCCATCTGCACGAAGCTCTTGACCACCTCAAGCCTCGTCATGTGCCCGGCCACCCCGGCCACCAGGGAGCGGTCGAGCTTCAGCACGTCGGGCTTGAGCAACGGGATGCGGTCCAGGTTGGAGTGCCCGGCGCCCATGTCGTCCAGGGCGATGAGGAAGCCGTTCTTACGATAGGTGCTGACGAACTCCTCCAAGGCCTTGGAGTCCTTGGCGCGGGACTCCACGATCTCGATGAGCACGTTGTTGGGGCTGATGCCCAGGGCCTTGACGTGCTGGATGAGGTTGCCCGAGCCGACCACGTCGGCGTCGATGGCATACGCATCGACATTGATGGACACGATGAGGCCCCTGTTCTGGGCGTGGATGGGGGCGAAGGCCTCCAGGGCCTTGTTGCGGCACATGCGGTCCAGTTCGAGCAGCCGGCCCGCCTCGCCCGCCATGCGGAACATCTCCATGGGCGGGATGTCCTCGCCCGGGGCCGTGCAGCGCGCCAGCGCCTCCACGCCGAGCAGGGCCTTGCGCTTGATGGAGACCAGGGGCTGGAAGGCGGTGGATATCCACTCGTGCTCCAGGATCTCCTCGATGGTGGTGGCGGCGGCGGTCTCGGGCATGGTCCCTCTGGGCGCTGGTCTAAGGCCCGGCGGGCCTTGACGAACAGCATATCAAAGCAAGACCTGGGCCACATCGGTAACACGCTGTATTTCAAGAAAAACAACAGTTCGGGCACAAACAGATGCTCTGATTCTCTCACACGAATGTCCACCGCCAGCACGGATATCGACAAAAATGGAGAATCCGCCACGCCCGTTCACTTTTTTAAAAAAACCGTTGACAGCCCCCAGGGGCGCGGGTAAATGCTCACGTTATGAACCTACTCGCCGCCAACAATACCTCCTTTTGCCAGTATTGGTATTATTGGTTTAGCTGCGCTTGCGGCCGGGGAGAGGTTTGTTGACGACCAGACGTTAACCAAAGCCTCTTCAGGAAGGGCCGCAGGCGAAAGCCGGCGGCCCTTCTTTAGTTTCCACCGCCGGAAGATCGCCTGAAAGCCGCCTCAGAGGCGCAACCGCACCGACGAAAGGAGAGACCCCATGCATCTCGGCAAAGCCATCCGGCTCGAACGCATCTTCAATCGCAACACCAAACGCACCGTCATCGTGCCCATGGACCACGGCACCACGGTGGGCCCCATCGCAGGCATCGTGGACATGCGCGAGGCCGTGGGCGCAGTGGTCGAGGGCGGCGCCAACGCCGTGCTCATGCACAAGGGCCTGGTCCGCTGCGGCCACCGCACCCAGGGCAAGGACATCGGGCTCATCGTGCACCTCTCCGCCAGCACCACCCTCTCGCCCTTCCCCAACGCCAAGACCCTGGTCGGCACTGTCGAGGACGCCATCCGCCTCGGCGCGGACGCGGTGAGCGTGCATGTGAACCTGGGCGACGAGAGCGAGGCCAAGATGCTCACCGACTTCGGCCAGGTGACGAGCATCGCCCAGAGCTGGGGCATCCCGGTGCTGGCCATGGTCTACGCCCGCGGCCCCAAGGTCAAAAGCGAGTTCGACGCCGAGATCGTGGCCCACTGCGCCCGCGTGGGCGTGGAGCTGGGTGCCGACGTGGTCAAGGTGCCCTACACCGGCGACGTGGACTCCTTCGGCCACGTGGTGGACTCCTGCTGCGTGCCCGTGGTCATCGCCGGCGGCCCCAAGCTCGACAGCACCAAGGCCTTCCTGCAGATGGTGCACGACTCCATCAGCGCCGGCGGCTCGGGCCTGTCCGTGGGCCGCAACATCTTCCAGCACAAGAACCCGGCCCTGTTGACCCAGGCCCTGTCCAAGGTCGTGCACGACGACATGGACGTGGACGAGGTCATGGAAATGCTCAAGGGCAAGGAATAGGCGAGAGGCGTCATGAAACAGATCATCTTCAAGGCCATCCCCTTCCAGAAAAAGCTGGTCACGCTGGCGCTGGAGTCCGGGGTGGACGCCATCCTGACCGAGAGCGCCCAGGCCGATGCCGTGCGCGCGCTCGGCCGCGTCACCGTACTGACCCCGGTCGAGCTGCCCACGCTGCCGCTTGACTCCAAGGCCGACGAGGAAGCCGCCACGGCCAAGCTCAAAACCGGGCAGCAGGTCAGCCTGGCCAAGGGCTGGGAGATCATCCCCGTGGAGAACATCCTGGCCCAGGCCACCGGCCTCGGCCTGGAATGCGAGTCCTTTGACCGCGCCGTGCTGGCCGCAGGCATCCTGGAACGCGGGGCGGACATGATCGTGGTCCTGCCCGAGGCCGCTGGCGACCTGAAGGCCATCGTGGCCGAGCTCAAGCTCTCCCAGGGCAAAATCGATTTGCAGCGCGCCGTGGTCACGGCCATCGAACCGGCTGGCCTGGGCCACCGCGTCTGCGTGGACACCATCTCCATGCTCCGGCGCGGCCAGGGCATGCTGGTGGGCAACTCCAGCGCCTTCACCTTCCTGGTGCACGCCGAGACCGAGAGCAACCCCTACGTGGCCGCCCGGCCGTTTCGCGTCAACGCCGGAGCCGTGCACGCCTACGCCGTGCTGCCCGGCGACAAGACCTGCTACCTGGAGGAGCTGTCCGCCGGGCGCGAGGTGCTCATTGTCGGCGCGGACGGCCAGACCAGCCTGGCCACGGTGGGCCGCGTGAAGATCGAGGTCCGGCCCATGCTCAAGATCACGGCCAAGGTGGGCGAGGTCTCGGGCCAGGTGTTCCTGCAGAACGCCGAGACCATCCGCGTCACCGGTGTTGACGGCACGCCCATCAGCGTGGTCAACCTGAAGCCCGGAGACGAGATCCTGTGCCGCACGGACATCGCCGGACGCCACTTCGGCATGCGCATCAAAGAGGACATCAAGGAGGGCTAGGCGTGG